>JAPHTQ010000021.1 GCA_026196275.1 Gammaproteobacteria bacterium
TATACGACGAGTTCACCTATTACGAGCCTTACGCCACCTCCCTGCGCATGGGCGATATCGGCTACCAGAACAACAAGGAGAACGAGGTCGGTATCAAGGCCAACTATGACAGCCTGAACGATTATGTGGAGAGCCTCAGCTGCGCTATTAACACGCCCAGTCCGGAGTATGAAGCGATCGGGGTCAAGGTCGACGGCGAGTATCGCCAGCTCAATGCCAACATTCTGCAGATCGAGAATGAGTATTACAGTACGGTGCGCCCCAAGCAGCTGTTGCAGGGCGATGAGAAATCCTCGCTGGCGCTTAAACGCCGCGGTGTGCGCTATCTGGAGCTGCGTTCGCTGGATGTCAACGCCTTCGATCCGCTGGGGATCAATGAAGCCCAGCTCTATTTCATTGAAGCGCTGTTCCTCTATTGCCTGCTCTCCGACAGTCCGCCAATCACCCCGCAGGAGCGTGTCGAGATCGATCAGAACGAGATGCTGGCGGCGCACCGGGGGCGTGAACCGGGACTGGAGCTCAAGCGTTGCGGCAAGAGTATCACCCTGCGCCAGTGGGCCGTGGAGATCTGTGAGGGGATGGAGGCGGTCTGCGATCTGCTCGACAGCAACACCACCAAACGCCCCTACCACCAGGCACTGGCGCGCCAGCGCCGTGCCGTGGAGAACCCGGATTTGACCCCCTCGGCACGCATGCTGGCGGAGATGCGCAGCGGCAAGGAGAGCTTCTTTGAGTTTGCCCGGCGCAAATCGCTGGAGCACCAGTGGTACTTCGCCGAACTGCCGATCGACGCTGAACGGGAGCAGATGCTTGCCGAGATGGCCGAGCGCTCCCTGCGCAAGCAGGCCGAGATCGAGTCGGCGGACGACCTGCGCTTCGACGAGTACCTGCAGCAGTACTTCAGCCAGTCGTGACTGTGCGGCCCTTTTGGTGAATATTCATGATCTATCCCGATTCATTTGATGTCATTGTGGTGGGCGGCGGTCACGCCGGCACCGAGGCGGCCCTGGCGGCGGCACGTATGGGCGTGCGCACATTGCTGCTGACCCACAACATCGACACCCTGGGGCAGATGTCCTGCAACCCGGCCATCGGCGGTATCGGCAAGGGCCACCTGGTCAAGGAGGTCGATGCGCTGGGCGGACTGATGGCGCGCGCCATCGACAAGGGCGGGATCCAGTTTCGTATCCTCAACGCCTCGAAGGGGCCGGCGGTGCGTGCCACCCGCGCCCAGGCGGATCGTCAGCTCTACAAGGCGGCGGTGCGCCAGGCGCTGGAGAACCAACCGAATCTCACCCTGTTCCAGCAGGCGGTGGAGGATCTGGTGGTCGAGGGGGAGCGGGTCACCGGCGTGGTCACCCAGATGGGGCTGCGTTTTGAGGCCCCTGCGGTGGTGCTGACCGTCGGCACCTTCCTCGGCGGGGTGATCCATATCGGCCAGGTGAACTACCAGGGCGGCCGCGCCGGCGATCCGCCGGCCAATGCGCTGGCCCACCGGCTGCGCGAGTTGCCCTTTCGGGTCGAGCGACTCAAGACCGGCACCCCGCCGCGCATCGACGGACGGACTATCGACTACAGCGTGATGGAGCCCCAGGCCGGCGATGACCCGGCACCGGTCTTCTCCTTTCTCGGCCGGCCGGAGGAGCACCCGGAGCAGGTACCCTGCTACATCACCCATACCAACGAGCAGACCCATGCGATCATCCGTGGCGGGCTGGATCGCTCGCCGATGTACAGCGGCATCATCGAGGGGGTGGGGCCGCGCTACTGCCCCTCCATCGAGGACAAGGTGGTGCGTTTTGCCGACAAGCTCTCGCACCAGATCTTCGTCGAACCCGAGGGGCTGACCACCCATGAGGTCTATCCCAACGGGATCTCCACCTCGCTGCCGTTCGATGTGCAGCTGGCGCTGGTACGCTCGATGCGCGGCTTTGAACGGGCGGTGATCACCCGTCCCGGTTACGCCATCGAATACGACTTCTTCGACCCGCGCGACCTCAAACTCAGCCTGGAGACCAAGCATATGCCGGGGCTATTCTTCGCCGGACAGATCAACGGCACCACCGGCTACGAAGAGGCGGCGGCGCAGGGCTTGGTCGCCGGACTGAATGCCGCGCGGCAGGTGCAGGAGAGAGATGCCTGGTCACCGCGCCGCGACGAGGGCTACATCGGGGTGATGATCGACGATCTCATCACCCGCGGCACCGCCGAGCCCTACCGCATGTTCACCTCACGCGCCGAGTACCGCCTGATGCTGCGCGAGGATAACGCCGACCTGCGCCTGACCCCGGCGGGACGTGAGCTGGGACTGGTGGACGATGTGCGCTGGGCGGTGTTCGAGGTCAAGCGTGAGGCGATTGAGGCGGAGCAGCAGCGACTGCACCGCACCTTCGTCCACCCGGGCAAGGCGGCCAATGCCGAGCAGGTGCTGGGCGGCGAACTGGGCAGGGAGTATCGCCTGGCCGAGCTGCTGCGCCGCCCCGACGTGGAGTACAGCGACCTGTTCAAGCTGATGCCGGAGCTGGTGCCGGTGGACGACCCGCAGGTGGCCGAGCAGGTGGCGATACAGGCCAAGTACGCCGGCTACATTGAGCGGCAGCGTGAGGAGATCGAAAAGGCGCGTCGCCATGAGGATACCGCCCTGCCCGAGGACCTTGACTATGCGCAGGTGCGGGGCCTCTCCACCGAGGTGCAGGAGAAGTTGGCGAAAAACCGCCCCGCCACCATCGGCCAGGCCTCGCGCATCCCCGGCCTCACCCCCGCCGCCATCTCCATCCTGCTGGTCCATCTGAAAAAGGCATCGCACCGCAAAGGCGCAAAGAGCGCAAAGGGTTAAATGACTGCAATGCTGGCGCAATTAGTACAGATTGGGGTGAGCAGTTGCCTACCCGGCTTTAAGGTGTTGGTGAAATTGGATTTCCTTTGCGACCTTTGCGCCTCGACAATATGTTCCCGACATTGTCTACCACCGCCATCCCTGGCGGCGTCTGCGGTGAATGGGGTTTTCTGTGACTGATCTCAGGGCGAAACTGGATGCGGGGCTGGAGCGGCTGGGGCTGGATCTGCCGGAGGCGGTGCGGGATGGCCTTATCGCCTATGTGGAGTTGCTGGCCAAGTGGAACCGGGCCTATAACCTGACCGCGGTGCGCGACCCGGCGGAGATGGTGACCCGCCATCTGCTCGATTCGTTGGCGGTGGTGCCGCATCTTGAGGGGGAGCGCATCATCGATGTGGGAACCGGAGGCGGTTTGCCGGGAATACCCTTGGCGCTGGTCTTTCCCGAGCGGCGGTTCGTGCTGCTCGACGCCAACAGCAAGAAGACCCGTTTTCTGATCCAGGCCAGGGCGGTGCTGGGGTTGGAGAATGTAGAGGTGGTGCATGCCCGAGTGGAGCAGTATCACGATGAGCGTCCCTTCGATTGTATAATTACTCGCGCTTTTGCCTCGGTTACTGATATCCTGACAAACTCCCGTCATCTTTTGACCCGGAATGGGGAATTTCTGGCGATGAAAGGGGTCGTTCCCGATGAGGAGCTGGCCGCGCTGCCGCAGGGGTTCTGCCTTGATGAGGTGATCCCGCTAAGGGTGCCGGGACTGGAGCAGGAGCAGCGACACCTGTTGCGTATCAGACACGAACAGTGACAGCGGACAGTCAAGCAGTGGGGTAAGAGTATGGGCAAGATAATCGCGGTGGCAAACCAGAAGGGGGGGGTGGCAAAGACCACCACCTGCATCAACCTGGGTGCCTCATTGGTGGCGACCAGGCGCCGGGTGCTGGTGATCGACCTTGATCCGCAAGGCAACGCCACTGTCGGCAGCGGTGTCGATAAAAACAGCCTGACAGTCAGCACCTACGATGTGCTACTGGGCAAGGCACCCGCGATCGACGCCATCGTCCATGCCGAGGCCTCCACTTACGATGTACTCCCCACCAACGGCGATCTCACTGCCGCCGAGGTGGAGTTGATGAACATGATGGTGGCGCGGGAGCAGCGGCTGAACAAGGCGCTGGAGCCGATTCGCGACAACTACGACTTTATTCTGATCGATTGTCCCCCCTCGCTGAATATGCTGACCCTCAACGCGCTGGTAGCGGCCGATTCGGTGATGATTCCGATGCAGTGCGAGTACTACGCCCTGGAGGGGCTGACTGCGCTGCTCAATACCATCGAGGAGATCCGCGGCTCGGTTAACCCGAATCTGGAGATCGAGGGGCTGTTACGCACGATGTACGACCCGCGCAACAACCTCTCCGGCGATGTGTCGGGTCAGCTGATCATGCATTTCGGCGACAAGGTCTACCGTACCGTGATCCCGCGTAATGTACGCCTGGCCGAGGCACCGAGTCACGGTATCCCGGCACTGCAGTACGACCGCACCTCCCGCGGTGCGGTGGCTTACCTGGCGCTGGCCGGTGAGATTCTGCGCCGTACCGGCGAACAGCAAAAAGAGGCGGTTTAACTGTTCACCGCAGAGGCGCAAAGACGCAGAGGTGATTGATCACGAAGCAGAATTCGGTACGAACGGCGGGTAATATCTGTAATATCGGACTTAATTTATGGTGCATATTTCTGAATGGTTTTTCTTTGCGTCTCTGCGCCTTTGCGGTGAGTGCTTTTGATTTGAGTTGGATAAAAGATTGATGGCAGCGAAAAAACGAGGATTGGGTAAGGGGCTGGAGGCACTGCTGGGTAGCAGCGGCGCCGGAGCGATGGAGGGGACAACCCCGGTCACGCCGGAGCAGGCTGAGGCCGACGGCATGCTGCGCAACATCCCGGTGGAGCTGTTGCAGCGGGGGATCTATCAGCCGCGTATCGACATGCATCCCGATACCCTGGAGGAGTTGGCCAACTCCATCCGCGCCCAGGGTGTGGTCCAGCCCATTGTGGTACGTCCGGTCTCCGCTGATCGCTATGAGATCATCGCCGGCGAGCGCCGCTGGCGCGCCGCGCAACTGGCCGGTCTGCACGAGATCCCGGCGGTAGTGCGTGATGTGCCGGATCAGGCTGCCATGGCGATGGCGCTGATCGAAAACATCCAGCGCGAAGAGCTCAATCCGATGGAAGAGGCGATGGCGCTGCACCGCCTGATCGAGGAGTTCGGCCTGACCCACCAGCAGACCGCCGAGGCAGTGGGGCGCTCACGTGCCTCGGTCTCCAACCTGCTGCGACTGCTCGGTCTTACCGATGATGTCAAACGGATGCTGGAGAACGGCGACCTGGAGATGGGGCATGCCCGTGCCCTGCTGGCGCTCGAGGGTGAGAAGCAGAGTCAGGTGGCGCGTGCCGTGGTGGCCAAGGGGCTGAGCGTGCGCGAGACCGAACGGCTGGTCAAGCGCACCCAGGAGCAGGCCGACGGGCCAGCCAAAAAGAGCGCGCAGCCGGTCGATCCGGATATCCACCGCCTGGAGCAGGAGCTGGGAGAGAAGATCGGTGCCCGGGTGGCGATTCAGCATGGTGCCAAGGGCAAGGGTAAGTTGGTGATCCAGTACAATAGCCTCGATGAACTCGACGGTATCCTTGAGCACATCAAATAATTAAATTTGCCATTTGTCAGTAAAAGGGTCAATATTCGCAGCCGATTGACGACTGGCGACGGCCTCCCAGCGCCCCCGCTACCCAAACAGAAGTCCGCGCTAATATAAGGTTTTTTTATCCATTCATCATTGACCCTAGCGCCACCGCTGGATATACTTTCGCGCCGCTGAGAGCTTTGCCATACGCCCTGTTTTACATTGCTGTAACAGTAAATCAGTAACTTTTAATGCGGCGACGTTCAGGTAAACATGATGCATTACGCCCAGGCGCAGCGAACTGCGCAGCAGAAAGTAACCATTTTCCAAATGGTTATAGTGTCTGTTTCCGTTGCGCTCTTCTGGCTGGCAATGGGCTGGCAGGCAGGACTGGCCGTCCTGTACGGCAGTCTCATCGTCGCACTCACTACCCTGTTGCAGGCCAGGCAGCTAAGACGCGCCGACCGCATAGCGGGACTCAACGCCGGGCGAAACTTGCGATACCTCTATCGCTGCGCAGCGGAAAGATTGATAGCCACAGTGGTGTTGCTCGCCGTCGGCATCGGGATGCTGCGGCTGGAGCCGATGCCACTGCTTGGCGGCTACATCATCGCCCAGGTGGTGCTGGTGTACGGATGGTTTCTGGAATCAAGTGCGAGACGTAAACATGGCTAGTAGCGAACAGCTTACCTCCTCGGAATATATCAAGCACCACCTGCAAAACCTGACCTTCGGACAGCACCCCGACGGCAGCTGGGGTATCGCCCACGGCGCCGAAGAGGCTGCAGAGATGGGTTTCTGGGCATTTCACCTGGATACCCTGGGCTGGTCCTTCTTTCTCGGCCTGATCTTCATCTGGCTGTTCCGCAAGGCGGCCAAAAAGGCCAGCGCCGACACCCCCAGCGGGCTGCAGAACTTCGTTGAGTGGACTGTCGAGTTCATCGATAACAGTGTGCGCGGCTCGTTTACCGCGAAGAATAATATTGTGGCGCCGCTGGCACTGACCATCTTCGTCTGGATCTGGTTAATGAACTTCATGGACCTCATCGCCGTGGACTTCCTGCCCGAGCTGGCGACAATGGCCGGCATCCCCTATATGAAGGTGGTGCCCACCACCGATCCCAACGCCACCTTCGGTATGGCGCTGTCGGTATTTGCGCTGGTGATCTACTACAGTATCAAAATGAAAGGCCTCGGCGGCTTTATCGGGGAGCTGGCTTTTCAGCCCTTCCCCAAGTGGCTGTTTCCGGTCAATCTCGTGCTGGAAGGCGTGGGCCTTATCGCCAAGCCCCTCTCGTTGGCACTGCGACTGTTCGGCAACATGTACGCCGGTGAGATGATCTTCATCCTTATCGCCATTATGTACGGTGCCGGTTGGGTGCTGGGCGGTTTTGCCGGCTTCCTGCAACTGGGCTGGGCGATCTTCCACATCCTTATTATCACGCTGCAGGCGTTTATCTTCATGACGCTGACCATCGTTTACCTGGATATGGCGCATCAGGAACATCACTAGATTTCGTATTAAAACCTTTATCACTTTTTAAACTTTAAGAAACAGGAGACTAAAATGGAACAAGCATTATTGGTTATCGCTGGTGCAATCATGATGGGCCTGGGTGCGGTAGGCGCCGCTGTCGGCATCGGCATCCTCGGTGGCCGTTTCCTCGAAGGTGCTGCACGTCAGCCTGAACTGATCCCGATGCTGCGTACCCAGTTCTTCATCGTAATGGGCCTGGTTGACGCGGTTCCGATGATCGCTGTTGGTCTTGCCATGTACGTACTGTTCGCGCTGGCTGGTTAATCGATCCGGAGCTCTTTCCAGATAGAAATACCAGTTATCAACACGAGGTACAGGCATGAACATTAATGCGACCCTGATAGGGCAAGCCATTAGCTTCATCTTCTTCGTGTGGTTCTGCATGAAATTTGTATGGCCACCGATTATGTCTGCGCTCGAGGAGCGTAAAAAGAAGATCGCTGATGGTCTGGCCGCCGCCGAGCGCGGCAAGCACGAGAAGGAGTTGGCGGATCAGCGTGCCAAGGAGGTGATCGGTGAGGCCAAACAGGAGGCTTCCACCATTATCGCCCAGGCACAGAAGCGCGCCAGCGAGATCGTGGAAGAGGCCAAAGAGACCGCACGTACTGAAGGCGAGCGTATCGTCGCCGCAGCCAATGCGGAAATTGAGCAGGAAGTTAACCGTGCCAAGGAGCACCTGCGTGGTCAGGTTGTCTCCATTGCTGTTGCCGGCGCGGGCAGGGTGTTGAGTCGGGAAATCGACGAAAAGGCACACGACGACCTGCTTAAAGACCTTGTTTCACAAATTTAAGGTCAAAGAGCCATGGCTGAAAATATTACGATCGCACGCCCCTACGCACAGGCAATTTTCTCCCTGGCACAGGAGCAGGGCGACCTCAAAGGCTGGTCCGAGATGCTGCAGTTCGCTGCCGCAGTGGCCGCCGATGAAGATATGGTTGCCATTATCGACAGCCCACGTTTCGACAGCGACCAGTTGGCGAATCTGTTTATTGAGATCTGCGGCGAGAAGCTTAACGCCGCAGGCAAGAACATGATTCGCGTACTGGCCGAGAATGACCGTCTGTCCGTTCTGCCTGAAGTGGCAGAACTCTTTGAAGCGGAACGCGCCGCTATCGAAGGGACGATCGTCGCCGAGGTAACCTCTGCAACAGCGCTTAACGAGGCGCAGCAGAGAAGTATCGCCGACGCCCTGAAGAAACGCCTGGGTCGTGATGTAACCCTGGAATGCCAGATCGATGAGTCTCTGCTGGGAGGCGCCATCATCCGTGCTGGAGACGTGGTCATCGACGGTTCAGTGGTTGCGAAGCTGGAAAAGCTGACCGCCGCGCTAGCCCACTGAACCCGGACCTGTTAGAGGACACAAGACATGCAGCAATTGAATCCATCAGAAATCAGTGAACTGATTAAAAAGCGCATCTCAGGCTTTGAGACAGTCACCGAGGCACGCACCGAGGGTACCGTGGTCAGTCTGACCGACGGCATCGCCCGCGTTCACGGCCTGGCTGACGTAATGTCCGGCGAGATGCTGGAGTTTCCGAACAACACCTTTGGTATGGCGCTCAACCTCGAACGTGATTCGGTCGGTGCCGTAATCCTGGGCCCCTACGAACACATCACCGAGGGCGACAAGGTCACCTGCACCGGACGCATCATGGAGGTGCCTGTCGGTGAGGGCTTGCTGGGTCGCGTTGTCGACTCGCTGGGTAACCCCATCGACGGCAAGGGCCCGGTTGAGACACAGGGTACTTCTCCCATCGAGAAGATCGCCCCTGGCGTACTGTGGCGCAAGTCGGTGGACCAGCCGATGCAGACCGGCCTGAAGTCCGTTGATGCCATGGTGCCGATCGGCCGTGGTCAGCGCGAGCTGATCATCGGTGACCGCCAGACCGGCAAGACCGCTGTCGCCGTCGACGCGATCATCAACCAGAAGGGCAGCGGCGTTAAATGTATCTACGTGGCAATTGGTCAGAAGGCCTCTTCCATCGCCAGCGTGGTACGCAAGCTCGAGGAGAGCGGCGCGATGGAACATACCATCGTGGTGGCGGCTACCGCCTCTGACTCTGCAGCGCTGCAGTACATCGCCCCCTACTCCGGTTGTGCCATGGGTGAGTACTTCCGTGACAAGGGCGAAGATGCCCTGATCATCTACGATGATCTCACCAAGCAGGCGTGGGCCTACCGCCAGGTCTCCCTGCTGCTGCGCCGTCCGCCGGGCCGTGAAGCCTACCCCGGTGACGTTTTCTACCTCCACTCCCGTCTGCTCGAGCGTGCCGCTCGCGTCAACGAGGATTGGGTAGAGAAGCTGACAGACGGTGCGGTGAAGGGCAAAACCGGTTCCCTGACCGCGCTGCCGATCATCGAAACCCAGGCCGGTGACGTCTCCGCGTTCGTTCCGACCAACGTCATCTCCATTACCGATGGTCAGATCTTCCTCGAGACCGATCTCTTCAACTCCGGTATCCGACCGGCGATCAACGCCGGTCTGTCGGTATCCCGTGTCGGTGGTGCAGCCCAGACCAAGATCGTCAAAAAGCTGGGTGGCGGTGTACGTCTCGACCTGGCGCAGTATCGTGAGCTGGCAGCCTTTGCCCAGTTCGCCTCTGACCTGGACGAGTCCACCCGCAAGCAGATTGAACGCGGTCAGCGCGTGACCGAACTGATGAAGCAGATGCAGTACCAGCCCATGAGCGTGGCACAAATTTCGGCTTCGCTGTTTGCGGCCAACCAGGGCTTCCTGGATGACGTGGAAGTAGACAAAGTGGTCGATTTCGAAAATGCCCTGCAGGGTTACATGAAGTCCGAACAGGCCGATCTGATGAGCAAGATCGATGAGTCTGGTGACTACAACGAAGAGATCGAGAGCGCTCTGCGTGCTGCCCTGGAGAAATTCAAGGCCAGCAATACCTGGTAATCGGGAGCATAACGATGGCAAGCGGAAAAGAGATACGCAGCAAGATCAAAAGTGTTCAGA
>JAPHTQ010000088.1 GCA_026196275.1 Gammaproteobacteria bacterium
CACATCTTCGACCACCCCAACATCCAGCTCCACGAGCTGGGGCTGTTCAGCGTGGGCGACACCACCGTCGAGATCATCGACCCGGTGGCCGACTACGCCGAGCTGATGGAGAGCCTGTTCGACTTCGACGCCATCCGCGCCATGATCAAAGATGGTTTCCGCCTGCGCTTCGACGCCATGAGCGCCATCACAGGCCCCTACGCCACCGAGATCCTGGAGCAGCGCCTCGGCGCTCCCGCCGGCACCGTGATCAACGGCGAGCCCCTGCCCGACTTCGGCGGCCACCACCCCGACCCCAACCTCACCCACGCCAAGGCGCTGGTGGAGGAGCTGTTCGGCGACAACGCCCCCGACTTCGGCGCCGCCTCCGACGGCGACGGCGATCGCAACATGATCCTCGGGCGCAACTTCTTCGTCACCCCCTCCGACTCTCTGGCCGTGATCACCGCCAACGGCGAACGGCTCCCCGGTTACAAGGGGCGCATCAGCGGCGTCGCCCGCTCCATGCCCACCAGCGGCGCCGCGGACAAGGTGGCGGAAAAGCTCGGCATCGAATGCTTCGAAACCCCCACCGGCTGGAAATTCTTCGGCAACCTGCTGGATGAAGGGCGCATCGTCTTCTGCGGCGAAGAGAGCTTCGGCACCGGCTCCGACCACGTACGGGAAAAAGACGGACTATGGGCGGTACTGGCCTGGCTCAACATCCTCGCCGTGCGCCAGGAGTCGGTCGAGGATATCGTCCGCGAACACTGGCGCGAATATGGCCGCAACTACTACACCCGCCACGACTACGAAGGGATCGACCTCGACGCCGCCAGGGGACTTATGGCCCACCTAGAGGCCCAGTTTGCAGGACTGGTGGGCAAGGAGCTGGCCGGCGGCAAGGTCGCCTACGCCGACAACTTCAGCTACACCGACCCGGTCGACGGCAGCGTGAGCAAAAACCAGGGCCTGCGCATCGGCTTTGAAGACGGCTCGCGCATCATCTACCGCCTCTCCGGCACCGGCACCGTCGGCGCGACGCTGCGTATCTATATTGAAAAGTACGAAGCCGACCCGGCCAGACAGAACGAGGATACCCAGCAGGCGCTGGCGCCGCTGATCGCACTGGCGGCGGAGATCGCAGAACTGGGGGAGCGTACCGGACGGGCAGCGCCGAGTGTGATTACCTAAAAGATCTCAACGCAAAGGGCGCAAAGGAACTCAATCAAGGATCCCTTTCTCACAAAAAGGGAGGAATGAGGGGATAACCCGAAGCACATTAGACGGGGGCAAAAATCGAGACCCCTGCTCCGCACCCGTTTGCCTCTTCACCCCAAACGCCTCACAAAATCCACATCAAATCAAGAACGCAAGGGGACAGGATGAACCTCACTGACACAAAAACACGGACCGTGACGCATTTCCCGCACCGATTATCGACCCGTTTTCCCAACGTGACACTTTAAAATTAGTCGGGGGAAGATAAGATTCAACAATCGAACATTCACGGCCGTGAGTTGGAGGTGGTGGGTTGGCTGGAAAACAGGCAGAAGCAAAAGTATATCCGAATATTAGGATAGTAGAAGATTGATGCAAACATTGACCTTCTGGGAATTATCAATCAATCTCGAAAAATATAACAGAATGAACCATGAAGTAGAATGATAAGGAGAGGTGGGTGTGTTGGCACGCGCATTCAGCAACAAGTCTATTTCAAAAAATCTGCGTACTCGCACACAGATAACTGTTGCCATACTGCTCACTCTTTTCTTAATCATCGCCATGTTTACATCGTGGCTTACGTTACGTAAAAGCTTTGATGAATTTGAGCGCAAAAGTATTACTCAAGAGTTATCTCGTCTCGAATTGTGGATTAATGAAGAGCTAGAAAGTCTGCGCAGATCAGCTAATGATTACGCTTTTTGGGATGACACTTATGATTTCGTCGAGGGTAATAACCCAGGGTACACCGAAGAGAACATCGATCCCGATGTGTTTGATAACCTCGATATAGACGCTTTCGTCATAATTACCACTCAGGGTAATATCTACGCCGAAAAACAGCGATCAGTGAATAGTGATGGCGAGACAATGCTTGTCCCCATCAACGATGAGTTTGGCCTCTGGTTACAAAAGCGTTCTGTGATAACCACGGTACAGAAAACTATCGTGGACCGAGGGATAATTGATCACTTCAGGAATGTACCGATTTTTATCGGTGCTGCACCGATTCTCCGTTCAGACAGTAGCGGCCCCAGTGTGGGTACGCTATTGATGATCCGTATTATGGATTCACGTCGTATTGCCGTTGATAATCCCTTGGGCAGTAAGGAGTGGGAGATTATCGAAAGCACGAGTGATCGGCCTATTACTATGGGGCTCAACAGGTCAAACAACGATTGGACGATTACCAGGGAGCTGGCGGGAGTGAAGAATGAAGGGATAACGTATATCTCACTCAAGTCAGAGGCACAGCTGCATGAGCAGTTCTCTGCCGCAATCAGGATCAGCAGTATCAACTTGGCGCTGATGGTGATTATCACTTTAATTTTAATAGGTTACATACTCAATTGCATAATACTTAACCGCCTGCTCTATTTTAGTGAAAAGGCTGAAGAGATCCGTGCCAGTGGTGACCTGGGAATACGTATTCCGCACGATAATAATGATGAACTGGATCACCTGGCTCTTACCGTTAATGGAATGCTTGATGAGCTGCAAGATACAAATCGTCAGCTCTACCATGATTCTTTACACGATACACTGACCGGCCTGGGGAACCGTGCACTACTCAATGAACGACTAGACTATACCCTTAAACTTTCACGTGTTGAGGGTGAACCATTTGCCTTACTGATCGTGGATCTGGATAACTTCAAAGACATAAATGACCTGCACGGACATGCTGCGGGTGATGCGATTCTGGCACGTACTGCTATACAACTCATCGAGTGGTGCGGCTCTGCAGATACTGCGGTCAGACTTGGAGGTGATGAATTTGCCATCATTCGCATTCTTCCCTCAAATGCTATCGAAGAATTAAGCTCGGATGTAGATGCACTACGGGCAGCAATTTCAGGCAGCCAAGACTGGGAAGGCGAGCAGCTTAAAGTCTCAGCCAGTATCGGTATTGCAATCTCGAACCCCGAGACTGAAGATGAGACTGCAAGTAATCTGCTGCGCAATGCGGATACTGCTCTATATCGCGCCAAAGAAGATGGACGGAACCGGTTCTGCATTTTCACTCCTGATATGCGAGAGATGTTGTTCAAACGCATGACGCTGATGCAGGAACTGGAAGATGCCATTATTAATGACAAGCTGACGCTCTTTTTCCAGCCTACTCTTGATCATCAGGGAAAGCCTTTCAGCATCGAAGCTCTGGTGCGCTGGCAGCATCCTGAACGAGGCCTTCTGGCCCCGGATTACTTTATTCCCATCGCAGAGAGTAGTTTGCTGATTACCCATCTGGATATTTGGGTAATTAAGGCTGCATGCGCTTCCTTGAAACGCCTACGCCAGTATTTTCCTGACCTCTCGATGACGGTCAACTGTTCCGCTCGTACGTTGTTTGAGAAGGATGTGACTGCAACATTGTTGAGTGAGATGGGAAAATATGGATTACCCGAAAGCACTGTCAATGTCGAGCTGACAGAAACTGCGCTGGCAAGAAATGAAACTGAGATGGTCCCGATTCTGGAGAGGATGGCAGCAAACGAAATACGAATCTATTTGGATGATTTTGGCACAGGGTATTCTTCATTGAATAGACTTCACCTACTGCCATTTCACTATCTAAAGGTGGATCGTTCATTCGTTCGGAGAATCGACAAAGGAGACCAAACAATTACTCGCACCATCATTCAATTAGCTAAATCCCTGGAGAAAAAGGTAGTTGTAGAGGGGGTTGAAACGGAAACGCAACGGGAGATACTAGAGCGACTCGGGGCCGATTATATGCAAGGTTATTTATTTAGTAGACCTCTCCCCGAAAAGGAACTCATTGAGTGGTTAGCTGGGGTCTCGTGAAGTAAGGCGCTGCTCGAAGACAAGAAGGGACAATGGGGTCAAATCTAGCGATATACAGTTACGACGGGCACGGAATTCCCTTTCGTCACCCCAACAACACATCCAGAAACATCATCACCACAAAACCGCCCAGCAGGGAGAAGGTGATGTGACTGCTATCGGCGCGACGGTGGGTTTCGGGGATGATCTCGTCGGTAATCACGTAGAGCATGGCACCGGCGGCGAGCCCCAGAAACAGCGGCAACAGCGGTGCCGCGAGCCAGACCAGTAGCGCGCCGAACAGGCCGCCAACGGGCTCCACCAGTCCGCTCGCGACGCCGACGCCCAGGGCCATTCGTCGGCTATAGCCGACAGAGAGTAGCGCCACAGAGACCGCCAGCCCTTCGGGGATGTTCTGCAGGCCGATACCGACGGCAAGACTCATCCCTGCAGCGAGATCCTGCTGCATCATCGCCACCCCTACCGCGGTTCCCTCCGGCAGGTTATGCAGCGTAATGGCGAAAACGAACAGCCAGATGCGTTTGATACGCACACCCTCCGGCCCCTCGCGTCCCATATGCAGGTGTTCATGGGGCACCCAGCGGTCGAGCGACCACAGCAGTACCGCTCCCAGCATCACCCCCGCGGTGACCACCACCACCGCCGCCACTTCGCTGTCGAAACGTCGTGTCGCGTGCTCCAGCCCCGGTAGCAGCAGGGAGAAGATCGAGGCGGCGAGCATGATCCCGGCGGCAATGCTGAGCAGGCTGTCCTCCAGGGTGCGCGATAGTTTCTGCACCGTGAGTATCGCCAGTGAACCGAGTCCGGTCGCCATGCCGGCAAGCAGGCTGGCGAGAAAGGCGACGGCAATCTGCGAGGCTTCTGGCTCGAATGGAACGGGTGGCATTGACGGCTCCTGTCTTGAGTGTGGTCTCCCTTCAATAAGCCTAGACTACTCATTGGGCGTCGATGCTGCCTTTGCCACAGATTTCCATGGTTCGAAATCTTCACGACCGTGGCCGCCATTGGAGTACAGCTCTTGAGCTGTCAATACGACTCGCAAACGACGCCACCTCAAGAGGTGGACTCCAGTCCTGCCAATCGATGCAGAATACTGGATGGGACAACCGGGCCTACTCTCTGTGATTCAAGCCGGGGCGGCTTCCCCTACGGCACAAAAAAAGCCCGGGGCGGCGACAACCGCTCCCGGGCTTTCGGCGAAGCCTCTGTACCTCAGCCTTCCATCTTCAGCATGTGCGCCTTGCCGTGGGCCTTGATGGCGACGAACTGCAGGAACTGCTCGGGGTTTTCGTAATCCATCTTGACGATGTACTCGGCCAGGCCGTTGACCAGGTCGCGGGTCTCGGCGATCTCTTCATGGCTGCGACCGCAACCTTCGCAGTGGGTGCCGTCCTGGGTGCAGTTATTGCCGCCCTGACATGGACTGAATTGCATTGGAACCTCCGGGTTAATTCGATGGAAATCAGTAAGTGGAGGCATTTTATGGCGATTCAAGTCATACAAAAACCTTAAAAACTCCCCGCCTGGACCACACTCGGTGATAGGATCGTTAAACGAGGAGGAAGACGATAATCTTCAGACAATGCAAATGTTGTCTTTTGTCTTGGCTGCGGTGGAAGAGGCTGGACTTCGAGGGATATTACACTGAAGCGAGTCTTTTTAGTGCCCTTGCTCCCCCTGCTCACCGGCGATCCGCGCCAGCACATGACGGGTCATGGCCAGAGCCATCACATGGTCTTCGGTGAAGATCTCGCCCAGGTTCTCCTTATGCAGCAGCTCCGCCTCGGCCTCATCATGGCTGCGCAGCAGCACCTCCACATCGGGCTTGAGGGCGTGGGCGATCTCGACCATCTTGCGGGCGGCAAGGTGGTCGGGGGTGGCGACCACCATAAGCTGGGCGCGGGCGATATGCGCCTGGATCAGTACCGCCGGTTCGCCCGCATCCCCGGCGACAGCCGGGATACCGCGGGCCCGCAACTGCTCGACCGTCTCGCGGTTCTGCTCCGCCACTACCAGCGGGATACCGCGGGCGATGAGGGCATCGGCGATGCTGCTGCCCAGCCGGCCGTAACCCACCAGCACCACATGGCCGGTCAGGTTCTCCTGTGGCACGCTCATTGGCAGCTCTGCCAGCGGGTCTTCCCACTGCGCCAGGCGACGAGCCAGTTTCGAGCGCGGCTTGAGCCAGGCCTGCAGCGGCCCGATGGCGAAAAAGAGGAGCGGATTGAGAGCGATGGAGAGTACTGCACCGGCGAGGATCAGATTTTGCCCCTCCTGCGGCAGAATCCCCAGCGACATGCCAAGACCGGCGAGGATGAAGGAGAACTCACCGATCTGCGCCAGGCTGGCGGAGACAGTCAGTGCCGTATGCAGCGGATAACGGAAAGCGAGCACGATAAGTCCCGCCGCGATGGATTTGCCCAGCACAATGATCAGCACCACCGTCAGCACATGCAGCGGCTCATCCAGCAGTACCGCCGGATCAAACAACATACCCACCGAGACAAAGAACAGGACCGAGAAGGCATCGCGCAGCGGCAATGACTCGCTGGCGGCACGGCGGCTCAGTGCCGATTCGCGCATGACCATACCTGCGAAGAAGGCCCCCAGGGCGAATGAGACACCGAACAGCTCGGCGGCGCCGAAGGCGATCCCCAGCGCCGCGGCGAGCACCGCGAGGGTGAAGAGCTCACGCGAGCCGGTGCGCCCCACCTCCCACAATGCCCAGGGGAGCACCCGCTTGCCCACCAACAGCATCAACGCGGCAAACAGCGATACCTTGCCCAGGGTGAGCGCCAGGGTGATGAGTAGCGAGAGATCGGGAGTCGCTACGGCCTGCGTACCGCTCCCCAGCCAGCCGGCCAGTGGCGGCAGTAGCACCAGCGCCAGCACCATGGCCAGATCCTCCACCACCAGCCAGCCGACGGCGATACGGCCGTTGACCGAACCGAGCAGATGACGGTTCTCCAGCTCGCGCAGCAGCACCACGGTACTGGCCACCGACAGCGCCAGACCAAAGACGATCCCCGCCGCCAGCCCCCATCCCCACAGCCAGGCGGCGGCCATGCCGAGCAGGGTGGCGGTGGTGATCTGCAACACCGCTCCCGGCACGGCGATCTTGCGCACCGTGAGCAGCTCCTTGAGCGAGAAGTGCAGCCCCACGCCGAACATCAACAGGATCACGCCGATCTCCGCCAGCTGTTGCGACAAGCCGACATCAGCGGCAAAACCGGGAGTATGCGGACCAATGACGATACCCGCCAGGAGATAGCCTACCAGCGCCGGCAACCTCAGCCGGGTGGCGATAAAGCCCAACACCAGGGCAAAACCGAAGGCGGCGGCAATAGTGGAGATAAGCGGTACGCTGTGGGGCATGGCTACAGCAGGTCCTTTTACACGCAGTAAACTGAGTCAATCAGTTTACGCCATTCGCCAACGAGCCGCAGCAACCACTCGGTCACGCCCCAGACTGAAAAGCCGTGGCACCTCCATGTGCCCGGTAGGACTAGCGCATCACTCTCCGTTCCGATCCACTGGCCGGCCGCCGAGCTTCTTCTCTCCGGTGATCATTGCCGAAACCAGTCCACTGCGCTCCCTGAACTCACCCACGACCACACCGACAACATGCAGCAACACCGCAGCGAGCAGGACGAAGAAGCCCTGCACATGCAGACCGATAAACGGTGCACGGAACTCACGCATCGCCTCCCAGGCCGCGGCATCGACCATCGACTTGTCGCCGGCAACCAGAGTACCTGGATCAACGCCGGTCGGCGCAACCCATGAAGCGATCCAGCCACCCAGCGGCGGGTAGTAGAGATCGGTGCCGGCGAGCACCAGGCCGGTAACCGCCTGCGATGCCAGCAACAGCAGCAGCAGCGTGATCATCAGCCGTCCCAGCGGGTTGTGGCCGAGATAGTGGCGGGGCTCACCCCGGCGCAGACTCTGCACGTAGCGGCCCAACTCTGACAGATAACCCCGACGGAAGGGTAGAACCGCTCCCCAGCGGGCATAGCGGTTGCCGGTAAAAGCCTGAAGCAGGCGCCACAGCAGATTGAGCGCAAACAGGTAACCGGCCCAAACGTGCAGCGTCTTCATCAGGATTTTGCCCTCAGCGGCAATCCCGAGGGCCTTGCCGTTGTAGATCACCAGCCCGCTGCCGATAAGCGCCAGCACGGTTACAACGTTGATCCAGTGGAACCAGCGAATGCCGCTGCTCCAGACCCGATGTGATTCCCATTCGATGTGTTGCATAATTCACTCCTCTCGTTAAACAGATTCAGCGCTGTTCAGATTCAGCGCATTTGAAACGCCTCCTGGTGGAAATTCAGCCTGCCCGGCCAGCATTTTTTCATCTCCTGGCGCAGGCTGTTCGCCAGTCCCTGCGGGCCGCAGTACCAGACCTCGGTTCGTCCTGCATTAGCGCTCTCTGCCAGCAAGGCCTCGGTGCTGAGTCGGCCACTCTCACGGTCATGCAGATGCAGCCGTACGCCGGGTAGCCCCTCGCATAACGCCTGCAGCCGTGCCACAAAGGGGTCGCGCTGACGATCACTGACGCTGTAGTGCAGATCCGCCTCCACACCTTTACCGGCCTCTCCCTGTAGCGATTCGAGCCAGGCGATAAACGGGGTGACGCCGATACCGCCGGCGATCCAGATCTGTCGGGCACGCAGGTTGGCACGCTTAAGCTGGAAGCGACCATAAGGACCCTCGACCTGCACGGCATCACCGCTCTTCACCCTCTGCGGCAGCTTGCCGGTGTAGTCCCCCAGCGCCTTGATGGCGAAGGTGAGCGTACCGTCACCGCGATCGGCACTGGCGATGGTGAAGGGATGATGTCCCTCAAAACGGTCGAAGGTCACGAAGGCAAATTGTCCGGCACGGTGTCCGCGCCACTTCTCATCCAGCCGACAGGTCACCTCGATGATCTCCGGTGAGGGGTTTTCCACCGCGACGACGGTACCGCTGCTTCTGCGCCGGCGACCGATGCGGCCGGTGAGCGAGAGTACGCTCGCCGCACCTCCCGCAGTAAACAGGAGCGCCATGAGCAGGCCGACAGGCTGACTCCAGTAACCGGCCGGCGCCAGTACCACGGCGTGAAACACCAGCAGCAGATAGAGCACCGGCATCGCCCGATGCAGCGGACGCCACAGGCGATAGGAGAACTGGCGCCAGAGGCTCAGCAGCAGCATCCCCAGCAACAGGTAGATCACAAACTCGCCCAACTCCTCACCCAGATCGCGCAGCGGCTCGGGGAAGGCGGAGAGCTCATCCTCATCAATCCTGCTGCCATGGCGCGAGAGTCCCTCGAACAGATCGTCAGACATCTCCAGCAGCCAGTGTGTGGCGGCGAAGATGACCGCCCAGATCCCGCTCCACTTATGCAAACGGTAGATACGGTCCATGCCGCCGAGCGGGCGCTCCAGCCAGGCCGGCCGCGTGGCCAACACCATTGCCAGCGACATCAAGGCGATGGAAAACAGGCCGCTGAGAAACAGCCCCTCCAGGTAGATCGCCCACGCCATGGCACCGGCGGCCACATGGCCGGGAGAGAGCAACTCATGAGCCCAGGCAAGGGCGACAACGGCAAGGAAGGCGACAAGTGCACTCTTCATATTCAGCCTCTTTGGTCAGCGACAGGAAATTCGGTGCAGGGCAGGCCCCTGCCTCGGAACAAAGAGACAGGGAGCCCGGTGCTGCCAGCGTCGTTAGCGCTTATCGCTGCTCCACCAGGAGCTGCTGCGATTGTCGGCCTTGTCGGATTTGGATTTATCGCCCTTGGCACGGGCATCGAGCACTTCTCCGCTGCGCGGGTCGACGTAGAGCTTGACCCGCTCGCCCTCGGCGTTGCGGCCCTTGACTTCATAACCGTCGTCTTCACGTTCGATCTCGCTGATATCGCTGTAACCGGCGGCGGTAACCTTGTCGTAGATCGCCGGAATGGCGAGCCAGTTTTCACCCTGTGCCGCAGCCGCAGCACGGTCGTTGGAGGATTCAGCGAAGACACTGCCGCTCAATGCGGCGGCACCCAGGGTAATGGCAAGAATGGCATGTGAGGTTTTCATAGTGGTAATCTCCAGTTCTGTCGTTGAAGGTGGCCGGCATGACCACCGTGGACACAGTCTGCAGCACCACGACTGAACTAACCCTGAAGGCACCGTTAATCTTCGGTTCAGAAAAGTCTCCGTATACTCAGGGGGTTGACGAGAGACCCCGTCCGTAACAAACGACATGGGAGAACGACACCATGAGAGCAGACCACCGCACCATTACCTTGCCGACTATCGCACTGCTGGCGCTGTTGTTTTCCTTGCCGCTCGCTGCCGATGACAACGATCACGAACGTGCACGTCAGGCACTGGAGGCCGGAGAGATCCTGCCGCTGGGCACCATCATCAATAAGATCGAACGTGACTATCCCGGGCAGATCCTCGAGGTGGAGCTGGAGCGCGAGGATGGCCGCTGGATCTATGAGATCAAACAGCTACGCGAGGGCGGTTCGCTGGTGAAGATGGAGCTGGATGCCGCTGACGGCACCCTGCTCGGCATCAAGGGACGTGACATCGCCCCCGCCCCAAAGCCGGAGCAGATGCGCTGATGCGGCTGCTGCTGGTCGAAGACGACCCCACCCTGAGCGAGCAGCTTACCGAGGAGCTGACGCTGGCCGGCTATGTGGTGGAGACGGCACAAAACGGTATTGATGCGTACCACCTCGGCGAGGTCGAGCCGTTCGATGCCGTGGTACTTGATCTCGGTCTGCCGCAAATGGATGGCCTGACCGTGCTGAAGCGATGGCGTGCCGCCGGCCACACCATGCCGGTGTTGATCCTCACCGCCCGCGACGCCTGGCACGAAAAGGTCGATGGCATCGATGCCGGCGCCGATGACTATCTGGTCAAACCGTTCCATATGGAGGAGTTGCTGGCGCGGGTCCGTGCACTGATTCGCCGTGCCTCGGGCCATGCCAGTGCCGAGCTCAAGTGCGGCCCGGTGGTACTCGATACGCGCAGCGGCCGGGTCAGCGTCGAGGGCCGTTCGCTGTCGCTCACCAGCCATGAGCTGCGCGTCCTTGCCTACCTGATGCACCACCGTGGCAAGGTGGTCTCCCGCACTGAACTGACTGAACATATCTACGCTCAGGAGTTCGACCGTGACTCCAACACCATCGAGGTCTTCATCGCCCGGCTGCGCAAGAAACTGCCGGCAGGGCTGATCAAGACCGCCCGTGGTCTCGGCTACCGTCTGGTCTGTCCTGAATGACACGGCCGCAACGCCCGAAACGCTCCCTGCGACTGCGACTGCTCGCCGGCACCCTGGCATGGATCATCACCACCCTCGCCATCGCCGGCTGGGGCCTCTCCGGCCTGTTCCAACAACATGTGACAGAGCAGCTCTACGCCAGGCTGGCAACCCAGCTCGAACAGCTCACCGCCAATCTCACTGTCGACCCGCAGGGCAATGCCGTACTCAGCGGCGAATTGAGCGACCCGCGCCTGCATCGACCCTACTCCGGTCTCTACTGGCAGATCGACAGTGTCAGCGCAGACGGGAGAGCAGACAAACGTACCCTGCTGCGCTCACGTTCACTCTGGGACACTCTGCTCAGCGTACCGGAGGACGCCCCGGCCGACGGCGTGCTCCATCAACATCGTGTCGACGGACCGCAGGGAGAGGCGCTGCTGATGCTCGAGCGACTGGTCTACCCTGCCGAGGCACCGGAACAGGGGCTGCGCCTGATCGTGGCGGCCGACGCACAACTTGTCAGCGAACCGGTGGAGCGGTTCAACGGTCTACTGGCTATCGCGCTGGTGATATTGGGCCTCGGTCTCATTACCGCGGCAGTGATGCAGGTCGTGATCGGGCTGCGCCCGCTCGGCCAGTTGCGAAGGTCGCTGCAGGCGGTACACGAGGGCAAAGCCCAGCGCATCGAGCAGGACTACCCTCAGGAGATCCAGCCACTGGTTGATGACTTTAACTCCGTGCTCAACCACAACGCCCGTATCGTCGACCAGGCCCGTACCCGCGCCGGCAACCTGGCCCATGCGCTGAAGACCCCGCTATCCATCCTCGCCAACGCGGCCAGCCGTCCCGACGACAAACTGCCCGGGTTGGTGCGCGAGCAGGTCGCCATGGCACGGCGCCAGATTGATCACCACCTGGCCCATGCCCGCGCCGCGGCCGCTGCCCGCGTACCCGGCATGCGCAGTGAGGTCCGCCCCCTGCTTGAATCACTGCTACACGTGATGCAGCGTCTGCATCAGGACAAATCGATCAACGCCACACTCGACAAGGACAGCATTGCGCCGATATTTCGTGGTGAAAAACAGGACCTGCAGGAGATGCTTGGCAACCTGCTGGAGAACGCCTGGAAGTGGAGCCGAGGCCGCGTACACATCACCCTTGAGCGTAGCGGGGAACAGTTCACGATCATCATCGATGACGACGGTCCCGGCCTGCCCGCGGAACAGCGCCAGACGGTGCTTGCCCGTGGCGTGCGTGCCGATGAGCAGGTTCCCGGCAGCGGTCTGGGACTGGCTATCGTCAGCGATCTGGCAGAACTTTATGAGGGCGCTCTCTCTCTCCACGCCTCCCCCCTCGGCGGCCTGCGTGCACGCCTGACCCTGCCGGCGGCTGGCAGCCAATAGTCTCAAAAAATCTCACCGCAAAGGCTTCGGTTAGTCATCCCGGAGTACAGCTCTTGAGCTGTCAACGCGGCAGCCGAACGAAGGGCCACGTCGAGACGTGGACTCCAATACATGCCAACCGAAGCCCCGTGCTGGAGTACAGCTCTTGAGCTGTCAACTCGGCGGCTAAACGAAGGGCCACGCCAATCGGCTCAGGAGGCGTTCTCCGCCACCTCATCATCCTGCAAAAACTCCGGGTCCATCATTTCGATAAACCTTCTAGCCTGGGGAGAGAGGAATTTTCCCTTGCGCATGACGATCCCGTAGCTGCGGCCGGGGAAGTAGTGCTCCAGCGGGATACGGGCCACCTTGTCATCGTTGGTCAGGCAGACGTCACTGACGATGGAGACGCCCAGCCCCAGTTCGACGTACTTCTTGATCACCTCCCAGCCACCGGCCTCCAGCGCCACCTGGAAGGCGACGTTGTGCTGGCTGAAGACGGTCTTTACCGTCCCCCAGGTGGAGAGGTGGCGCGGCGGCAGGATCAGGCCGTAGGGACTGATCTCCTCCAGCCGGATCCTCTCGCGACCGGCCAGAGGATGGTCCTTGGGCGTGATCAGCACGGTGTCATAGGTCACGCTGGGCCGATAGATGATCTCCTCCGGCACCTCCAGCATGGAGCCGACGGCGAAGTCCGCCTCATCGGCGCGCAGCATTGCCATACCGTCGCGACCGGTGACGTTGTGCAGCTTGATGCGGATGCGCGGGTAGGCCTCGGCGAACTGCTTAATCCACTGCGGCAGGATGTAGAGGATGGTGGATTCCCCCGCGGCGATGTTCAGCTCACCCGACTCGAGCTTACCGTAGTGGGCGGCGAAACTCTCCTGCAGTTTGTCGACCCCCTCCACCAGCGGGTCGGCCAGCTGGTAGAGGATCTCCCCCTCGGGGGTGAGCTTGATCTGGGGACCGCGCCGTTCGAACAGGGTGATGTCCATCTCCCGCTCCAGCGCCTGGATCTGCAGTGTCACCGAGGGCTGACTGAGGAACAGCTCCTCGGCGGCCAGAGAGATGCTGCCGGTGCGTGCGGCGAAGCAGAAGGCGCGCAACTGTTTGAGGCGGTTTTGTTTGTAGTAGAGGGGTGCGGGCATGTCCGGGCCTATCTATTAAGGGATTCAATTCGAAATATAGCATCCAGCATTATTAATAATAAATATTTATTTAATAAAAATTAATACATAAGATTGAAATAATTTACATGATAAATACATAAAACCTTCATAGACTTCAAATCAACCCTACAAACTATCTGTATATATTAGTAAAACAGTCGGGAATTGGAGTCGCATGTCAACACTCACGACCATCGCCATTGCCGCCGGATTCATGTCCGCCCTCGGGGTCGTGCTTGCCTCGGTGCTGGCAGTTGCCAACCGTAAGTTGTTCGTCTACGAAGACCCGCGCATCGATGAGGTGGAGGAGTTGCTGCCCAGTACCAACTGCGGCGCCTGCGGCACGCCCGGTTGCCGCCCTTTCGCCGAGGCGCTGGTCGCCGGCACCATCTCCCCCGGTCATTGCACCGTCAATACCGAAGAGAATGCCCTGACCATCGCCGACTACCTCGGCGTGGATGTAGGCGGTGAGGAAAAGCGCGTTGCCCGTCTCGCCTGTGCCGGCGGCAGCAATGTCGCCCGCCACCATGCCCACTACCAGGGACTCGAATCGTGCCGTGCCGCCACCATGGCCGGCGGTGGTGGCAAGGGGTGCAGCTGGGGCTGCCTGGGACTGGCCGACTGCGCCGATGTCTGTGACTTCGATGCCATCCATATGAATCAGCACAAGCTGCCGGTGGTGGATGCTGACAAGTGCACCGCCTGCGCCGACTGCGTCGATATCTGCCCCAGAGATCTCTTCTCCCTGCAGCCGGTGAGTCATCACCTGTGGGTTGCCTGCAAGAGCCTCGCCGAAGGCGATGAGGCCGAGCAGGAGTGCGAAGTGGCCTGCACAGGCTGCGAGAAATGCTCTGTCGATGCCGCGGATGGCCTGATTCAGATCACCAATAACCTGGCTGTTATCAACTACGAGCTAAACGCCCTCGCCACCGAGATCGCGATTCAGCGCTGCCCCAGCGGGGCGATCGTCTGGATGGGCGACAAGGAGCGGAGCCGCAAGGGGGCTAAGGCAAAAAAGGTTATCCGTCAAACCGCCCTGCCCGTCGCCTGAACCCGGCAGCGAAACAAAACGAGAGGATGGAAGGTATGTTCGGTAAAAAGAAAGAGACCCGGCAGTTCAAGTATCCAGGTGTCCGCATGGCCATGGACGGTAACACCGCCGTGATCATGTGCGAGCGCGAGGCTTCGGATGCGGCCGGTGCCTACCCCATCACCCCTTCGACCCAGATGGGCGAGTACTGGGCGGAAGAGGCGGCCAAGGGTCACCTCAATATCTCCGAGCGGCCGCTGATCTTCATTGAGCCGGAGTCGGAGCACGCTGCCGCCGCAGTCACCGCCGGCATGTCGATGACCGGCCTGCGCGCCACCAACTTCTCCTCGGCGCAGGGCGTGGCCTTCATGCACGAATCCCTCTATGCCGCGGTGGGCAAACGCCTCCCCTATGTATTGAACATCGGCTGCCGCGCCATCACCAAAGCGAGCCTCAACGTCCACTGCGGGCATGATGACTACCACTGCATCGACGATACCGGCTTCTTCCAGGTCTTCGCCAAGGATGCGCAGGGCGCTGCAGACCTTAACCTTATCGCCCGCAAGGTGGCGGAGCTCTCCCTCACACCGGCGGCGGTAGCGCAGGACGGCTTCCTCACCACCCACCTGATCGAGCCGCTGCAGGTGCCGGAGCGTGAACTCATCGAAGAGTTTGTCGGCCGCCCCGATGACATGATCGACGCGCCCACTCCGGCGCAGAAGATGCTCTACGGCCCCAAGCGCCGTCGCGTGCCGGCCATCTGGGATGTGGACAGCCCGATGACCTCCGGTTCGGTACAGAATCAGGACGCCTATATGCAGACCGTGGCGGCGCAGCGTCCCTACTTCTTCGAGCACATCTCCGCCATTACCGATCAGGCGATGGAGGAGTACTACCAGTTGACCGGTCGCCACTACAAGCGTCTGGGCGACTACAACATCGAAGAGGCGGACTACGCCATCGTCGGCATGGGCTCGATGATCGTCCAGGCCGAGGCAATCGCCGACTATCTCTATGAGACCCGCAAGCTCAGGGTGGGCGTGGTGGATGTGACCATGTACCGCCCCTTCCCCGGTGATCTGCTGGGCAAACTGCTCAAGGGCAAGAAGGGTGTAGCGGTGCTCGAGCGGACCGATCAGCCGCTGGCCGAAGATCTGCCGCTGATGCGTGAAGTACGCTCCACCCTTACCAAGTGCATGGAAAACGGTCGGGCCGACGGCGAGCTGCCCTATCCTGACTACGCCACCTACGAAAAGGTCAAGGACGCCCCTGCACTCTACTCTGGCGCCTACGGGCTCGGCTCACGCGACCTGCAGCCGGAGGGGCTGATCGCCGCCGTCGAGAACATGCTGCCTGAAGGCAAAAAGCGCAAATTCTTCTACCTGGGCATCGAGTTTGTACGCGAGGCGACCACACCGAAGGAGGAGCTGCGTAGCCAGGAGCTGCTGGATGCCTACCCGGATATCGGCGAGCTGGCACTGCACGGCTCGGAGAACCCCAACCTGATGCCGGAGAAGTCGATCACCGTGCGCATGCACTCGGTCGGCGGCTGGGGCGCCATCACCACCGGCAAGAACCTGGCGATGACCCTCTACGAACTGCTCGGTTTCGAGATCAAAGCCAATCCCAAGTACGGCTCCGAGAAAAAAGGCCAGCCCACCACCTACTATCTCTCCGCCGCACCGGAGCGCATCCGGGTCAACTGCGAGTACCACTATGTAGACGTGGTAATGAGCCCCGATCCAAACGTCTTCGGTCACTCCAACCCGGTTTACGGGCTGAAAAAGGGCGGCGTGTTCATCATCCAGTCCTCCTACGACAATGAGGAGGAGCTGTGGGCCAGCTTCCCTCGCCAGGCCCAGCAGTTCATCGTCGATAACAACATCCGCGTTTTCTATGTCGACGGCTTCAAGATCGCCCGCGAGGAGGCGAGCAACCCGGAACTGCAGTTGCGCATGCAGGGTAACGCCTTCCAGGGTGCCTTCTTCGCCGGCTCACCGCTGATGGAGATTTCCGGCCTGAGCGAGGAGACGCTGTTCGGTGCTATCGAGGCGCAGCTCAACGCCAAGTTCGGTGCCAAAGGCAAACGCGTGGTGGAGGACAACCTGCGCGTGGTTCGTCGCGGCTTCGACGAGGCGCGCGAGATCCAGAGCAAAGTGGTCGGCGTGACCCGCGGGCAGGTGCAGAAGCAGCACAGCGCCTTGCCGATCATGCTCAAGAAACTGCCGGAGAGTGATGGCGGGATCGGTGATGTGCACCGTTTCTGGGAACAGACCGGCTCCTTCTACGCCAGCGGCAAGGGCGCCGACAACCTGGCCGATCCCTACCAGGCGCTGTCGCTGATGCCGGTCGTCACCGGCGTCTATCGCGATATGACCAACATCCGCTTCGAATACCCGAAGTGGATCGCCGAGAACTGCACCGCCTGCGGCGACTGCTATACCGTCTGCCCCGACTCGGCCATCCCAGGCCTTGTGAATACGCTAAGCGAGGTGTTCGCCACCGCCATTCAGCGCATCGAACTGGCGGGCACCATCACCAGCCACCTGCGCCGCGAAACCCGCAACGTGGAAAAGCGCCTGCGCGAACTGGCCAACGGCGTGGGCGACGTGCAGGGAAGCACTAGTGCCGCAGGAGGCAGGACGCCGGGAGCGGGCGACGTGCAGGGAAGCACTAGTGCCGCGGGAGGCAGGACGCCGGGAGCGGGCGACGTGCAGGGAAGCACTAGTGCC
>JAPHTQ010000068.1 GCA_026196275.1 Gammaproteobacteria bacterium
GGCGGATGCCGGGGCGAATATCGGCGGGTTCATCCCCTGGACCATGTCAACCTGAACCAGTCCACCAACGACGTCTTTCCCACGGCGGTGAAAGTGGCGGCCATTCAGCTGCTCAAAAAACTGGAACCGGCCGTCGCCGGGCTGCAGGGCGCCTTTCAGGCCAAGGAGCAGGAATTCGCCGATGTGGTCAAGCTGGGGCGCACCCAGCTGCAGGATGCCGCCCCCATGACCGTCGGCGCCGAGTTTTCGGCCTGGGCCGAGGCCCTATCCAGGGATCGCTGGCGCATCTTCAAGTGCGAAGAGCGCCTGAGGGTGGTCAACCTGGGGGCCACGGCCATCGGCACCGGCTTGACGGCGCCGCGCAGGCTCAGCGCATCCTGTTGGTGATGCTCCTCATCGGGGCCCGAGTAGTTGCCTTGGAACTTGGAACTTGGACTTGGAACTTGGAACTTTGAACTTTGAACTCCTTTACACCACCTCCAACACCTTGCTGGTCAACCACGTCCGTAACCTGTTGGAGGCGGAGGGGATCACGGTGCGGATGAAAAACGAGTTTCTGGGCGGCGGTGCCGGGGAGTTGCCACCCACTGAGGCGTGGCCGGAGTTGTGGGTGGCAGAGGCGGATTATCCCGCCGCGAAGCGTGTCGTCGATGAGCTGGGTCAGGAGCATTCGCTTCCTGCCTGGCGCTGTCCGGCCTGTGGGGAGAGTATCGAAGGGCAGTTCAGCGCCTGCTGGAACTGTGGCGCCTCCCGCCCTTCAGAACTCTAGCAGTCTGTCGGACTTGACCAATCGTAGCGAGGGAAGGTCCGACAGTCTGCTAGACCAGAAAGCGCCCACCCGCGCCGATGGCGATGGTGAGAAAACCCAGAATGGTGTTGATACCGACCAGATCGCGGATGCGATCAATATGTTTCTTTCCCTCGGGCCACGCCTGCTCGGCGACTGCCCGCTTGAGTCCGGCAAAGGGAACAAAATAGACGTAGAGGAAGATGGCCACCATCAGCAGGCCCAGGCCATGCATGGTATGGACATACAGTCCCACCTTAGCCATGCCGCCGAATACCCCGAACAGCATCCAGTAACCGGTCACCAGAATGGTGATGAAAGCGATCCACACCCAGGGGAAGAAGCGATTGAACACGCCGACCCAAAGCGGCTGGCGTAGCGGCGGTTCGAGCTGGGCGGCGGCGATGGGGCGCAACACCTGATGGGCGAAAAACATCCCGCCAACCCAAATTACGGCGGCAAGCAGATGAAGGGTAATGGCAATACTCATGGGGTTATTCTCCTCAATTAGTCCCTGATGTTGTTGCGGTCTCTCAACACGGTCTCCCTGCACCCTGACGGCGCGCAGGGCGGGCTCTCCTCACCCCATAATGGGGCCGACAAACCCGATGCCAAGTACACACTAGCCTATTTTGCGCTCAACTGTCGCAATAGAACGGTTTAGCAGGTAACATTTACGGTTCTTTTGTGGTCGCCGCCGGCTCCTGCGGCGGAATATACAGTCAAATCAAGAGGCATTTACCATGGCGGATTACAAGATTGCCCCCTCCATCCTGTCGGCCGACTTTGCCCGCCTGGGTGAAGAAGTTGATAACGTACTCAAGTCCGGTGCCGACATCGTGCACTTCGACGTAATGGACAACCACTACGTACCCAATCTGACCATCGGTCCGCTGGTCTGCGAGGCGCTGCGCAAGCATGGGGTCACAGCCGATATCGATGTACACCTGATGGTCAAGCCGGTGGACCGCATCATCCCCGACTTCGCCAAGGCCGGTGCCACCTACATCACCTTCCACCCGGAGGCCTCCGAGCATATCGACCGCACCATCGGTCTTATCAAGGAGAGCGGCTGCAAGGCCGGCCTGGTGTTCAATCCGGCTACCCCGCTGGATGTGCTGGAGTACACGCTGCCCAAGCTCGACATGGTTCTGCTGATGTCCGTCAACCCCGGTTTCGGCGGGCAGAAGTTCATTCCCTACGTGCTCGACAAGGCGCGCAAGGTCAGTGCAATGATCAAGGAGGGTGGTTACGACTGCCGTCTGGAGATCGACGGCGGCGTCGGACCGGCCAACATCAAGGAAGTGGCCGAAGCGGGTATCGACACCTTTGTCGCAGGCTCTGCCGTCTTCGGCAAGCGCAACGACAACGACCCGAACCACTACGACACCATCATCGCCGAAATGCGCGCCGAGTTGGCCAAGGTAAAAGCTTAAAACGCAGAGATCGCAGAGGCGCAGAGTTCGCAGAGATGTGGAAAGATAAAATCTTTGCGGGCTCTGCGAACTTTGCGCTCTTAGCGTTGAGATTTTATTTATGTTGAGAAAACCCGAAATGATCCTCATCGACGTGGATGGGACACTGGTGGACAGCGTGCCGGACCTGCACTTCTGCGTCGATGAGATGATGAAGGCCCTGGATATGCCGCTGCGCGGCGAGGCCAGGGTGCGCACCTGGGTGGGTAACGGAGTGGAGCGTCTGGTGCGCCGCGCCCTGACCGACAGCCTCGACGGTGAGCCGGATGATGCGCTGTTCGACAAGGCCTACCCGATCTTTCTTGAACTCTATGCCGAGAACACCTCCAGGCGATCAAAGCTCTATCCGGGTGTGGTTGAGGGGTTGGACTACCTGCAGTCGGCCGGCTACAAACTCGGCTGTGTGACCAACAAGGCGGAGCAGTTCACCGTGCCGTTGCTGAAGGATCTGGGGATCTACGACCGCTTCGGCATCGTCGTCAGCGGCGACACCCTGGCGGAGAAGAAGCCACATCCCCTGCCACTGCTGCACGCAGCGGAGTTCTTCGACGTCAAACCGGAGCACGCGCTGATGCTGGGCGACTCGATGAGCGATGTGAAAGCGGCGCGCGCCGCCGGTTTCCAGATCATCTGTATGAGCTACGGCTACAACCACGGCATCGATATCCGCGACGCCAACCCCGACTCGGTGATCGACTCCATGGCCGAACTGCCCTCCGTACTGGAGAGTGCTGCCTGAATTGATGTCTCACCACAGAGACACAGAGACACAGAGCACACGGAGGATGCGAATTGCGAAGTCCTGTCAGCACCGTGGGCCTGACCGTCAACCGGTAGTTCACAGCAGTCGACTTTTCTCTGTGTCCTCCGTGTCTCTGTGGTGAACATTCATATATTCGTGGTAAATTGAATACAAAATCACTATCGGGATGAATGAAATGGAGAGAAAGCAACTAGACATGCGATGGCGCAGCTGAGGCTGCTTCACGTGTGCTCGTCTTTTTTCCGTTTTGTTCAACCGATGGATGATGTTTCATGACTCCCGAACAGTTCCAGGCCCTGGCCGCTGAAGGCTATAACCGCATTCCGTTGATGCGCGAGGTGCTGGCCGACCTCGATACCCCCTTAAGTACCTACCTCAAGCTGGCCGATGCGCCCTATACCTACCTGTTCGAATCGGTACAGGGGGGCGAGAAGTGGGGCCGCTACTCCATTATCGGCCTGCCGGCGCGCATCCTGCTCAGCGTACGCGGCCATCAGGTGACAGTGACCAGCCACCACGAGGTAGTGGAGCAGGCGGAGGTCGCCGATCCGCTCGCCTTCATCGAGGCATTTCAGGCGCGCTACAGGGTGCCGGATGTGGAGGGGCTGCCGAAGTTCACCGGCGGTCTGGTGGGCTACTTCGGTTACGATACCGTGCGCTACATCGAACCGCGGCTGGCCGACTGTCCCAACCCCGACCAGCTGGATAGTCCCGATATCCTGCTGATGCTCTCCGACGAGGTGGTCGTGTTCGACAACCTCAGTGGCAAGCTCTTCGTCGTGGTGCACGTCGACCCGGCGGAACCGGCGGCGCTGGAGAAGGGCGAGACCCGCCTGCGTCAGCTGGTGCAGCTGCTGGACCAGCCGATCCGCCGCCCCGAATACACCGCGCCCGCCGAGGTGAACGAGGAGGATTTCATCTCCGGTTTCACCCAGGAGGGGTTCGAGGCGGCGGTGGAGAAGGCACGCGAGTACATCACCGACGGTGATGTCATGCAGGTGGTGCTCTCGCAGCGCATGTCGCTCCCCTTCGCCGCGCCGCCGCTGGATCTCTACCGGGCGCTGCGTACCCTCAACCCCTCGCCCTACATGTTCTTTCTCAACCTGGACGAATTCCATGTGGCGGGCTCCTCACCGGAGATCCTGGTGCGCTACGAAGAGGGCAAGGTGACCGTGCGCCCCATCGCCGGCACCCGACCGCGCGGCAGGGACGATGCCGAGGACCGGGCGTTGGAAGCCGACCTGCTGGCCGATCCCAAGGAGCTGGCTGAGCACCTGATGCTCATCGACCTGGGGCGCAACGACGTCGGCCGCATTGCCGAGACCGGCAGCGTCGAGTTGACCGACAGGATGGTGATCGAACGTTACTCACACGTAATGCACATCGTCTCCAACGTCGAGGGAAGGCTAAAGGAGGGCATGAGTGCGATGGACGCCCTGCGCGCCACCTTCCCCGCCGGCACCGTCTCCGGTGCGCCAAAGATCCGCGCCATGGAGATTATCGACGAACTCGAACCGGTCAAGCGAGGCGTCTACGCCGGCGCCGTGGGCTATCTTGGCTGGCACGGCAACATGGACACCGCCATCGCCATCCGCACCGCGGTGATCAAGCAAAAGACCCTGCACATCCAGGCCGGCGCCGGTATCGTCTACGATTCCATCCCGCGCAAGGAGTGGGAAGAGACCATGAACAAGGGGCGCGCCGTCTTCCGCGCCGCCGCCATCGCCGCCGCCGGGTTGGACAACAAGCAACATCGTTAAACAGGATTAAACGCAAAGGTCGCAGAGGCGCAGAGGACGCAAAGAGTACGTAGGATGGGCAAAGGAGCGAGAGCGACGTGCCCATCTGCTTCGGTTCGATGGGCACGCTGCGCTTTGCCCATCCTACGCACTGCACTCTTTGGAGATAGCGGTGGATTTGACCACTTCATATGCTCTTGTGGATTTTACTTTGCGTACTCTGCGCCTTTGCGGTGAGAGGGATTAAATCATGTTAGTAATGATCGACAATTATGACTCCTTTACCTACAACCTGGTGCAGTATTTCGGGGAGCTGGGTGCGCAGGTGAAGGTCTTTCGCAACGACCAGGTGAGTGTCGCGGAGATCGAGGCGCTGAGTCCCGAACATCTGGTGATCTCCCCCGGCCCATGCACGCCGACCGAGGCGGGGATCTCCATCGAGGTGATCAAGCACTTTGCCGGCAGGCTGCCGATCCTCGGGGTCTGCCTGGGCCATCAGGCCATCGGCCAGGCCTTCGGCGGGAAGATCATTCACGCCAGGCAGATCATGCACGGCAAGACCTCGATGGTGTATCACAGCAATGTCGGGGTGTTTAAGGGGTTGGTCAATCCGTTCGAGGCGACCCGCTACCACTCGCTGGTGATCGAGCAGGCGAGTCTGCCTGACTGCCTGGAGGTGACCGCCTGGACGCAGAATGAGGATGGCTCTATGGATGAGATCATGGGCGTGCGCCACCGCGAGTTCCAGATCGAGGGGGTGCAGTACCACCCGGAATCGATCCTCAGCGAGCACGGCCATCAGCAGCTGGCCAACTTTCTGGCGATGCAGGGCGGCAAGCGCTGATCCTTTAACTCAGAGGTGACCGCCCCCAGGCGATGCGATTGCTGCGTGGGGGCGGTCCTCCGGGCCGCGATTAGGGGCATGAGGATTTCATCGCGACCGGGACGGTCGCTCCCACGAGCGCAATGGCGAGATGTCGGGGTACACGCCATTAATCCGATCTGCACCATATTGTCCGATGATGCCTTCCATCACTTTGCGATCTTTGCGCTTTAATTTTTTTTACAGGAACTTCATTGACACCAAACACGCAAACACCGGCGAAAGGCCTGCCCCTGTCGTTGGTGGTCGCGGCGCTGGCGATGCTGGCGCCGTTTACCATCGATACCTATCTGCCGTCGTTTCCCGATATCGCGGCGGAGTTTTCGGCCAGCTATGCGGAGATGCAGCAGACGCTGAGTCTCTACCTGCTCGCCTTCGCCGTCTCGACGCTTATCTACGGTCCGCTTTCGGACAGCTTCGGCCGTCGCCGCGTGATCATGCTGGCGCTGGCGATCTACACCCTTACCTCCATCGGTTGCGCCTATGCGCAGAGTATCGAGCAGTTGATCCTGTTGCGTATCGGGCAGGGCTTGTCAGCCAGCGCCGGCCTGGTGGTAGGGCGGGCGATGATCCGCGATGTCTATCACGGGGCGGCGGCGCAGCGGGTGATGGCGCGGGTGATGCTGCTGTTCGGTATCGCCCCGGCGATGGCGCCGCTGGTGGGCGGCTGGTTGCACGATATCTTCGGCTGGCGGTCGGTGTTCGTTTTCCTGGCTCTATGGGCGGGTCTGCTGGTGACGATGACCGGGCTGGGCACCGTGGAGACGCTGGAGAGGGAGAGACGCCACAGCATTCACCCGGTTGCGGTGAGCCGTGCTTACGCCAAGGCCTTTCGCAGCGGCAAGTTTATGGCACTGGTGTTCTGTTTCGCACTGATGTTCAGCGGCTTCTTTTTGTACGTGGCCGGGGCGCCGACGGTTATCTACGATTTTCTCGGTCTTGGGGTGAACGATTTCTGGGTACTGTTTGTTCCCAGCGTGGCGGCGATTGTGATCGGTTCGCAGCTCTCCGGTCTGCTGGCCGGCAGGCTCTCGCCGGCGCGCACGGTGACTGTGGGCTTTTCCCTGATGTTTGTGGCGGCGCTGCTGAATGTGCTGCAGGGTTTCCTGCTGGAGCCCGCCACGTTGAATGTCGTCGCACCACCGGCGCTCTATGTCCTGGGCATGGCGCTTACCATGCCCAACCTTAACCTGATGGCGCTCGACTGTTTCCCGAAGAACCGCGGCATGGCCTCGGCGATGCAGAGCTTTACCCAGATGGCCTTTGCCTCGCTGGTGGTGGGTGCAGTGGTGCCGCTGGTAGCGGTCTCGGTGCCGACTTTGGCGTTGACGATGCTGGGGCTGAATATCGCCGGACTATTGCTCTGGCAGTGGCTCAAGCACCAGCACGGCGGCTGTGAACGCAGCGATTCGCCTTGACCGCCGGTGGTGGGGACGACAAAATCGGTGCATCTGAATATTTACCACAGAGACACAGAGTACACAGAGGTGGTGATATTTCTGTTAGTGGGCGTATGAGGAACTCAGCTTAAACGGTTACCTTTTTGTACCTGTTTTGTATGCTGCAATTGAGTACTCCGTGCCCTCTGTGTCTCTGTGGTGCAATTTATATATAAATAAGACGGTAGATAATTATGGATATGCAGGCGGCGATTCGGAAGGTCACCGAAGGAGAGAACCTTTCCAGCGAGCAGATGCAGCAGGTGATGCGCATCATCATGACCGGCGAAGCGAGCGATGCGCAGATCGGCGGTTTTCTCATCGCCCTGCGCATGAAAGGCGAGACGGTGGACGAGATCGCCGCCGCCGCGCAGGTGATGCGTGAGCTGGCCTCGGGGGTAAAGGTATCGGGCGATCATGTCGTCGATATCGTCGGCACCGGCGGTGACGGCTCCAATACCTTCAACATCTCCACCGCCAGCACCTTTGTCGTCGCCGCCGCCGGTGGCACTGTGGCCAAGCACGGTAACCGCTCCGTCTCATCCAAATCCGGCGCGGCGGACCTGCTGGAGGCGGCGGGCGTGAAGTTGGAACTCAATCCCGAGCAGGTGGCACAGTGCATCGAGCAGGTGGGCGTGGGCTTCATGTTCGCCCCGATGCACCACAGTGCGATGAAATACGCCATCGGCCCGCGCAAGGAGATGGGAGTACGCACCATCTTTAACATTTTGGGCCCGCTGACCAACCCTGCCGGTGCCCCTAATCAGTTGCTGGGCGTGTTCAGCGAAGCGCTGGTGGAGCCGTTGGCCGAGGTGCTGCAAAAACTCGGCAGCAATCATGTTCTGGTGGTGCACTCCGAGGACGGCATGGATGAGATCAGCATCGGCGCGCCGACCCATATGGCCGAACTGAAAAACGGCAGCATCGACACCTACACCGTGCAGCCCGAGGACTTCGGCCTGCAGCGGACCGATATCTCGGCCCTGGCGGTAGACGATGCGGCCCAGTCTCTCGAGGTGGTAAAAAGTGTGCTGGTCGGCGATGCCGGTCCGGCGCGGGATATCGTGCTGCTCAACGCCGGCGCAGCGATCTACGCCGCCGATCTGGCCGACAGTCTGGCCGCCGGGGTCAAGCGCGCCGCCGAGGTGATCGACAGCGGCGAGGCTGCGGGCAAGCTCAAGGCCCTGATCAGTTTTTCCAACAGCTTCTAAAGGCACTCACCGCAAAGACGCAAAGGCGCAAAGGCGCAAAGGTAAAATCGAATCGCACCCATCATCCTTCGGGTTTCACTGTTGATGGGAACGTTTTTCTTGCTCTCTTGACTAGTCTGCGCATTAAAAACTTTGCGCCTCTGCGGTGAAAGGTTTTTGGTTTTAATACAGTGATGACAATCGATGAGTGATACCCCCGATATTTTGAAGAAGATCCTCCGGCGCAAGCGTGAGGAGATCGCCGAACGCCAACAGCGGCTGACGATCAACGAGCTGGAGGATCTGCTGAAGAGGGCACCGCCACCGCGTGGCTTTGTTGCGGCGATCCGGGCGAAGCTCGCAGCGGATCAACCGGCGGTGATCGCCGAGGTGAAGAGAGCCTCACCGAGCCAGGGGGTGATTCGCGAGGATTTTGTTCCCGCCGAGATCGCCCGCAGCTATGAGAGAGGCGGCGCGGCCTGCCTCTCCGTATTGACCGACATCGACTTCTTCCAGGGCAGCGATGACTACCTGCAGCAGGCGCGCGCGGCCTGCTCCCTGCCGGTGTTGCGCAAGGAGTTCATCATCGACCCCTACCAGGTGGTCGAGGCACGGGTGATCGGCGCCGACGCTATCCTGCTCATCGCCGCCTGTCTGAGCGATACGCAAATGCAGGAACTGGGTTCGCTGGCGGTGGAGCTGGGGATGGATGTACTGGTCGAGGTGCACGATGCGGAAGAGCTGCAGCGTACCCTGCCGCTCAACCTGCCGCTGGTCGGGATCAACAACCGCAACCTGCGCACCTTCGAGACGTCACTGAACACGACCCTGGAGCTGCTGGCGCAGATCCCCGAGGGGCACATCGTGGTCACCGAAAGCGGGATCCACACCCCCGAGGATGTCGCGCTGATGCGTCGTAACGGCGTCAACACCTTCCTCGTCGGCGAGGCCTTCATGCGGGCCGAGGAGCCGGGGGAGAAACTGGCGGAATTGTTTGCTATGTAGGAGCGGCTTCCAGCCGCGAATCATCATTACTGTGGGAGCGACGGTCCCCGTCGCGATTCGCTATTATCGCGGCCGGGACGACCGCTCCCACAGTAAGTTTCTAAAGTTAGCCTAGCGGGTGCCGTAGATAACGATGGTCTTGCCCTTGGCACTGATCAGATCCTGCTCCTCCAGCGTCTTGAGCACGCGACCGGCCATCTCGCGGGAGCAGCCGACGATGCGGCCCAGCTCCTGGCGGGTGATCTTGATCTGCATCCCGTCCGGGTGGGTGATGGCATCGGGGCTGTTGGCCAGGTCGAGAAGGGTGCGGGCGATCCGCCCGGTGACATCAACGAACGCCAGATCACTGACCTTGCGGCTGGTCTTGCGCAGGCGCATCGCCATCTGTGAAGCCAGGTGGAAGAGGATCTCCGGGTCCTTCTCCCCCAGCTGGCGGAAACGGCTGTAGCTGATCTCGGCCACCTCACACTCACCACGTGCACGTACCCAGGCGCTGCGCCCCTGGGTCTCGTCAAACAGCCCCATCTCGCCGAAAAAATCACCGTTGTTCAGGTAGGCGAGGACGATCTCGTGGCCATCATCATCTTCAATAAGGACCGTGACCGAACCCTTGATAATGTAATAGAGTACATCCGGCGTATCGCCGGCACAGATGATGGTGCTCTTGGCCGGATAGCGGCGGCGGTGGCAGTGCTCCAGAAAGCGCTCTACCGCGGGGCTTAGCTTGTTGAGTGCTATTGCCATTGTGCCGTTTCCTGTTTGGCGAGAAATGAACAGGCTCATACATATACCAGCCACATAGCCGTATCGCAAGCAAAATCAATGGCTTTGGTGATAGAGTTGGCAGTAACTGTTAAGGTGAGGATTGATGAAAGCACGAATCAAATGGGTGGAAGGCGCAACCTTTGTAGGCGAGGCGGGCAGCGGCCATGCCGTGGTGATGGACGGTCCGCCGGATATGGGCGGGCGTAATCTTGGCGTGCGCCCGATGGAGATGATGCTGCTCGGCATGGGCGGGTGCACCGCCTTCGATGTGGTGCACATCCTGAAAAAATCGCGCGAGGCGGTCAGTGACTGTGTGGCCGAGCTCAGTGCGGAACGCGCCGAAAGTGAGCCCAAGGTTTTCACCAAAATCCATGTTCACTTCATCGTTCGTGGCCAGGCGCTAAAGGAGGCGAAGGTAAAAAAGGCGGTGGAGTTGTCAGCGCAGAAGTACTGCTCCGCCTCCATCATGCTGGGCAATGCGGGGGTTGAGATTACTCACGACTATGAGATCATCGCCGAATGAGTGTCGAGCGAGCCAAAGCGACAGCCGGTATGCGCCATGTGGCCCTCTTCGTCACCGATAATTTTTCATCCCCTTTGACCAAAAATGGCGGATAATGCCCGCGCCGGCATGACCGGCCCCATTTATGATCCCGGAGAGATTCTCTAGTGGTAACATCCAAGAAACTGAAGCTGCACGGTTTTAACAACCTCACCAAGACCCTGAGCTTCAATATCTACGACATCTGCTATACGCAGAGCGAGGCGCAGCAGCAGGAGTACATCGAGTATATCGATGAGGCCTATAACGCCGAGCGCCTGACCAACATTCTTACCGATGTCTCCGACATTATCGGCGCCAACATCCTCAACATCGCCCGCGAGGACTACGAGCCGCAGGGGGCCAGCGTCACCATCCTCATCGCCGAGGAGCCGGTGGTGGCCGAGCAGCTTTCAAATAGCGAGGCGCCGGGGCCACTGCCCGAGGCGGTGGTCGGTCACCTGGACAAAAGCCACCTGACGGTACACACCTATCCGGAGAGCCATCCGGATAACGGTATCTCCACTTTCCGTGCCGATATCGACGTCTCCACCTGTGGCCGCATCTCGCCGCTCAAGGCGCTGAACTACCTGATCCACAGCTTCGAGTCGGATATCGTCACCATGGACTACCGCGTGCGCGGCTTCACCCGCGACGTGCGAGGCAAGAAGCACTTCATCGACCACAAGATCAACTCGATCCAGAACTACCTGGCCAAGGATACCGTTGAGCGTTACCAGATGTTCGACGTCAACGTCTTCCAGGAAAACATCTTCCACACCAAGATGATGCTCAAGGAGTTCGACCTCGATACCTACCTGTTCGGTGTCGACGCGACCGACCTCGACCCCAAGGAGCAGAAAAAGATCCACCGCCGCCTGGAGCGGGAGATGCTGGAGATCTTCTTCGGCCGGAACATCAACAAGATGCCGCGGTAAGGGCAGGTATAAGTTTCAAGTTGCAAGTTGCAAGTTTCAAGGTAACTGCTCGCCCCCTTGACGCAGCTTTCTGTTCCCGGCCATGGGCCGCGAACCGGGAAAACCCCATTGGCCTCTCGCCAAGCCGCCAAACGCGCAAAGAAAAACAGGCCCATTCTTGGCGCGTTTGGCGGCTTGGCGAGAGTATTGGGTAAGGGCATAGGGCGTGCTGTGTGCACGCCATAAGAAATGCAAACAGGGACAAGTAGATACGTTCCAACTCGAAACTTGGAACCTGGAACTTACACCCAATAGGTGGTCCGGGTCATCACCTTCGAGACCAGCTGCATCAGCGTCTTGAGCGGTGCGGGGAGGGGGGCGCCGCCGGCCGCCCGGGCCAAGTCGGCATGGCGTGCCTCGTCCTCATGCATCTGCTTGAGCAGGGCGCGGGTCTTCTTGTCCTCCGGTGAGAGCCTGGCCAGGTGCTCCTCCAGGTGGCGGCAGACCTGCTGCTCGGTCTCCACCACAAAGCCCAGGCTCCACCTGTCGCCGATGGCTCCCGCCAGCGCGCCGATCGCCACCGAACCGCCGTACCACAGCGGGTTGAGGTAACTGATATGGGTGCCCAGCTCCTTCGCGCGGTGCTCGCACCAGGCCAGGTGGTCGTTCTCCTCCAGCGCGGCGCGCTCCATCTTCTCGCGCACCTCCGGCAGCCGGGCCGCCAGCGCCTGACCCTGATAGAGTCCCTGCGCCGAGACCTCGCCGGCGTGGTTGATGCGCATCAGCCGCCCCGACAGATCCCGCTCACTGTCGCTCAGCGGCGCCTCCGCCATCCCCTCCGCGGGGTTGGGGCGCTCGGTGATCTTCGGCTGCCCCGCCACCGTGCGCAGCGCCGTATCCAGATTGATAAACAGTCTGTCGAGAGGTGAGTAGTTACGCATGATGAATCGTTTGCCCGGGTTGGCTGAAGATAACGCTATTATTGACCAGCGACAGCGAACTTGCCAAATGCCGCGCAAAGAGGCTGGAGGTGCGCCCCCCGATACTTGATTCCTTCCCTATGCTGCATGAAACTATGAAATATCTAATGTGGAGGTAGCGGATATGAGTCATATACTCCAACTTGAAAAGATGGATACGGCAGAAAAGCTCAAATTGATGGAGGCGCTTTGGGCCGATCTGAGCAAAGACCCGGCTGATGTTCCGATCCCGGACTGGCATGTCTCGACGCTCTCTGAAAGGGAGCAGCAAGTGAAAAATGGCCAGGCCAAATTCAGTGAGTGGGGTGAAGTCAAGGAGCGGCTGAGGGAGGAAACACGTTGAGAATAGAGCTTCTGGATGAAGCGGAAAAGGATCTGCTGGAGGCATACCACTTTTACGAAAAACAGACCCCGTCACTCGGCCACTATTTTCTGGATACGCTTTTTTCAGAAATAGACTCGCTGCTTCTGTACGCCGGTATTCATGCAGAAACAAACGGCTATCATCGTATGCTTTCTCGGCGCTTCCCCTATGCTGTTTACTACCGTATGACAAAAAATCGGGTTCAGGTTTATGCTGTGCTCGACTGCAGGAAGTCACCCAAGAGAACGCAGCGCCGCCTGCGCATGAAGTGACAGCAACAGTATCCAACAAGCATCCAATGGGGTCCATCCAATGGGGTCAGAGTAAGCCACCCCTCCGCGCCTCCGCGTCTCTGCGGTAAAGATAAAAAATTCGGAGCGGGGTCGGTAGGAGCCCAGTCCCCTGGGCGAATGTTCGGCGGTTCGCCCGCGGCAGCCGGCTGCTACAGGCTTTTGGCCAGCAGCAGCACCGGATGCACCACCTCAAGCTCGATCCCCTGCTCCTTCAATCCGCCGGCCAGGTGCATGGCGCAGCCGGTGTTGTTGCTCAGCAGAAGCGCCGGCTGTTGCGCCTTGACCGCCTCCAGTTTTGGCTGGCGCAACCGTGCCGCCAGCGCCGGTTCGCTCAGCATGTAGCTGCCGGCGGCCCCGCAACACAGCTCATTGCCCGCCAGCGGCTCCAGCTCCAGCTCCGGGATGCGGCGCAGCAGCTGCTCTGCCGCATCGGGACGGCGCAGCACATTGCGCTGGGTGCAGGGCAGGTGCAGGGCAACGCGCAGGGGTTGCGGCTGTAGCGTTGGACCCTCCTCGGGCCAGTGCCGCTGCAAAAAATCGCACACCTCATACAACGGTGCCGGCAGCGCCTCGCCATAGAGCATGTCGTATTCGATCAGCTGCGCGGCACAACCGCTGGCGGTGCTGATCACCGCATCGAGCGACAGCCCGGCGAAGGCGTTGATGTTCGCCTGGGCCAGCCCGCGGGCACAGTCGGTCTCCCCGTTGTGATGATGCAGTGCGCCGCAGCAGCCCTGCTGCGCGGGGACATGCACACCGTAACCGAGGGCATTGAGCAGCCGGATGGTGGCAAGATGCAGCGCCCCCTCCATGATGCTGCCGATGCAGCCGACAAACAGTCCCACCTCGCCGCGACTCGCCACACCGGGCGGGTAGTGGCGCTCCAGGGAGACCGCATCGGGGATCGCCGGCAGCTGCGCCTCCAGCGCCCCCAGCTCAAGCCCCCTCAACAGGCCGCTGCGCCGCGCCAGCCACTGCAGTCCGCTGCGCTGATAGGTGCGCAGGGCGGTGGCGTCGCGTTTGAGTTTCTGCCCGTCGGCCACCGCCTCCAGCAGCGCCTTGAGCGGCTTGACCGGCGGGCGCTGCAAGCCGGCGCGGCTGATATCGAGCAGTCTGCCGTACTCCACCTTCGAGGGGCACATCCGTTCACAGGCGCGGCAGGCGAGGCACTGATCCAGATGCTGCCGCAGCGACTCGCTCGCCGCGAGCTTGCCACCGGCCAGCGCCTGCATCAGCGCGATGCGCCCGCGCGGCGAGTCGGCCTCGTTGCGCAGCAGGCGATAGGTGGGGCAGTGGGGCAGGCACAGCCCGCACATCACGCAGCGGTCGGCCAGTTCAAGGATGGTGTCGGTATCGGACAAGGCGGAATCGATCGGCGATGGTGAGGGGTGACTGGATTTTGTGGTGGTAAAGCCCCATTCTAGCCCAAAGCCACTAAATAGATAACCGTTCGCCTATGTCTTACTACCGCTACCACCTCTTTTTCTGCACCAACCAGCGCGAGGATGGCGGCCGCTGCTGTCAGGACCACGGCGCCAGCGCCATGCGCGACTACGCCAAGCAGCGCTGCAAACAGCTGGGCATCCACGAGCCGGGCAACGTGCGCATCAACAACGCCGGCTGCCTCAACCGCTGCGCCGAGGGGCCGGTGATCGTGGTCTACCCCGAAGAGACCTGGTACACCTATGTCGATCGGGACGATATCGACGAAATCATCGATGAGCACCTGCTCAACGGCCGGGTGGTCGAGCGGCTCAGAATGTAGGATGGGCAAGGCTTCCGCGTCCTGCTCACGCCCCTCGCCTGCATCTGACCTCCATGGATGGAGGAAATGCAAAAGGATTGTAGGAACAATCCTTGCCATGCAGGCGAAGCTTGCGTGCCCATCAAAAGCGAAGCCGATGGGCACGTCGCTGCGCTCCTTTGCCCATCCTACCCGGAGTTGACCGTAGGATGGGCAAGCCTGCGTGCCCATCAACATAAAACCCCAGTGTCTCTGTGGTGAGCAATTCAATCTATGTCATCAGACGATATCTACTACTCGGAACTGCAAGCGCGCCATCTCTACGACGGGATGGAGGAGGACCTGTGCATCGGCGAGGAGCTGCTGATCCCCGGCCCCGCCGGTGAGCTCGAAGTGCTCACCTCCTGCCCCGACTGCTACGCCGAGAGCAATCCCATTGCGGTGATCTGCCACCCGCACCCGCTCTACGGCGGCAGCATGCGCAACAAGGTGGTGCACATCCTCGCCGAGGCCTTCAACAGCATGGGTCTGCGCACCGTCACCTTCAACTTCCGCGGCGTGGAGAAGAGCAGCGGGCGCTACGACCGCGGGGTGGGGGAGACCGAGGATCTGGCCGCCGTGGTCGACTACTTCCGCCGCCGCTATCCCGAGGCACCGTTGTGGCTGGCCGGCTTCTCCTTCGGCGCCTACGTGGCGCTGCGTGGCCACCAGCGCGTCGCTGCCGAGCGCCTGCTGCTGGTGGCGCCACCGGTGACCCTGTTCGACTTCTCCGCCCTGCCCGAGGTCACCATCCCCTGGATGGTGATCCAGGGCGGGCAGGACGAGGTGATCGCCCCGGCCGCCGTCTCGCACTGGCTGCAGGGGCGCGAGCACCGCCCGCTGCTGCGCTGGATGGCCGATGCGGACCACTTCTTCCACGGCCGCCTCAACCGCATCCGCGAGGCGGTCACCACGCTGTGGGCCGATGCCGCGCCCGATCGGAGCACCGCATGAACAGCGCCGGGCCGGTGGTCACTGTCAGCGGGCTGTGCAAACGCTACGGCGGGCAGACGGTGGTCGATGCCGTCGATCTGGAGGTGCGTGCGGGCGAGTGCTTCGGCCTGCTCGGCCCCAACGGGGCCGGCAAGACCACCGTTCTGCGCATGCTGATGGGCATGACCCCGCCCGACGGCGGCGAGATCAAGGTGCTGGGCTACCCCGTGCCGCAGCAGGCCCGGCAGATGCGCCAGCAGATGGGGGTGGTGCCGCAGCAGGACAGCCTCGACCCCGATTTCACCGTGGTGGAGAACCTGCGCACCTACGCCAGCTACTTCGGCATCTCGCGCGCCGAACTGGGCTCACGCATCGGGCGACTGCTCGACTTCGCCTCGCTGCAGCACAAGGCGGATGCGCGCATCGACGCCCTCTCCGGCGGCATGAAGCGCCGCCTGACCATGGCCCGCGCGCTGGTCAACGACCCGCAGCTGGTGATCCTCGACGAGCCGACCACCGGCCTCGATCCCCAGGCGCGCCAGCTGATCTGGCAGCGGCTGCGCGCCCTGCTGAGCCAGGGGCGCACCCTGATCCTCACCACCCACTATATGGATGAGGCGCAGCGCCTCTGTGACCGGCTGGCGATCATGGACAACGGCCGTATCCTCGATATCGACTCCCCCGACGGGCTGATCCGCCGCCATATCGAATCCCACGTGGTCGAGGTACACGGTCCGGGACTGGCCCGCTGGCTGGCCGAGGGCGACAAACCCGGTGTGGTGCGCAGCGAGCAGGTGGGGGAGACACTCTTCTGCTATACCGAGAACGAGCGCGCGCTGGTCGATGACCTGTGCGAGCATGACGACCTGATGTACCTCAGCCGCGCCGCCAACCTGGAGGATGTCTTTCTCAAGCTCACCGGTCGGGAGCTGCGCGAATGACGGCGCTGCTCAAAGCCATACTGGCCATGCGCTGGGTCGCGGTGTGGCAACGCAACGCACGCGTCTGGCGCAGGCTGGCCGGACCGGCGCTGCTGGGCAACATCGGCGAACCGCTGCTCTACCTGGTGGCACTCGGCTTCGGCCTCGGTGCCTTCGTCGGCGAGGTGGAGGGGATGGACTACATCACCTTCCTCGCCTCCGGCTTCGTCTGCGCCAGCATGATGAACACCGCCAGCTTCGAGGGGATCTACTCGGCCTACACCCGCATGGCGGTGCAGGAGACCTGGACCGCCATGCTCTACACTCCGCTGGCGGTGCGCGACATCCTGCTCGGCGAGGCGCTGTGGGCGGCGAGCAAGAGCGTGCTCAGCGCGATCTTTATCCTCATCGTCGCCGGCTTTCTCGGCGCGGTGCACGGCTGGCAGGTGATCGGGGTGCTGCCGGTGGCGCTGCTCACCGGCCTCACCTTCGCCGCCATGGCGCTGGTGGTCACCGCCGTCTCGCGCAGCTACGACTTCTTTCTCTACTACTTCACCCTGCTGCTCACCCCGATGCTGCTGTTCAGCGGCGTCTTCTTCCCCATCGAGGGCATGCCGCCGCTGGTCCAGCAGGCCGCCGCCCTGCTGCCGCTCACCCACGCCATCGAACTGGTGCGCCCGATGATGACCGGCCAGCCGCTCAGCAACGTACCGCTGCACCTGGCAGTACTGCTGGCCTACGCCGTGGCGGCGCTGCTGCTGGCGGGCCGCCTGATTGAGCGGCGCCTGTTTAAGTAGGTCCCGCTAAAAAATTATTGTCACGGTGTTGACATGATTTAGAATTTTGCTATATTAGCAACATCTGATTCGTCACCGGCCAAGCCGCTGACGTATGACAGGCTCCTCCATCCTCCTTTGGTGGATCTTTCGGGCGCGGCATTCCCCCCTTTAGCCGCGCCTTTTTTATTTTTGCTATAGTGAAAAGGCCAATGGCGGCAATCCAGGGTGATCAAACCCTTGTATCTTGCCCAGCCATTCTGTATTATTCCGCCTCTTTTCACGAGATACCCCACTCGACCTGGAGTGTTTTAGAAGATGATTGGGACCAAGACATTCAGCGCTACCCCCGAAACCGTCAAACGCGACTGGTTTGTGGTAGACGCTACCGACAAGACGCTGGGGCGCCTGGCCTCCGAGATCGCCCACCGTCTGCGCGGCAAGCACAAGGCGGAGTACACCCCGCACGTCGACACCGGTGACTACATCGTGGTCATCAACGCCGAGAAGGTGCGCGTCTCCGGCCGCAAGGCCAGCGACAAGATGTACTACAAGCACAGCGGATTCCCGGGCGGCATGAAATCGATCAACTTCGAGAAGTTGATCGACAAGGACGCGCCCCAGGTGATCCAGATCGCGGTCAAGGGCATGCTGCCCAAAAATCCGTTGGGCCGCGCCATGTTCCGCAAGCTGAAGGTCTACGCCGGCTCGGAGCACAACCACACCGCGCAGCAGCCCAAGCCGCTGGAAATCTAAACAGATAGGGTACGGACAGAACCATGGCAGAGAAAAACACAATTTGCACCGGCCGCCGCAAGAGCTCCTCCGCGCGCGTGTTCCTCGTTCCGGGCAAGGGCCAGATCACCATCAACAAGCGCAGCATCGAAAACTACTTCGGTCGCGAAACCTCCCGCATGGTGGTACGCCAGCCGCTTGAGGCGGCCGAGGCGCTGGAGAAGTTCGACGTCAACATCACCGTCAAGGGCGGCGGCAACAACGGCCAGGCCGGCGCCATTCGCCACGCCATCGCCCGCGCGTTGGTTGACCACGACGAGACACTGCGCAGCACCATGCGCCAGGGCGGCTTCCTCACCCGCGACGCCCGCGAGGTGGAGCGCAAGAAGATCGGCCTGCACAAAGCACGCAAGCGTCCGCAATACTCCAAGCGTTAATTCGCGGTACAACTGGAGTCCACGCCTCGGCGTGGGAAGAGAGGCCCGCCATCGGCGGGCCTTTTTGCGTCTGCCGGGCCGACACACCCCGTGGGAGCGGCGGTCCCCGCCGCGATGGATGGAACAATCGCGGCCGGGACGACCACTCCCACCGGCCAGGGATGGTGGTGGTAGACAATCTCGGGAATATGTTGTCGAGGCGCAAAGGGCGCAAAGAGGTGAACTTTGGGCGATCAGGGAAACTCTCGCCGGGCGTGAACCACATTCACAATCTCAACAATAACAGCCGCTGCCTCGGCCATTACCTCATCGTGTGTGCGGCAGGGTGACGGGTCCGCAAGGCTGCTCTCGACTTTGCCGCGCAACCAAAGCAGATAACGGCTCTCCTGCTCTGCGGTGTCAAACTCTGAAACAATAGGGGATAGTTCTGTATGCATGGTAATCGCCTCAATCAATACAGCCAGTTTAGTTGAGGCGGCGTGCCGCCGCAAATCCCGGCTACCTGCATCCTCTAAAAACCCGTTAACGCAAAGGAGTGATTTTTTAGGAGCCCGTAATTACTCGCCCCTGTTTGCATTTGCTCCCTACCCAATACTCTCGCCAAGCCGCAAAGCCCGCCAGGAA
>JAPHTQ010000066.1 GCA_026196275.1 Gammaproteobacteria bacterium
AGCCCTTGAAAAGGACGGGCCATTCCCTGCGGGCTGCGCCTTGTCTTGGGGCATTTGCGGGCCTCTGAAAGCGCCAATCAGTATGAAACACTACACTAGCGCCCCTAAACAGACGTCTCCTCCTTTTCATAGGCAGGCATTGTCGCGAGCAGGAGCAGCGCGACAGCGGAGAGCAGGGCGCCGGCGATAAAGGTATAGAGTGGTTCGGCATCCCACAGCAGGCCGGCGAGCAGCCCTGCCGGCAGGGCCGCCAGGCTGACCGTCATGTGGAAGGTCCCCAGTGCGGTACCGCGCTCATCGCCGCTGACCAGATCGGCGACCAACGCGCGCTCGGTGGCGTTGACGAAGGCGAAGTTGATCCCGTAGAGCAGGAACAGCACCAGCAGCCACGACAGGCTGCTGCCGAAGAGAAAGCCGAGACAGAGCAGGGTAAAGAGCCCGTAGCCGATCAGCAGCACCCGGCGTCGGCCGATGCGATCGGAGAGCAGGCCGGCCGGAATGGCGAACAGGGTATAGGAGAGCTGGTAGAGGGCGTAGAGTAACAGCGGTAGTGCCACGGCGAGGCGTGCATCAAAGGTGCTCTCGGCACGCAGGATGAAGAACATGTAGCTGAAATTGCCCAAGGCATAGGTAAAGGCGATCAGCATGAAGTGTTTCAGCGGACGGGGCAGTTCCCGCAGTCTGAGCGGCGTGCGGTGCAGCTTTCTGTTGGCGCTCTCCTGGACCCGCACAAGCGGCAACAGGCTGACGAAACCGAGCAGACCGGCAAAGAGAAAGATCGCCTGAAAATCCCAATCGGCAAACCAGTAGAGCGCCAATACCAGCAGGGTGCCCAGCAGGGCCCCACCGCTATCCATAGCACGGTGGATGCCAAAGCCCCTGCCACGGTTGCCCTTGTGGGTGGCAGCAGCAAGCAGGGCGTCGCGCGGGGCGGAGCGCAGCCCCTTGCCCAGACGCTCGCTGATCCGCAGCAGCAGTGTCTGTTGCCAGCTGACGGAGAAGGCCAGTAACAGTTTGGCGACGGAGGAGAACAGGTAACCGGTGATAACGAAGGGCTTTCTCCGCTCAAGACGATCCGACCAGTAACCGGCGAGCAGCTTGGTGATGCTGGCAATACTGTCGCTCAGTCCGGCAATGAGACCGATAGCCAGACCGGTGCCGCCCTGCTGGGCGATAAACAGCGGCAGCAGGGGCATGATGATCTTGCTCGAGGTGTCGTTGATAAAACTGACCACACCCAGCAGCAGGATATTGCGATGTGCATCCGGCTCGCGGCTTTGCATCATCCGGTCTCCAGTGAGGCGGTAATGAAAAGTGTAGAGCAAGATGCGGTGCCAGGTTGTGGCTCGGCACAGAAATCGTCCGTCTGTGGAGTAGGTTCCGTGGCAGGCGTCCCTTTGCTGCCGATGAAGCAAAAAAAACCCGAACAGTTGTTCGGGTTTTTTCGTAGGCAGATTGCTCTGCCTGGCGCTAGTGTACTACGCCTCTTTGCGCGCCTTGGTCTCCTTGATCACCTCTTCGGCAACATTGGAGGGGCACGGTGCATAGTGCGAAAACTCCATGGAGAACTGGCCACGACCGGAGGTCATGGTACGCAGGTCACCGATATAGCCGAACATCTCGGAAAGCGGTGCGTCGGCCTTGACGCGCACGCCGGTGGCGCCCGGCTCCTGGGACTTGATCATGCCACGGCGGCGGTTGAGATCGCCGATGACATCACCCACGTGGTCCTCGGGGGTGAAGACGTCGACCTTCATGATCGGCTCCAGCAGCTGCGGTCCCGACTTGGGGATGGACTGGCGGAAGGCGGCACGGGCTGCAGTCTCGTAGGCCACGGCGGAGGAGTCGACCGGGTGGAAACCACCATCGGTGAGGGTCACCTTGACGTCCAGCACCGGGAAGCCGGCCAGCACGCCTTGGTTCATCATGGTCTTGAAGCCCTTCTCCACTGCAGGCCAGAACTCACGCGGCACGTTACCGCCGGTTACGCTGGACTCGAAGACGAAGTCGCTGTTCACCTCACCCGGCTCGATGATGTAGTCGATCTTGGCGAACTGACCGGAGCCACCGGTCTGCTTCTTGTGGGTGTAGCTGTCCTCGATACGCTGGGTGATGGTCTCGCGGTAGGCCACCTGCGGCTTGCCTACGTTGACATCGATGCCGAAGGTACGTTTGAGGATATCGATTTTGATATCCAGGTGCAGCTCGCCCATGCCCTTGAGGATGGTCTCGCCGGAGTCCTCGTCGGTCTCGACGCGGAAGGAGGGATCCTCCTGCACCATCTTGTTGATGGCGATACCCATCTTCTCGGCACCGCCCTTGTCTTTGGGGGCAACGGCGATGGAGATAACCGGATCAGGGAAGACCATCGGCTCAAGGGTGGCGGGGGCCTTCGGATCACACAGGGTATGACCGGTCTGGGTGTTTTTCAAACCAATCAGGGCGACGATGTCGCCGGCTTGCGCCTGATCATATTCGATACGCTCGTCGGCGTGCATCTCAACGATACGGCCGATACGCTCAGTCTTGCCGGTGTAGGTGTTCAGCACAGTGTCGCCCTTTTTGAGGCGGCCGGAGTAGATGCGGGTAAAGGTCAGGGCGCCGAAACGGTCGTCCATGATCTTGAATGCCAGGGCGCGCAACGGTTTTTTGGTATCAACGATGGCAAACTCGCCGGTCTCGTTACCCTCCAGATCCACTTCGGGCTGCGGTTTGACCTCAGTCGGGTTGGGCAGGTAGTCGACCACGGCGTCCAGTACCAGCTGCATGCCCTTGTTCTTGAAGGCGGAGCCGCAGTAGGTGGGGAAGAAGTCGAGGTTGATGGTGCCCTTGCGGATGCACTTCTGGATATCCTCGACGGCAGGCTCGTTGCCTTCGAGATATTGCTCCATCAGGTCGTCGTCCTGCTCGACGGCGGTCTCGACCAACTTCTCGCGCCACTCTTCGACCTGGTCGGTCATGTCGGCAGGGACATCGGTGATCTCGTAGTTCATCGGATCGCCGGTTTCGTCCCAAATCCACGCTTTGCGGGTGAGCAGATCAACCACACCGGTGAAGTTCTCCTCAATGCCGATCGGCAGCACCATCACCAGCGGACGTGCAGCCAGGACATCCTCGACCTGCTTGACCACGCGATAGAAGTCGGCACCCATGCGATCGAGTTTGTTGACAAAGATCAGGCGTGCAACCCCGGATTCGTTGGCGTAGCGCCAGTTGGTCTCGGACTGGGGCTCTACACCGCCGGAACCGCAGAACACACCGACACCGCCGTCGAGTACCTTCAGCGAGCGGTATACCTCAATGGTGAAGTCCACGTGTCCGGGGGTGTCGATGATATTGAAGCGGTGGTCCTTCCAGAAGGCAGTGGTGGCTGCGGATTGAATGGTAATCCCGCGCTCGGCCTCCTGCTCCATAAAGTCCATGGTGGACTCACCATCGTGCACTTCGCCGAGCTTGTGGATCTTGCCGGTCAGCTTGAGGATGCGCTCGGTAGTGGTAGTCTTACCGGCATCCACGTGTGCGAAGATGCCGATGTTTCGGTAATGGGTCAGGTCTGTCATAACAATACTCTAGGTCACAATAAGATGAAAAAAATCCTTTGGCGACAACCCTTACTTGTGGGCCTCTGATCTGTACACGTTAAACCGGCATACCACACCAGGGGGTTTCGCGAGCCGCATATCTTACAGGAAACAGGAGGGTACAGAATAGTGTAATTGGTCGATTTGCCACTGATCGGGGTTAGATTTTGGCAAAAAACCGCCAATTACGAGCCAATCATGCCCGGTGCCGCCTCAAAAGGGAGGTTGTAGGGATACAGTGTCCATGCATTTTGGGTGGTTTAAGGCACTGATGGGGATAACGGCATGCACGGGCATGATTCTGGGGATCATGCAGGGTCAATACTGAAAATCACCCCCGGCTCGAATTCGTGGATTATCAGCGGTTTTCATCCCCTGTCTCCTCAATCGGGGGAGTAACCTCCACCAGCTCCGGCTCTTCCATCTCTTTCTCATCGCCCAGCCCCTCTTCAGGCCAACGGGCAAAGGGGTAGGGCATTACATCACTGCGGTAGGTGACGAACTGAAGAATCTGATAGATGTAGGCATTGAGTCCGCGACTAAAGCGCAACAGGCGATCATTGGGCTGGCCACTGATCAACTGGCTACCGAACTGGAACAGGACAATGGCCCAGAGAACGAATTCGGCCAGACTGAACAGAATGGCAAAGAGAAGGATGCCCAGACCGCGCGTCCAGCTTGCCTTGTTTTTCAAGTTTTCCTTGGTTGCCATTTTTATTACCACCATGCTGTGGGTGTTGTTTTCAGGATAGCAGCGGCATGTCGCTGTGTCGCTGACAGGGAGGGACTGTCGAGGTTAACACGTCCTCTGCCGCTAAAGGCATGCCGGCGATCAGGCGTCGAGGCGAAAACGGATTGATTTCGTGGGTGATTTCCGCTCTCAGTCAGATAAATGCGACTGTTATACTATCGGTTTTCAGGTTGCGAGCCCCGTAGGTATGTCGCTATCCGTCGTTTATCGTGATGATGAGCTAATCGTGGTCAATAAGCCGACGCTGCTGTTGAGCGTCCCGGGGCGGGGACCCGGGAAGCAGGACAGTGTGGTGACGCGAATGGCGCACGACCTTTCCTGGGTGCGTGAGGTGCACCGCCTCGACTGGGAGACCTCGGGGCTGATGCTGCTTGCCCGAACGGCGGAGGCGCATCGTGAGCTGAGCCGGCAGTTTCGCCAGCGCGAGGTCGAAAAAGGCTATAGCGCTGTGGTCTATGGAGAACTGGCCGAAAAGGAGGGCGAGGTGACGCTGCCGCTGTGCAGCGACTGGCCCAACCGCCCGCGCCAGAAGGTTGACCTGCAGCGGGGCAAGCCTTCGCTGACCCGCTGGCGGCGGCTGGCGGTTGAGGATGGCTGCAGTCGTGTGGCGCTGACCCCGGTAACCGGACGTACCCATCAGTTGAGGGTACACCTGCAGGCTATCGGCCACCCCATCCTGGGTGACCGGCTCTATGCACATGAGCCGGCGTTGGCGATGGCGCCGAGGTTGCTGCTGCATGCCGTATCGCTGGCCTTTACACACCCCGATAGCGGGGTGCGACTGCACTTCGAACTGGATGTCCCATTCTAAACGGCTCCCCCCGGAGCCCAGCCCGCCCGGCTATCTCTTCTTGGCTGCCCTGCCGAGGACATAGTTCCCGCCGCTTCGCCGGACGAGCCTGGATTGACGAACCAGAATATCCAGGAGCTTGCCAAGATTTGCTGTTTTGAAGTTGGCGAAGTTAAGTTTCTCCTTCATCAGCCCTTCGCTGATGTATGTGCGCCCCTTCATCATTTTTTGGAGGTGGTCCATCAGCAGCTCCAGCTGCTCACTTTCGTCCTTACCCTTTTTCTTCCCCTCTCTATGTTCATCCACATCCTCCCCAATAGGCGGGGGCAGCTCCTCCTGCTCCGGCAGTAGTGGTTCAGTGCCTGCAGTGGGGGCGGAGCGAATGGTTTCCACGGCCGCTGTCGTGTCGTCAGACGATGGGGTTGACGCCGTGGGTCCGGCGGGTGTCGGTTCGGGTTTCTCTGTTGTGGCGGGGGTGGCCTTTTGTGTGCTCATCTCCGCCTCCAGTCTGGCCAGTTCTTCATCCAGGGAGGTCAGGGCTCTCTCGTGGACCTCAAGTAGCTCCTTGCGCTGGTTGTCGAGCTCTTCAATCTGGCGCTCGGTGTCAGCCAGCGCCTCCTGGTGTTTATCGATCAGTTGCTCGCGCCGGGCCTTTAACTCAGTGAGTTGCTCCTGCATTTGTGCCTGGCGCGCCTCTTCCAGCTCCTTCTTCCTGGCCAGTTCATACAGTTCTTTGGCGGAGAGTTCAGCGATATCTACCATTTGGCTACAACTCGACTCCTTGGTGTTCGGCCGTACTATCTGGTGGCGTCACTTCGTGACCTTACTCTTTGGAGGTATCGGTGGTCATAAAGGTTCCCGATACCGTCCCGGGCAGCGATCTTATGCCAGAAGTTGTTAATAAATTGTGAAACGCCTTCCAAAGTACCGTCGGGTTGCTGTCGTTGGAGGAGACAGCTAACCCTACGCGTGGGTGGCCGGTGAGCGGTACGACTAGCCCGACAACGTAAAGTATAGACGAGCCTGCGGGTGTAGGTCGGTTGGCGGTTGAGTGGTATGGTTAATCTTTCCACCCATGCAGGTAATTGCCATGTCCAGCCAGCCAGATACCCCGCTCACGCAGGATGAACTTACGGAGCTTGATGATTTTCTGCTCTCCGGGGCCTGTGATGATGAAACCCTCTCCATCGATGAGGCCCACGGTTACCTGACCGCCTTGCAGTTGCCGCCGGTGAAACGGGACGAAACGGAGTGGTTGAAGGGGATTTGGGGGGCGCCGCAATTTGCCGATGAGAGGGAGCAGCAGCGCATGAGTGCTCTGCTCAGACAGCTGAGCGACGATATTGCCGCCGAACTTGTCCGCCGCCGGGATTTTGAGCCGCTGGTCATCGAGATGGAGGAGGGTGGCGAGACGGTCGAGAGTTATGAGGGCTGGTGCTACGGTTTTATGCTCGGTGTCGAACAACAGCAGGCGTTATGGCAGGAGTTGCCGAAGACAGAACAGGGCCTTCTGGCCCCAATGGCCCAGTTGGCGCTGCTGGAGGCGGATGACGAGGATGAGATGGAAGAGGATGAGTACATGCAGTGGGTTGAGCTCATCCCGGGGGCGGTGATGGGGTTGTACGCCTTTTGGCATAGTGGTTGAGCGTACCGGCTTCCTGGTCGCTGATGGAGTGATGGCATGACAGCGGATGATGAGGTGTGTATCAGGTCGGCACAGGAGGGTGATCTTCCGATCATCTATAGCATGATCGAGGATCTCGCCGACCATCTGGGGCTGGCCCATGAGGTGGTGGTGAGCGAGGAGGACCTGCAGCAAGCCCTCTTCGGCAAGCAGCCGCGTGCCGAAGTGGTGCTGGCCCTAGTCGCCGGTGAGGCCGCGGGTTTCGCCCTGTTTTACGGCAACTATTCGACCTTTCGCGGTCAGTGCGGCCTCCACCTGGAGGATCTGTATGTCGAGCCGCAGTGGCGCGGATACGGTCTGGGTCGGCGACTGCTCTCCTACCTGGCCGGACTGACTATCAGTCGCGGCTGCCGGCGGCTGGAGTGGTGGGTGCAGACCACCGACAGTCGGGCGGTAAGATTCTACGAGATGCTGGATGCCAAGGCCAAGGATGAATGGACTGTCTACCGGCTTGCCGGAGAGCCACTGCAGCGACTGGCGGAGGCGCCGCGGAAGTGATGGCGCCGGTTGCCGCTGGCGGATGGTGTGGGATCCGTCTTGGTGGCGGGCAGCAGCCGTGATTTGTGACTAGTATAAACAGATGTACCACTATAACTATAATCACAATTTATGTGATTAGGGGGTGACGCATGCGGGAATCGAAACCTGCGGGCCCGCCGCTATGGCGGTGGTGGACTGGGATGCTGTGTGGCTTGCTGCTGGCAGCCGGCGCGCAGGGTGAGATTGTCTCCCAACCACTGCCCGGCGGCCTCAGTGTGTCCGCCGAATTCCATGCGGGAGAGGCGGGCAGGCATGCGGTGCTGGTGCTGCACGGCTTTATGACTACACGCGAGTTCAACACGGTACAGAGTCTGGTCAATGAACTGACCGGTTCTGGCTACACGGTACTGGCACCCACCCTCTCTCTCGGCGTCGATAACCGCCGCGCCACCGTCCCCTGTGATGCGATCCATACTCATACCTGGGAGGAGGATCTCGCCGAGATCGATTTCTGGGTGAACTGGCTGGTGCGCCAGGGCTACGACTCCATTGTTCTGCTGGGCCACTCAAGCGGTTCGCTGCAACTGGTCTCCTATGCGGCCGGGGCGCCACCGGACCAGGTGAAAAAGGTGGTCGCCACCAGTCTGGTCAATCTCAGCCGCTATACCAGCGCGGCGGTGGCCGAGCGGGAGATCGCCGAGGCAAAGAAACTGCTCTCCAAAAAGCCCCCGCCGTTGCGTGAGTATCACGTTGTCTTCTGTGACAATTTTACCGCCACGCCGCAGTCCTACCTCTCCTATGTCCGTTGGACGCCTGAGCGGGTGCTGCAGACTCTTACAGCGGCGCAGGTTCCGGTTGAAGTGATTATGGGCGGAGCCGACCGGCGTTTCTCTGCCGACTGGATTGAGTCACTGAGGAAAAACGGTACCAAGGTAATGGTGATTGACGGGGCGAGCCACTTTTTTGATGCCACCTATGAATTTGACCTGCTGGATAAAGTGCATGCGTGCCTGGAGGAGACGGACTCCTGAGCCAAGTTATGATGCTGCGTCAACTCACGGCCAAATCCTATCTGCTTGCGCTGAGCCTGTTCGGCCTGCTGCTGTTTGCACTGTTCGGTTTTAATCTGCTGCTGCGCGGCGATGCGGTTGAGGAGATTATCCTCCAGGAGAAGCAACAGGCGGCAAAGGCGGAACTGCGCCGTGCGGTGACCACCGTCATCGACGATGCGCAGCAGATCCTGGAGGAGTTGGCGCAGTGGGATGAGATTCATCAGCAGCTCGGTGATCCCACCCATTATGTCTATTGGCGCGAGATGCGGCTGCACAAATCACAGCAGTTTCCAGCCTATCTTCGCGGCATGGAGTTATACAGCCGCGAACGCAAGGCGCTGGTGGAACTTCCCTACCAGTCTTTCCCCGCCACCCTGCCCGGGCGCCGCCTGACACTGACAAGCCGCGAGGGAAGGGAGTATCTGGTGGCCTATGGACCGATACCCGATCGCAACGGTGGTACCGATGTCAGTGGTTACCTGGGCATTCAGATCGACTTTGCCCAGGCCATACGCCAACTCAACCGTTTCGTCGAGATCGATCCGAAGAGCCTGGACCTCGGATTTGTCCGGGACGGACCGGTAGATGTCGGCTCGCTTGTCTCAAACATCGATTATGCGCTGGTGGAGGAGCCGACGGCGAGTCGTCTGGGCAGCATCCTGGTCAGCTCGTTGCGGGATTTTTTCCTGTTGTTCGCCACCATGCTGGTGGTTTTCTATTTCACCGTCTCTTTGCTGTTTGTCAGGCCACTGGCGCAGCTGGAACGTTATATTGACCGCCTGCGCCATGGTGGGCGAGAAGGCCCGGTGCTGTCCGTGAAATCGCTTCCGGCCGTTGCCGAACTGGTGACCGTTCGCGATTCGCTGGAGGAATACCAGCGGGAGCTGGATATGGCCAGAACCCGGCTGGACAAGCAAAATATCGAATTGTGGGACCTGGCGCACGAGGACTCGCTGACCGGGGTAAAAAACCGTCTGGCGTTTGATGAGGATTGGAAGGAGCTCATCGCGCTGGCCCGGGACAAACGCATCGACATTTCACTGATGCTGCTTGACTGCGATTTTTTCAAGGCGATCAACGACACCTATGGCCATGAGGTGGGGGACCGGGTGATCCAGAGCATCGCCGAGAGCCTGCAGGAGGTTCTGCGCGAGGGGGAACAGCTCTATCGTTTGGGGGGCGATGAGTTCACTACCGTATTGATCAATGCCGGACGGGACGAGGCCCACCAGGTCGCCCTGCGCTGCGTCGAGTCGGTTCAGCACCACGCCTTCAAGCAACTGGGGATCAAGGAGACCATCAAATTGAGCGTCGGCCTTGCCCATGCAAACGGTATTGATATTGCCAATCTTTCCGAGCTGCCGCGCCAGGCGGATGTGGCGATGTACCACGCCAAGAGCTCTACTCGCGACAAGATTGTCCACTATGTCCCGAATCTGGAGCAGGATGCAGCGGCGCTGGTTTCCAACCGTATCGTCGGTGCGGTACTGCATGCTCTGGAGAGCGGTGAAGGTATCGAGATGCATTACCAACCGCTGGTCGACACAAACGGACAGCGCCCTGAATACTATGAGGCACTGGTGCGAATCAATGAGCCGGGCGGACTGATCAGGCCGGTGGATATTTTTCCGATCATTGCCCGTCGACGGCTGGATGTGGAACTGGACAAGGCCGTGCTGCGTGCGGTCGAGAAGGACCTGCAAAGCGGGCTTTTCCCACAGGGGGCGGGTGTTTCCGTCAATATCTCCGGTGCGCTGCTGGCCCTGAATGATTTCTGTGAATTCTTTGGCGGTCTGTCTAAGTATCTGGACCGTCATCCCATTATTATCGAAATTACCGAGACCAGCTTCATCAGTCACCTGCAACACGCCTCGGACTGTCTGCGCAAAATGCGGCAGAACGGATTTCTGGTTGCGCTGGATGATTTTGGCAGCGGCTACTCATCGATCCGCTACCTGGCCAATATGCCGGTAGATATCGTCAAATTCGATATTTCGATGGTGCATGATCTGAACAAGGACCAACGTACCCGTATCATTGTCGAGCATGCCGCCAACATGATAACGACGGCGGGGTACAAACTGGTGGCCGAAGGGATTGAAAATGCCGAGATCCTGCAGCGTGCACAGGCCCTCGGGCCGTCGCACCTGCAAGGCTATCTGTTTGGTCATCCCAAACCATTGCGCATGTTCGCCGACGCGTGATCGCAGGAGTTGGCGCCTGGTCCCGCTACCCCATCGGCTGTTGCCATGCGACGAATATCACTTCTTTCCGGCCGGTTTCTTATCGGTAGCCTGCTGGTGACAGCCGGTTGCTCCTTCAACTATCTGTACCGCTTGCAGCGTCGCCATTTGCGATGATCTCCTCCAGTACCACAGCCTGGTTGTGCTCTCTATCCCGGGCACCATAGAGGAGAACCAACCTCTCCTTGCGTGCAATGGAACGAAGTCGTTGCAGTTCACTCTCGTGCTGGCGCAGCTCATCACGGTAACGCGTTGCAAACTCCTGCCAGCGCTCGTGGTGATGGCCGAACCATTTTCGCAGTCCGTTGGAGGGAGCAAGCTCGCGCAGCCACTCGACCTCCTTCATGCTCTCCTTGCTCAATCCCCGTGGCCAGAGTCGGTCCACAAGCACCACATGCGCATCACTCTTTGTCCGCTCCCTGACGTAATCATAGGCCCGCTGACGTGTGATACTCATGCTTACCTCTCGAATACCACCGCATCGGGGACGGCACCCAGCTCAGCCAGAGCATCATTGATAGCGGAGACAAACGGTGGTGGGCCACAGAGATAAAAGTGTTGTGAAAAGTCTTTAATCGAGTTTTGCAGAACGCTCCGGTTCAGCCGTCCCGGGCGGCAACGGCAGTCCTCCTGCTGGCTGCAGAGAAAGTGTGCCTGCTCACCGAGCAGGTATTGCAGCTCCTTCTCCGCGATGATGTCCCGTGGTCCCTTGTTGCTGAAGATCAGGCTATTGCCTTCGAGTTCGCCCCGTCTATGCAACATGCGCAGGATCGAGAGAAAGGGGGTGATGCCGGCCCCACCGGCGATGAAGGTCCCCGGTCCGCGATAGCTGATGGAGCCGAAAGGCTCGGACATCAGCAGCGCCTCCCCGGCCTCCATGCGATGCAATTCGCGGGTCACCCCTTGATGTTCCGGATAGCCCTTGATGATGAATTCCAGTGCCGCATCATCGGGCAGTGACGTGGGGGTGAATGGCCGTGGTTCTTCGCGCCAGTCGTCTTTGTCGATGGCAAGTTCCACGCCCTGCCCGGGCTCGAAGCGAAAGCCGGCGGGACGCTCCACGATGAAACGCTTGACATCGTGGGTGATGAACTGGCTCATCAGAATGGTCGTGCGATGTTCCATGGTGCTACCTCCAGGAACGGCAGAAAGAAGATCCGGGTTGAGGGGGGCGGCTTTCGCTGAATCTGTTGCTAGTAAAAGCCTAGCAATATACGCTGAAAATGCCAGCCGGCCTGGCCAGTGCGCCGTTTACCCCTGCGGGCACAGTTATCGTTTTGTCGAGAGTGTGAAGGATTCTATCGATGCAGCGTCGTGATTTTCTTGGATTGTTGCTGAGCACCTCGTTGCTTGCCGTCGCCGGCCGAGCGAGTGCTGCGCCTCGTATCGGTATCGCCCTGGGGGGTGGTGGAGCCAAGGGGCTTGCCCATATTCCCATACTGGAGTTGCTGGATGAGGCTGGCTTGCGTCCCCACCGCATCGCCGGCACCAGTATTGGCGCGATCATTGGTGTGCTCTATGCCTCCGGAATGAAAGGGCAGGATATCCGAGAGCTGCTGAATCGCCTTACTGTTTCGAAGGAAGAGAGCTGGTTTGAGTCGCTTTTTTCCGAGGATTTGGGGCGATGGCTGGATTTTGCCGAATTTGGGGTGGGCAACGGTGGGTTGGCCGATTCCTCAGGGCTTATCGCCTATCTGCACGAGTATATTGGGGCGGAACGGTTTGAGCAGTTGGCTATCCCGCTAAGTGTGGTGGCTACCGATTTTTGGAGTAGGGAGCAAGTGGTTCTGCAATCCGGCGAACTGTGGAGTGCACTTAAAGCCAGTATTGCCATTCCCGGTCTGTTTGAACCGGTGCAGCGCGAGGGACGGTTGCTGGTCGACGGTGGTCTGGTAAACCCTGTGCCCTATGATCTGTTGTTTGACGAGTGTGACTTGGTGATCGCGGTTGACGTGCTGGGTGAACGTACCGCTGAGAGCGCAGAGGGGCCAGGCTATTTTGAGACCATCTTCAATACCTTTCAGATCATGCAACACTCCATTATGCGAGAAAAGTTGCGTCAACGTGAACCGGATATCTATCTTAAGCCTGCGATTGAAAATGTACGGGTGCTGGAGTTCTACAAGATCGATGAAATTTATGCCCAGGCGCAAGGTGAAAAGGAGCGGTTAAAACGCTTGATTCGTCGCGATATCAGCCCATCAATCCGGTAAGGGTATGCCTGGCTGGGGAGGGACGGTAATATGCTGCTTCTTAAATGAGTCAATCTGTCGCGGGAGAGAGGATGTGAAAAAGATTCTGATTGTCATCGCCGTGGCCGCCGTTGCCATTGTGACTCTGCCACTATGGGGCAGTTGCGATCTCAATGCGAAGGTGTGCAGTGGCTGGTGTGAGGTACGTCACTTCAATGCCGAGCTCAAGGCTGCCGGCTGTCGTGCACGCTGTTCGACCGATAGGCTGCGCTGTCTGGCCGGTGGCGGTAGCGATAGTGTCGAGGAGTTCATGGAGGGGTATCGTGGCAAGTAGAGGTTAGTTACTCCCAGAAACGCCACCACTTGCGGCGCTGTTCACGGGACTCCTGGCCCTGTTCGGAGCCTTTGCCCAGCTCTTTTTGCTCCTGCTCCATCACTCGCTCGCGCTGCTTCTCCTGTCCGCGATTCTCCTTGCCCTCCTTGCCGGCCTTCGGGCCGCGCTCTGCGGTCTGCTCCCGGCTTTCACGCATCACTTTGTCGTTTCGCTGTCGAGCCTCCTTGGCGCGTTGCTGGGCGTTTTCTCTCTCCTCGATGGCGGGATCGGCGATGGCTCTGGTCGCGGCCTCCTGTTCGTCGGCCGATACCGGCGTCACCAACGCGCCGGCAAGCAGCAAGGCGACGGCGCGGTGCAAATGCTCACCCATAGTGAATCCCCTCTTCGGTCGCTATCGAAATTATAAGTCTAGAACAGTGTGAGCGCCGTTGCGCGGGGCAGGAGAGAAAAAAACCCCGCTTGTGCGGGGTTTCACATTCTGAACCGTGATCCCTGGCCTTACTCGGGAACAACATTGCTCGCTTGCGGACCCTTGGGGCCATCCTGGATGTCAAAGCTGACCTTCTGACCTTCCGCCAGAGTCTTGAATCCCGAACCCTGGATCGCGCTGAAGTGAACGAATACATCCGGGCCACCATCGTCCTGGGCGATGAAGCCGAAACCTTTGGCGTCGTTGAACCATTTCACTGTGCCTGTAGCCATAGTACTTTTCCTTTCAACAATTTAAAAAATTTCCGGTGTTGCTTGCAGGTCATGAAATGGGGTGTTCAGGATGTAACGCTGTAGAGCAACGCCTAAAACTACCACTGCCATAATCTGCAGCTCGGAAAAGTATACGTCAGCCTGACGTGGTTTTCCACACGCCGGTTTTCCGATGTTTATCATGAGGTTAATAGTTAAATGATGTTCTGTTTAGGGCTAAACCCTCTCCTTGAAACGCACTGGAAAACCGGGATATTTGGGCTATCTTTAACTTATATACACAGGCTTTTGCAGCAGACAATGGCACTTGCTAATAGTGTCATGGAGGTTCGGCATGAAAGAGGCGAACGAGGAGGCGGGTGCAGAACCGGTTTCCTGCCACATATGCCATCAAGAGATACCCAATGCTGAGGCCCTTAGCGTTGAGGGGCAGGAGTATTTGTACTATTTCTGCGGCCAGGGCTGTTATGAGCACTGGCATCAGCAGAACGAGCCGGCACCATCCGTGAAGCGTCAATAATTGACAGGAGGGAATGACCATGCCCGGTACAGACATCAATAGTTACATCAATCGTCAATGGGACATCAATAGTGATCCGGAAGGACGACTGGCTGAACTTGAACCCTGGTCTGAAGAGCGCGCGCTGGAATTGGCCCATCAGGAGAGTATCGAGATGAGCGAAGAGCACTGGGATGTGATCCATTTTCTGCGTGAGCGCTATCTCCAGGAGGGGCAGGCCCGCAGTGGGCGCAAGGTGGTGGAGGCGCTGGAGCGACGCTATGCCGGCAAGGGAGGGAAGCGCTATCTCTACACCCTCTTCCCACACGGCCCCGTGACCCAGGCGAGTATCATCGCGGGACTCCCGCTACCGGCCTATACGACTGATCCGAGCTTCGGCAGTAGCGAGTAATGCGCTCTTAAATATCGGCCTGTACCTGCCGTTCTGACGGGAGGCAGTTGTAAAAATCGCTCCTCCCTGTGGGGGTATGTGTGGTGGAAGGGAATGTGACCCGGCAGGAAAAACTGCGGCTGGAGCGGGTGCGGGTATTGTACAGCAATGCCCGATTTTCCATCGCCGGGTTGTTTGCCAGCGCGCTGTTCTTTTCCCTGTTTCTTTGGCATAACGTCAGTGAGTCCGTCTGGCTGGCTTGGCTTATTGCCATTGTCCTTATCAACCTGCTGCGTCTACTCCTGATCGAGACCTTCCATAAAAGATTGCGGCTTCAGGAGATCGGCCCACATAACGTGGTGGCCTGGGAACGCCGGTTCTCTGTGGGCATCCTCTTCTCTTCACTGAGCTGGGGCATCGTCAGCCTCTTCCCCTTCCAGCAGGATCTGCTACCGAGTCTGCTTTACACCGCGTTGATCCTCATTGCCATGAGCTCGGCGAGCATCTTTACCCTGATCACCTCTTTGCCGATGGGGCTGACTTTTCTCAGTGCCACGATGCTGCCACTCATCACCCGTTGCATACTGGTCGCTGAGACGCCCTGTTACATACTCGCGCTTGCCTGCCTAACCTACTACATCATCTTCACCCAGATGGCATGTCGCCTGCACTATGCAATTATCGATAATATCAATCTGAAATTTGAGAACGAGGAGTTATCGCTCAAGGACGCCCTCACCGGATTGTGGAACCGGCGTCAGCTTTATCTCTTTGTCGAGCAGCTGCAGTCACGGGGGGAGCGTAGCGGCGAGAGCTTCAGCGTCATCCTGATGGATTTGGACCGTTTCAAAGATTACAACGATACCAGGGGGCATAATGCCGGTGATGAGCTATTGGTGAAGGTGGCGGAGATCATTGTGCGTGAGTCGCGCGATGAGGATCTGGCGGTGCGCTACGGTGGTGAGGAGTTTATGGTCGTGTTGCCTCGGGCGGACCTGCAGCAGGCCTCCCGGGTTGCCGAGCGTATCCGCAAAGGGGTGGAGCAGCAGACCGGTATCAGTGTCAGTGCCGGGATCGCCGGTTTTGAACACGGGGAAGGGTTCGGCAGGCTGACAGCCAGGGCGGACAAGGCCCTCTACCAGGCCAAGTCTCAGGGACGTAATCAGGTGGTTACCTACAGCACCCCGCATGGGCTAGTGTAGTGTTTCATACTGATTGACGTTTTCAGCGTGACGAGAAGCCGTTAGCTGCAAGGCGCGTTGCGCAGGGAATGGCGCGCCCTTTCCAAGCGA
>JAPHTQ010000024.1 GCA_026196275.1 Gammaproteobacteria bacterium
GCCGGGTTGAGGCCGCAGAGCAGTTGCAACAGGGTCTACAGCACCACCCGGGACACGGCCAGCTCGCCCTGCTCTATGCACGACTGCAGGTCGAGAACGGCGACCACGCCGGGGCGGTTCGGGTGATGCAGCACGCCTTGCAGGAGAGTCCGCAGAACGCCGACTTCCACGCCTTTCTCGCTGCTATCTACCAGCGTCAGGGCGATTACCAAAACAGCATCGCCGCCTACCAGCACGCGCTTAGTCAGCAGCCGGGACAGGGGATCTGGTGGATGGGTATCGGCATCTCCCTGGAGAAAGCCGGCAAGGGGCAAGAGGCCCTGAGCGCCTACCGCGAGGCGATCGACAGCAGCTCTCTCTCGGCACAGTTGCGCGACTACGTCAACGGACGGATCAAAGTGCTGGAATAGTCGCAGTTGACTCTACCCCCTCCCCGCCCGGGCACAGGCCCACACCTCCACCTCCCGCACCCCGGCCTGTCGCAGGGTTTTGGCAAACTCGCTTACCGTCGCCCCGGTGGTCACCACATCATCGATAATGGCCACATGGGACGGCAGCTCCCCACGCACGGCAAACGCGCCACGCAGGTTGCTTTGTCGTTCATCTCGTTTCAGTGAGGTTTGTGCCACGGTGTGGCGTACCCGTTGGCAGTGCTGCCAGTCCAGCGGGGTCGCCAGTCGGCTCGACACGATGCGGGCCAGTTCAAGCGCCTGGTTGTAACCCCGCTCACCTATCCGTGCCGGACTCAGCGGTACAGGCAGCAACAACTCAGGCAGGGTTCCGGCAACCTCCTGCACGGCCTCGGCCATCAGCCCGCCCAGCAGGGGTGCCAGTTCCAGACGATGGTTGAATTTCAGCCGTTGCAGCAGATGATCCATCGGCGGTGCGTAGCGAAAGGGAATCACAGCCCGAACATAGGGCGGAGGCCTTCGGCTGCAGGGGCCGCACTCCAAACCGGCCGTCGGCAGGGGGATGCCGCAATGCCGACAACACGACTCATTGCGTGGCAGCTCGCTCAAACAGCTGCGACAGAGGTTATACGGCCGCTGTCCCCGCTGGCCACACAGCACACAGACCGGCGGATAGATAAAATCCTGGACAAAATTTAGACACTTGTAAACCTTATCGTCCCTCTGCATTTGACAGCCCATCCATGACCGGGAATACTCCTCCCCAAGTCTACTTGCCGCGCCAGCGCGGCTCAAACCGGGAATTTACGTATGAATCAAACCGCCGCAGCCACCGCTGAGAAGGGCGATCTTCGCCACGACTGGAATCTTGAAGAGATCGAACAGCTGTTCGCCCTCCCCTTCAATGACCTCCTTTTTCAGGCCCAGCAGATCCACCGTCAGCACTTTGAGCCCAACACCGTGCAGGTCAGCACCCTGATTAACATCAAGACCGGCGGCTGCGCCGAGGACTGCGGCTACTGCTCGCAGAGCGCCCATTTTGACACCGGCCTGGCGCGCGAGGCACTGATGGCGGTGGATGAGGTCGTCAGCGCGGCGAAGACCGCCCAGGAGGGCGGCGCCACCCGCTTCTGCATGGGAGCCGCCTGGCGCAAGCCCAGGACGAACGACATGGATCTGGTCATTGCCATGATCAAGGGAGTCAAAGGACTCGGCATGGAGGCCTGCGTAACGCTGGGCATGCTGGAACCCGAGCAGGTGCAGCAGCTCAAGGAGGCGGGGCTCGATTACTACAACCACAATATCGATACCTCGCCGGAGTACTACGACAAGGTGGTCACCACCCGCAAGTTCGCCGACCGCATCGATACCATCACCCGGGTGCGCGAGGCGGGGATCAACGTCTGCAGCGGCGGCATCCTCGGCATGGGCGAGGAGCGCCGTGACCGCGCCGCCATGCTGCAGGAGCTGGCCAACCTGCCCGAACACCCAGGTAGCGTACCGATCAACCTGCTGGTGAAGGTGCCGGGCACGCCGCTGGGCGATACACCCGACCTCGATATCTTCGAATTCATCCGCACCATCGCCGTGGCGCGTCTCATGATGCCCGCCTCCTACGTGCGCCTCTCCGCCGGCCGCGAGACGATGCACGACGAGGCCCAGGCGCTCTGTTTCCTGGCCGGCGCCAACTCGTTGTTCTATGGCGACAAACTGCTGACCACCGAGAACGCCACCACCGACCACGACAAGGCCCTGTTCCAGCGCCTCGGTATTCAGGCTGAGGGTTAATTTTCTGCCACAGAGAGCACAGAGGACACGGAGAAAAGCACCATGCCATCTCATAAGATCGCTGCGCCAGGATGTGATCTGCATTACCCGCACCGTGAGACCGTCATTTCGCCCTCTGTGATCTCTGTGCCCTCTGTGGCAAAAAAAGGCCAATGAAAAACCTTGCCGCTGAACTGGCCGCCCGCGAAGCGGCCGGGCTCTATCGCCGTCGCCGCACCATCGACGGCCCGCAGGGGCCGTTGCTGCGCTGTGACGGCCACGAGCTGCTCAGCTTCTGCAGCAACGACTACCTGGGGCTGGCCAACCACCCGGAAGTGATCGCGGCGCTGAAGCGCGGTGCCGATGAATACGGCGTCGGCAGCGGCGCGGCGCATCTGGTTAACGGCCACTCACGGGCTCACCAGCAGCTGGAAGAGGAGCTGGCCGCCTTCACCAGGCGGCCCCGCGCCCTGCTCTTCTCCACCGGCTATATGGCCAACCTCGGGGTAGTCAGTGCCCTGGCCGGTGTCGGCGATGGCGTATTCGAGGATAGACTCAACCACGCCTCGCTGCTGGACGCCGGGCTGCTCTCCCGTGCCCGTCTCAGCCGTTATCCCCATGGTGATGCCAACACACTGGATAAGAAGCTCGGCGGCAGCAAGGCGAAGGAAAAGTTCATACTCACTGACGGCGTCTTCAGTATGGATGGCGATATCGCCCCGCTGCCGGCGCTGGCCTTGGCGGCCGAAAAACACGACGCCTGGCTGATGGTGGACGACGCCCACGGCCTGGGTGTGCTGGGCCACAACGGCGGCGGCAGCCTGGAGCATTTCGGCCTGGGCATCGAGGAGGTACCGATCCTGATGGGTACCCTGGGCAAGGGTTTGGGCAGCTTCGGCGCCTTTGTCGCCGGCGGCGACCATCTCATCGAATACCTGATCAACACCGCCCGCCCCTACATCTACACCACCGCCACCCCACCCGCCGTGGCCGAAGCGACCCGGGCCAGCCTGAGACTGGTGCAAAGCGAGGGCTGGCGGCGGGAGAAGTTACAGGCGCTGATCCGGCGTTTCCGTGACGGAGCCGGTCAGTTGGGGCTTCGGCTGATGGATTCACCCACGCCGATCCAGCCGCTGCTGATCGGCGATGCCGCCGAGGCGCTGCGCCTCAGCGAGGCACTGCTGGCGCAGGGGATCCTGATCAGCGCCATCCGCCCGCCTACCGTCCCCGAGGGCACGGCGCGGCTGCGCATCACCCTCTCTGCCGCCCACAGCGAGACGCAGGTCGACCGATTGCTCGATGCGCTTGGGGCGGTCTGTCCCAGAAAAAACAGTCGCACCGCAGAGGGGGCCGAGGGCACAAAGCCATGATCGAGATAAAGCTGAATTGTCTGCCTTTTGAAGTATTCGGGCAACGGCCAGCTCCGGTGGCGAGTGCGCCCTATAGAGCGATCAGCCGCAAAGGCGCAGAGACGCAAAGGTACCGAAGAGAATGTCGAAACGGGCAAATCCGGGTCACACCTCCGCGCCTTTGCGCCTCTGCGGTAAATTGGATTTAGCCATGACGCTCTATATCGAAACACATGGCAACGGCCCGGACCTGGTACTGCTGCACGGCTGGGGGCTGCATAGCGGCCTCTTTGGCCCGGTTATCGAACCACTGGCCAAGCGGTTCCGACTGCACCTTGTTGACCTTCCCGGCCATGGCCGAAGCCCAATGCTTGAGGATGAGTACACCCTCGAAAATGTGGCAAAGGCAGTAGCTGATGCGGTACCAAACCATGCCCTGTGGCTCGGCTGGTCACTGGGAGGGCGTATCACCCTGGCGGCAGCCGCCGCGGGCGCCGCTGTCGAGAAAATGATCCTGGTCGGCGCCAATCCATGCTTTACGCAAAAACCGGCCTGGCCCCACGCCATGCCCGAGGCGGAGCTGGAGCAGTTTGCCGCTGCGCTGCGCAACGACTACAAGGCGACCCTGCAGCGCTTTGTTGCGCTGCAGTCGCGCGGTTCCGCCTCGGCCCGTGAAGAGCTGCGCACCCTGCGCGAGGAGTTGTTCGCCCACGGCGAACCCGACCCGCGGGCCCTCGCCGGCGGGCTGGCGACCCTGCGTGATACCGACCTGCGCCCCACCCTTGCCGGCATCGGGCAACCAACACTGCTGCTGCACGGCGAGCGCGACACCCTCACCCCGCTGGCAGCGGCCGAGTACACCGCAGCACAACTGCCCAACGGCAAACTCGAGGTGATCGCAGGCGCCGGTCACGCCCCCTTCATCTCCCACCCCGACGCTTTTATCCGCGCAGTACGGAGGTTTCTCGATGCATAAACACATAAAACGCAAAGTTCGCAAAGACGCAGAGTACGCGAAGGGTTCAATGCGAAAACATCTGCTCTGCACTCTTGCACTATTCATCTTTGCGTCCTCTGCGTCTCTGCGACCTCTGCGTTAAGGTTTTTCATGTCATTAGTCAGACCTGACAAACAGGATATACGCGCCGCCTTTGAGGCCTCGGCCGACCGCTACGATGAGGTAGCGGTGCTGCAGCGCGAGGTCGCTTCGCGGCTGCTGGAGCGGCTGGAGCTGCTGAAGATGGTGCCGCAGACCATTCTCGATCTGGGCAGCGGCACCGGCCACTGCAGTGAGGCCTTGGCCCGGCGCTATCCACGGGCACGCGTTGTCGCCCTGGACCTGGCCGAGTCGATGTTGCACCACACTCGCCGACGTTTTTCGTACTGGGCGCGCCTGAGAAACCGCCACGGCTTTGTCGCCGGCGATGCAGAGCGGCTCCCTTTCGCCGACAACAGTTTCGACATGCTCTTCTCCAACCTTACCGTGCAGTGGTGCATGGATCTGGAGCAGACCTTCGCCGAGTTTCACCGGGTGCTCAAACCGGGCGGAGTACTCTTTTTTACCACCCTCGGCCCGGACACCCTGAAAGAGCTGCGTGCCAGCTGGGCCGCGGTGGATGAGCGGGTACACGTCAACACCTTTCTCGATCTGCACGATGTGGGAGATGCGATGCTGCGGGGCCGACTGGCCGAGCCGGTCATGGATATGGAGCAGATCACCCTCACCTACCGTGACAGCATGACCCTGATGCGCGATCTCAAGGCGCTCGGGGCGCACAATGTCAACCCGGGGCGCAACCAGGGCCTTACCGGACCGCGCAAAGTCCAGGCGGTATTGGCCGCCTACGAGCAGTTCCGCCGGGCGGACGGCCTGCTGCCGGCCACCTACGAGGTCCTCACCGGCCATGCCTGGCGCGCCGAGGCCGATACGGCGCCACAGCCGGCCACACGGGGCGAGGCCACCTTCTCCATCGAACAACTCAGGGGAGAGAAATGAACAGGGGATTCTTCATCACCGGCACCGACACCGAGGTCGGCAAGACCTGGTGCAGCCTGGGACTCATCGCCCGCCTGCGACAGCAGGGCCACACCGTGGTGGCGATGAAACCGGTGGCCAGCGGCTGCGCGCCGACGGCTGCGGGGCTGCGCAATGATGATGCGCTCAAACTGCAGGCACAGGCCTCGGTGGCACTCGCCTATGAAACGATCAACCCCTACGCCTTCGAACCGGCCATCGCGCCGCACATTGCCGCCGAACTGGCCGGACAACGTATCGAGCTGAGCACCATCGTCACCAGCTATCGGCGGCTGGCGGCCAAGGCCGAAATCAGCGTGGTCGAGGGGGTCGGCGGCTGGCGGGTGCCGCTAAACGATGCGCAAACCGTCGCCGATCTGGCCGCAATACTGGGGCTGCCGGTGATCCTGGTGGTAGGCCTGCGGCTGGGGTGTATCAACCATGCCCTGCTCACTGCCGAATCGATACGCGCCAGCGGCTGTACCCTGGCAGGCTGGATCGCTAACAGTGTGGAGCCGCGGATGGCGCAGCAGGAAGACAATGTACACGCTATCGCAGAGCGGATCGGGGCGCCGCTGCTGGGGGGCGTTCCCTACCTGCCGCAGGGGGATGCCGAGGCGATCGCCGCCTGCCTCAGCCTGCCGCGCTAAGCCTCCTCAATAGAGGTCGTGCAGACCGCCGTAGAGACCGAGCACAAAACGCTCCCGATCCGGCGCCTTGTCCCTGACGATGCAGTAGCCACCGATCTGCTCCATGGAGAAGCGATCGCTGTTGCGCACATCCGCCGGCACGTGTGACAGCACCACCTCATTGAACGCATCCGACTCGCTGTCGCGCACATAGCGGGCAACGCAGTAGGTGTAGTGATAGTTTTCATCATAGATGGCGATATTAAAGCGATTGACCCGCTCGACTTCGCCGCTGTGGGAGTAGAGATCCGGCTTATGCTCGAACTCCTCCTCCGGAACCCACATTCCCAGCGAATACTCCTCGAAACTGAAGCCGTGGCGGTGCTGCATCATATACTCCCACAACAGAAAGTACTCCAGGGTGACATAGCGGATACTGCTCTGCCCCTCGCGGTTGACCATCCGGCAGCGGATCAGTTTCTGGAAACCATTGTCACCCGCCTGGGGTGTCTCATCTGTCATCATCGGCTTCAACCTCTTGGCGCGCCCGCACGGTGCAGGCTTCATTCCTTGGCGTCAGTGTCCAATATACCCTATCGTCACCGGCCACAACAGCTTGGCAGGCTGCCGCTGACAGATAAAAAAGGGGTCTCCGTGGAGACCCCTTTTGCTTCTGTTACCGTCCGCGGCTCAGGCAGCCAGGACGTTCTTCAGCTTTTTCATCGCATTCTTCTCCAACTGACGAATGCGCTCGGCGGAAATATCATATTTATCCGCCAGCTCCTGCAGCGTCACCTTGTCCTCGGTCAGCCAGCGTGAGGCAACGATATCCCGACTGCGCTCATCAAGACCACTGAGGGCCTCGTGCAGCTGGTTGTTATTGTGGCTGGTCCACTGCTCCTCCTCGACCTGGGTGGCCGGTTCGAAGCGGACATCCTGCAGATAACTGGAGGGGGTCACCACCATATCGTCGTCATCATCACTGTCCGGCGAGTTGTCGAAGGCCATGTCACGACCACTCAGGCGCGACTCCATCTCCAGCACATCGGCACGGGTCACGCCGAGGGTTTCGGCGACGTTATCGACCTCTTCACTGGAGAACCAGCCCAGACGCTTCTTGGAACTGCGCAGATTGAAAAACAGCTTGCGCTGCGCCTTGGTGGTCGCCACCTTGACGATGCGCCAATTACGCAGGATAAATTCGTGGATCTCGGCACGGATCCAGTGCACCGCGAAGGAGACCAGACGCACATTCATGGTCGGGTCGAAACGGCGCACCGCCTTCATCAGGCCGATATTTCCCTCCTGGATGAGGTCGGCGTGGGGCAGGCCGTAGCCGCCGTAGCCGCGAGCGATATGGGCAACAAAGCGCAGGTGTGACATAATCAGCTTGCGCGCTGCGGCGATATCCTCATCGTCGCGGTAACGGACAGCCAGCTCGTGCTCTTCCTCGGCACTCAGCACCGGAATGCGGTTGACCGCCTGGCTGTACGCCTCGATGCTGCTCATCGGAAAATTCATCTGTATATCCAGAGCCTTGGACATTTGATTCCTCCCAACTAAAACCGTTCATGGCAAACACTATAACCTACTATAGCACTCAGGTATTACGTTGCCAAGCCTTTTCGTTGGTCTTTAAGACAGAGCCCGATCCCACAAGTTCCTCCGCACGAGATCAGGCACTGGACGCCGCCCCCAGCGCCAGCGCTACCGGTGCTGCGCCTGCGGGCGTGAAGTGGACACGGTTACGTCCCGCCAGCTTGCTGGCGTAGAGGGCTTCGTCGGCCAGTCTCAGCAAGGCATTGAGATCCGCCTGTGGGTGATCCTCGCTACCGGCCATACCGATGCTGATGGTGAAGGGTACCCCCTCCGGATGCAGTATCTCGACAGCTTGACGCAACCCCTCTGCCCGGTACATGGCATCCTTGCGTAGCGTATGGGGCAGCAACACAACGAACTCCTCGCCACCAAAACGGATCACTGTGGCATCCGGGAAGTGGCGATTCAGCAGTTCACCCAAAGCCACCAGAATATGGTCACCCACAAGGTGTCCCTGATCGTCATTGATCTGCTTGAAGTGATCGATATCGATAATCATAGACCAGAACGGCTGATTTTCAGCGGCGTTGCGCAGTGACTCACCGTGCTCAAACAGGTAGTGGCGGTTGCGCACTCCGGTAAGGGAATCGGTGGTTGCCACCTTCTCCATCGCCTGTGTCTGCCGTTGCAGCACATCGTACTGTTGTTTGATCAACATCAGCGAGTGAATGCGCGCCATCAGCACCTCTTCGATCATCGGCTTATTGATGAAGTCGTTGGCCCCGGCGTGAAAGGCCTCCACCTGGGTACGGCTGCAGTCACTGCCGGTGATCATCAATACCGGTAGCGTCTGGCGTGAATACTGATAGCGGGTGCGGATGGCATGCAACAGATCACCCCCGGTCATCGACTGCAGATGAAAATCGGTCAAAACAAGATCGAACTGCTCCGCCTCATCCCGTTCCGCCTCAGGGGTATCATGGCGTCGCTGCAGGATAGCCAGCGCCTCTTCTGCGGAGCTCACATGGGTGACCTGCAGACCATGCCGCTCAAGGATGCGCAGGGTGAAGGTTGCCGCGGTAAGACTGTCTTCGACATAGAGTACCCGCCCGACCAGACCGGTACTACGCTGATTAAAGGCCTTGATGAACTGGCCAAATAAGGGATAGCCATGGGATTTGTCAAAGTAATCGGTCACCCCAGCGGCGAATCCCTCTTTCAACAACCGCTCATTGGCATCACCGGAGATCACGATCACCGGGGTAAACCGGTGCCGGCTGGAGGCGCGCACCCGACGGCACAGATCCAACCCATCGATGTCGGAGAGCATCAGGGCAGTGGTAATCAGGTCGTACTGTTGCTGGTCCAGCTGTTCTAGTGCCTCAAGCCCACCGGCGCAGGCGGTGATCTCGGCCCCCTCGATCACCTCGGTCAAAATGCGAATGACGATCTCCCGAGAGACCGCCGAACCGTCCACCACCATAATCCGGCTTTGCGCCATTTCAGACCCCCCCCTGCTGACTGTTTGCCCGCTACCCCGGCATCCTCACAATCCACTGTTATTTTTATGGCTTATGTGTTTTATTTTTATAGCTATTTTTGCATGATACCACGTTGTGTAAGGTTATTATCAGGTCGGTTCAATCTCCCTCAGGTGCCTGCCCACTGCCAGCCAGGAGCCGCACAGACCCAGCGACAGGCCTCCCAGCAACAGGGCACCGGCGGTGTCCAGGTCGACCCCTGCGAGATGAAAACTGCTGTTGTACAGACCGGCCAGGTTGTTGACCGGCCCTGCCAACACCCACAGCGAGGCCTCCACCATGACAAAGGCTATTACCCCGCCGAGCAGGCCATACCAGAAGCCGGTATAGAGAAAGGGGCGGCGGATGAAGGCGTCAGTCCCGCCGATCAGCTTGGTAATGACAATCTCGTCCCGCCGGTTCTGGATCGCCAGACGGATGGTGTTGCCCACCACCAGCAACACCGCCAGCGCCAGCAGGCTGGCCAGTACCCAGACCCCGCGGCGACCGATATCCATCAGGCCATAGAGCCGTTTGACCCACTGCATATCCAGCTGTGCCAGATCCACCTTGGCCTCGCCGCGCAGCTCCTCAACCAGTCGCTGCAGTTGCTCCGGACCCTGCTGCTGCAGCGCCGGGTGGATTACCAGCACCGCCGGCAGCGGATTCTCCTCAAGCGCCTTGAGCGCATCACCAAAGCCGGAGAGGCGCTGAAACTCGCTCATTGCCTGTTCGGCGGAGATGTAGTCCACACTGGCAATCTCGGAGCGTTGCTCCAGCTGTGTGGCGAGCGCCAGTGCGCTGCTCTCGGTGGCATCCTTTTGCAGGAATAGCGAGATCTGCGCCGCACTGTCCCAGCCGCTGAGCACCGACTGCACATTCTTCAGCATCACATGCAGTCCGGCGGGCATCGCCAGGGCGATGCCGATCACCGCCACCGTCATCAGCGTGGCGAAGGGTCTCCGGCTCAACTGTCCCAGTGCGTAGATCAAGGTCTGGGCGTGGCGCAGCAGATAGTTGTTGAGGGCGCTACTGCCGCCCAGACGGCGCCGGCGCGAAGCCCCGCCGTTGCCGAGTCCATGCTGCTCACGGAGGGTACGGTTACGCTCCATTATCCCTCCCCCAGAAGCCGTCCCCGGCCAGCTTGCCGTGATCCAGACCCAACACACGGTACGGCATGGAGCGGATCAGGGCGTGGTCGTGGCTGGCGATAAGTACACTGACCCCGACCCGGTTAAAGGCCTCGAAGATGCCCATGATCTCCCTTGAGAGCTCCGGGTCGAGGTTGCCGGTAGGCTCGTCGGCCAGAACCAGCGGCGGTTTGTTGACCACCGCACGGGCGATCCCCACCCGCTGTTGCTCTCCGCCGGAGAGGGTGATCGGGTAGAGTTTCTCCTTGCCCAGCAGGCCGACTTTGTCCAGCGCGGCGCGCACCCTGCGACCAATCTCATGGTGGCTGTAACCGGCGATGATCAGCGGCAGGGCCACGTTGTCGAATACGGTGCGATCGAACAGCAGGCGATGGTCCTGGAAGATCACGCCGATGTTGCGCCGATGGAAGGGGATCTTGCGCCGGCCCAGTTTGCTGAGGTTCTGTCCATTGACGATCACCTGACCACCGCTGGGGCGCTCGATCAGCGCGATCAGTTTGAGCAGGGTGGATTTGCCGGCGCCGGAGTGGCCGGTAAGAAAGGCCATCTCTCCCGCCGCCAGATGGTAACTGACATCGTGCAGCGCCTCGTAGCCGCCGGGATAACGTTTACTGACATGGTTGAAACGGATCATAAAATCAGTTGCCAGTTACACGTAGCTAGAAGGGATAATGTTCTTGTCACTTGTCACTTTCAAAAAGTGCGTCAACGAACTCGTGCGCCTCGAACACGCGCAAATCATCGATGCTCTCGCCGACGCCGATAAAGCGGATCGGCAGTCCCATCTTTTTCGCGATGGCAAAGATGATCCCCCCTTTGGCGGTCCCGTCCAATTTGGTCAGAACGATGCCGCTGACATCGACCGCGGCCTGGAACTGCTGCGCCTGATTCAGCGCGTTCTGACCGGTGCCAGCATCCAGTACCAGCAGCACCTCGTGCGGGGCGCTCTCATCCAGCTTGCCCATGACCCGCCGGACCTTCCTCAACTCCTCCATCAGGTTCGCCTGGGTATGCAGACGCCCAGCGGTGTCGGCGATCACCACATCGATGCCACGGGACTGTCCGGCCTGGATGGCATCGAAGATCACCGAAGCCGAATCGGCACCGCTGTGCTGGGCGATCACCGGAATGTCGTTGCGCTCCCCCCACACCTGCAGCTGCTCCACCGCGGCGGCACGGAAGGTGTCCCCCGCTGCCAGCATCACCGATTTGCCCTCGTTCTGCAGCCGCTTGGCCAGCTTGCCGATGGTGGTAGTCTTGCCGGCACCGTTAATACCCACCACCAGGATGACATAGGGCTTTTTGCTGCTGTCGATCTGCAGCGGCACGCTGCAGGGGGCGAGCATCTCCTGCATATCCTCCCGCAGTGCCACCATCAGCGCCTCGCTGTCGGCCAGCTGTTTGCGGGAGACCCGTCGGGTCAGATCGGCGATGATCGCCTGGGTCGCCTCGACCCCCATATCGGCGACCAGCAGCTGGGTCTCGATCTCCTCCAGCAGCTCATCATCGATCTCCTTCCTGCCCAGCACCAGATCACCGATCCCCTCGGTGAGAGTGCCGCGGGTGCGGCTCAGGCCGCTCTTCAACCGGGCGAACAGACCGGGCTTTTTCTCCTGGACCTGCTGCTCGTCCTGCCGCTCTTTTTTACCTTTTCCAAAACCAAACATGGGTCTAATCCGGGATAATGTTGAACCTGGGCCCCGGCAGCGTTGTCACTACAGAGCACGGGAGCCTCAAAGGGGTTATCCTACCACCTCGCCCAGCGGCGGGTAAGCAATTAAGAATGCACCACTTAAACAAACAGGCATTGCCTATGTTGAGACAATCGATCCGCTTCACATCCTTGTTACTGGCTGCGCTGCTCGGCGGCTGCACCCAGCTTCCGGTCAATACTGAAGGGGGCAAAATCGCCACCAGCGATGATGGCACCATCCACGAGTACCGGCTGGATAACGGCATGCAGCTCATCGTCAAGGAGGACCACCGTGCGCCGGTGATGATCTCCCAGCTCTGGTACAAGGTCGGCGCCAGTTACGAGCATATCGGTATCACCGGCGTCTCCCATGTTCTGGAACATATGATGTTCAAGGGTACCGAGAAACACCCTGCCGGCGAGTTTTCCCGCATTATCGCCGAGAATGGCGGCAGCGAGAACGCCTTTACCGGCCGGGACTACACCTCCTACTTCCAGCAGCTGGAGAAGAGCCGCCTGCCCATCGCCTTCGAACTGGAGGCCGACCGCATGCGCAACCTGCAGCTGCCGCAAGAGGAGTTTCTCAAAGAGGCCAAGGTGGTGATGGAGGAGCGGCGCCTGCGCACCGAGGACAAGCCCACCGCCCTGACCTACGAGAAGTTCATGGCCACCGCCTTCCAGGTCAACCCCTACCACAACCCGGTAATCGGCTGGATGGACGACCTGAAAAATCTCACCGTTGAGGATCTGCAGCAGTGGTACCGCACCTGGTACGCCCCCAATAACGCCACCCTGGTGGTGGCCGGCGATGTAGACCCCGACGCGGTCTACGCCCTGGCGCAAAAGCACTTCGGCGACATCGAGCCGAGCGTGCTGCCGCCGCAGAAGCCGCGCAGCGAACCGGAGCAGCACGGCGAGCGGCGCATCACCGTACGTCAGCCGGCGGAGCTGCCGATGCTGCTGATGGGTTACAAGACACCCACCCTGCGCACCGCCGAGGCCCCCTGGAAGGCCTACGCCATGGAGGTGCTGGTCAACATCCTCGACGGCGACGACAGTGCCCGCATTACCCGTGAGCTGGTGCGCGGCGAGGAGCTGGCCGCCAGCGCCGGCGCCGGCTACGACCTGCAGGCGCGCCACGATACCCTGCTGCTGCTGCAGGGCACCCCGGCGCAGGGACGCAGCATCGATGAGCTGGAGGCGGCGCTGCGCCTGCAGATCGACCGACTACAGAACGAACTGGTCAGCCGAGAAGAGCTGGCGCGGATCAAGGCGCAGGTCACCGCCGCCAAGGTCTACGAGCTGGACTCGATCTTCTACCAGGCGATGCAGCTCGGCATGCTGGAGACGGTCGGTCTCGACTGGCGCGAGGCGGAGCGCTACGTGGAGCGCATCAACGCGATCACCCCGGAACAGGTGAGAATTGTGGCGCGGGAGTTCCTGCGCCCCGAGCGGCTAACCGTCGCCACACTCGATCCGCTGCCCCTCGACGACAATACCAGTGCCATGGAGGTGAACCATGCCGCTCGCTAAACGACTGTTCGCCCCCCTGCTACTGGCCCTGTTGAGCATTGGCGGTAATGCCGCACTGGCCGTCCCCGACATCCAGCACTGGCGTACCGACAACGGCGCCCGGGTCTATTTCGTCGAGGCGCCGGAACTGCCGATGGTGGATATCCGCGTGGTCTTCGATGCCGGCGCCGCCCGCGGCGGCGGGCTGCCGGGGCTGGCGATGCTCACCAACGGCATGCTGGAGGAGGGGGCCGGCGGCCTCGATGCCGACACCATCGCACGCCGCTTCGCCTCCTTGGGCGCTCGCTTCTCTGCCAGCTCCCACCGCGACATGGCCACCGCCGGCCTGCGCTCACTGACGAAACCTGAGCTGCTACAACCGGCGATGGAGACCTTCGCCCTGCTGCTGTCGCAACCCGACTTCCCCGCCGCTGCACTGGAACGGGTGCGCAAACAGATGCTCACCGGCCTGCAGCACGAAGAGCAGCAGCCGGACGAGATCGCCAGCAAGGCCTTCTATCGTACCCTCTACGGTGACCACCCCTACGCCTCTCCCCCCGGCGGCACCCGTGCCAGCATCGAGGCGATCAGCCGCGACGATGTCGAGGCATACTACCGGCGCTACTACGTGGGCGCCAACGCCACGGTCGCTATCGTCGGCGCGGTCGACCGCGGCCAGGCGATGCAGCTGGCGGAGCAGGCGGTGGGCGGACTTAAAACAGGTCACCCGGCCGAGACACTACACCCCGTCGCCTCTCTGCAAGAGGCCCAACGCGAACATATCGATCACCCCTCCAGCCAGACCCATGTGCTGATGGGGCAGCCCGGTGTCTCCCGCGGCGACCCCGACTACTTCCCGCTCTATCTGGGCAACCACATCCTCGGCGGCAGCGGCCTGGTCTCGCGTATCAGCGAGGAGGTGCGGGAGAAGCGCGGCCTCTCCTACAGCGCCTACAGCTACTTCTCACCGATGCGGGCAAAGGGACCCTTTGTCCTCGGCCTGCAGACCCGCAACGAGACTGCCGGCAAGGCGCTGCAGGTGCTGCGCGACACCCTGGTCGACTTCCGTAGCGAAGGCCCCACCGGCGAGGAGCTGGAGGCGGCGAAGAGGAACATTACCGGCGGTTTCGCCCTCAAGGTCGACTCCAACAGCGACATTCTCGGCTATATCGCGATGATCGGTTTCTACCAACTGCCGCTGGACTACCTCGAACGTTTCAACGAGCGCGTCGAGGCGGTCACCGCCGCGCAGATCCGCGATGCGTTCCGCCGACGAGTCAACCCGGAGACGATGGTCACTGTCACCGTCGGAGCGCCGCAGTAGCATGGCGAAGGGCAGGCGACCGGGTGGTAGCAACACCCTGCGCATCATCGGCGGCCAGTGGCGCGGCCGAAAACTGCGCTTCGCCGACGGCGAGGGGCTGCGCCCCACCACCGATCGGGTACGCGAGACGCTGTTCAACTGGCTGCAGCCGGTGATCAACGGTGCCCGCTGTCTCGACCTCTTCGCCGGCAGCGGTGCACTGGGACTGGAGGCGCTCTCCCGCGGCGCCGCCAAAGTAGTCTTTCTCGATACCAACCCGCGCGCCATCGCCACCCTGAAGGAGAACCTGTCACTGCTGCATGCCGACAACGGGCGGGTGATTCGGAGTGACGCTCTGGACTACCTCAGCGGCGATGAGGGCCGCTTCGATGTGGTCTTTATCGATCCGCCGTTCCGCCGCGACTTGCTGCAGCCGGCACTGCAGCGGCTGGCGGCCGGCGACTGGCTCGCACCGGGCGCACGGGTCTACCTGGAGCTGGAGTCCGAACAGGGCGAGCCCGAACTACCTGATGGGTGGGAGCTGCTGCGCAGCAAAAAGGCCGGGCAGGTGGCCTATTACTTAGTTCAAAGTTGAAAGTTTCAAGTTCAAAGAGGCGCATTTTTGCTGCGTTAACTTCGGATACCCGGTATGCGCCCTCTGCCGTGCATCACTCTGACTAGAAACTCGAACTTTCAACTTGAAACTCGCAACCTCAAACTACTTGGACCCCGCTCCCCCCTCCCTGCTATCATGCCGCCATCACAACCACGAGAAGCCCGATGTCCGTCACCGCCATCTACCCGGGAACCTTCGATCCCATCACCAACGGCCACAGTGACCTGATCCAGCGCGCCTGCCGGCTGTTCGACCGGGTTATCGTGGCGGTCGCCGCCAACCCGAAAAAGACCCCGCTATTCACGCTGGAGGAGCGGGTGGCGCTGGCGCAGGGGGTGCTGGGGGGGATGGAGAAGGTCGAGGTTTGCGGCTTCGACAGCCTGCTGGCAGAGTTTGCCCGCCAGCGCGGCGCCGCGGTGATCCTGCGCGGCCTGCGCGCCGTATCCGATTTTGAGTTCGAGTTTCAGCTGGCGGGCATGAACCGCCACCTGGCACCGGATGTGGAGACCCTCTTCCTCACACCGGCGGAAAAGTACACCTTCATCTCCTCCAGCCTGGTCAAGGAGGTCGCCTCCCTGGGTGGCGATATCGAGGATTTTGTCGATCCGGCGGTGAAGGCTGCACTTAATAACAGAATGCGCTAATATACAGCGAATTATATTGGCCGACTTTGGCAAAATTGCAGGAGGAAAGTGCCATGGCACTGTTGATTACCGACGAATGTATTAACTGCGACGTATGTGAACCCGAGTGCCCCAATGGCGCGATCAGTCAGGGCGATGAGATCTATGAGATCGACCCGAACCTCTGTACCGAGTGCGTTGGCCATTACGATGAACCGCAGTGCATTGAGGTCTGTCCGGTCGATTGTATCCTTGTCGACCCCGACCACACCGAGACCAAGGAAGAGCTCCAGACCAAGTATGAGCGTCTCCAGTCTGAGAGCTGAGCCGCTCCCGGCTGGCTGCCAGAAGAGGCCCCTCCGGGGCCTTTTTTGTCGCTAAAGGTCCTCAGTCGCAAGGGAAAAGCCATGAGAATACTGGTTACGCTGCTGTTACTCCTCCCCTGCCTGGTATTGGCCAGCGTCGAGAAACCGCCGGCATCGGCCATCGCCAGCGCCCACCCGTTGGCCACCGAAGCGGGGATGGAGATCCTGCAGGCGGGCGGAAACGCCTTTGATGCCGCCGTGGCGGTCAGTGCGGCCCTGGCCGTGGTCGAACCCTACAGCTCGGGGATCGGGGGTGGCGGTTTCTGGCTACTGCACCGCGCGGAGGATGGCTTTGAGACCATGCTCGATGGTCGCGAGCGGGCGCCGCTGGCAGCACAGCGTGACATGTACCTGGATGCGGAGGGCGAGGTCATCCCGGGGCTGTCGATGGACGGTCCGCTGGCCGCCGGTATCCCGGGCGAGCCGGCCGCCCTGGCACACCTCAGCGAACACTACGGGCGGCTGACCCTGGCACGCAGCCTGGTCCCGGCGATCCGCCTGGCCCGTGAAGGGTTTCCGGTTACCGAACACTACCGCAAAATGGCCACATTCCGCCTGCCGGTGTTGCGCCGCTACCCGCAGGCTGCGGCCATCTTCCTCAAAGGGGGCGAGGTACCGTCACTCGGACACCTCATCAGGCAGCCGGCACTGGCTCGCACCCTGGAGGCAATGGCACAAGAGGGCGCCGACGGCTTCTACCGTGGCCCTGTCGCCAAGGCGCTGATCGAGGCGGTTACCTCGGCTGGCGGTAACTGGCAACATGCGGATCTGCAGCAATATGAGGTGGTCGAGCGTGAGCCGATCCGCAGCGATTATCGCGGGCTGCGCATCACCTCTGCCGCTCCCCCCTCCTCCGGTGGCGTGGCACTGGCCACGATGCTCAATATCCTGGAGCAGTTCCCGCTGGAACGGCTGGACAAGGTACAACGCAGCCACCTCGTGGTCGAGGCGATGCGCCGCGCCTACCGTGACCGGGCCGAATACCTCGGTGATACCGACTTTGTCGAGGTTCCGCTGCAACGCCTGACCAGCAGCGACTATGCCGCAGGCCTGGCCGCCTCGGTCCGCCTCGACCGGGCCACCGCCAGCCATGAGCTGCCGTCGGCCACCGCGGAGATCGGCGGCAATCACACCACCCACTTCTCTATCCTCGACCATGAAGGCAACTACGTCTCGGCCACCCTGAGTATCAATTACCCGTTCGGTTCAGGCTTTGTCGCCGCTGGGACCGGGGTGCTGCTCAACGATGAGATGGACGACTTCTCCGCCAAACCCGGCAGCCCCAACGCCTATGGCCTGGTGGGTGCCGAGGCCAACGCCATCGCCCCCGGCAAGCGCATGCTCTCCAGCATGTCACCGACCTTCGTCAGCGGCCCTGACGGCGTCGCCATCCTCGGTACACCCGGCGGCAGCCGTATCATCACCATGGTGCTGCTGGGGATCCTCGAGGTCGCCGACGGCAAGGGGGCCGAGGGGTGGGTCTCCCGTCCGCGTTTCCACCACCAGTACCTGCCCGACACCCTCTATTACGAAGCGGATGCCTTCGATGAGGATGAGGCCTTTAAACTGGAGGCTCTCGGACACCGCCTCGAGCGCGCCGAGGGGCGCTGGGGCAACATGCAGGCGGTGCACTGGCACAAAAAAGAGAACCGTGTGGAGGCCGCCAGCGATCCCAGGGTCGAGGGGCTGGCCCGCGTCCGTGAACAGAAACAACACCAGGGAGTCGATGATGAGCCATTATGATGTCTTCAACGGCGATGCCGATGGCCTCTGCGCACTGCAGCAACTGAGGCTGGAAAACCCCATCGATGATGCGGTGCTGGTCACCGGCGTCAAGCGCGATATCGCGCTGCTGCAGCAGGTTACAGCCTCAGCGGGCGATACGATCACCGTGCTCGACATCTCCCTGGACAAGAACCGCGAAGCGCTGGAATCCGCCCTTGCCGCCGGTGCCAGCGTCGACTACTTCGATCACCACTTCGCTGGCGAGATCCCGCAACATCCGAAACTCACCACCCATATCGACACCTCGCCGGAGATCTGTACCAGTCTGCTGGTCAACGACTCGCTGCAGAGTGCCCGTCTGGCCTGGGCGGTCGCCGGCGCCTACGGCGACAACTTCCACGACGCGGCACGCGCTGCCGCTGCCCCGCTCGGCCTTAACGAGCAACAACTGGAGGCACTGTGTGAGCTGGGCACGCTGCTCAACTACAACGGCTACGGCAACGAGGTTGCCGACCTCTTCTTCCATCCGCGGGAGTTGGCGCTGAAGCTGCGCCCCTACGCCAACCCATTCGCATTTATCGCCCATGAGCCCGCCTACCAAGCCCTGCGCCAGGGCTATGCCGACGACATGGCCCGGGTCGATGCGTTAGAGCCCGAACTGGCGGATGACGAGGTCGCACTGTTCATCATGCCTGATGCCCCCTGGAGTCGTCGGGTCAGTGGCGTCTACGGCAACCTGCTGGCGCGCAACCATCCGCAGCGGGCCCATGCGATCCTCACCGCCCTCGAGGACGGTGCCTTCCGCGTCAGCATCCGTGCGCCGCTGACCCGACGTACCGGCGCCGATACCCTGTGCCGAGAGTTTCCCTCAGGCGGCGGGCGGGCCGCCGCGGCGGGGATCAACCGGCTGGAGGCCGGCGAGTACGGCCACTTTATCGACCGTTTTGCCCACTACTTCAGGTGCTAAGGGTGCTGGTCAAAATGTTGTCAACACCGAGGGCGTGCGTGGTTTAGTGGGGTTGCCGGCGAATGTGCAGTCGGTAGAGCCAGCGCGACAGGCCGATTTCCACCAGCAGAAACAGCACGCCGGTAGCCAGTGCCTCACCCCAGCCGATAGCGAGATATTTCTGCAGCCCAAGTAACGGCAGCAGCGACTCGGGCAACTGGTCCAGCCCGCTGGCCTTCGCCGAGGGGGCCAGCCCGAGACGCCGCTTCGCGAAACTGGAGAGGCTATCTCCCACCATCGCCAGCAGGCCGAAGAGCGCGCCCAGCTCAAAACTCCAGCCCAACACCGGTGCCAGCACTCCACCCGCCACTACGGCGACAAACACCCCGCGCCAGGTCTTGCCGGGGCCGAGCAGTCGCCGACCGTCTCCGGCACAGCGGCCGCCATCAACGGGCCAGCCGAGCCGCTCACCCAGCAGGCGCGTTGCCACGACCGGTGCGCCGTTTACCACCAGAAGCAGCAACAACAGCGCAAGGATCTCTGTCAATGTCTGCAACACATGGCATCCTTTTCTGTGAAGTCGTTGCCGCTATCCTGCTCTATTCCCGATGAAATATCCGGCAGCAGGCTCCAAAAAAATAAGGCGATGTCTGTGCATCGCCTTATTTGTTTCTTCGTATCAGGTTAATGACGGATGATATTTCGTACTGAGCTCATGCACCGCCTCGATAAAGGCACCGGCATGCTCCGGATCCACATGCTGATGAATACCGTGGCCGAGGTTGAAAACATGACCTGAGCCTTCACCATAGCTTTCGAGGATCGTCGCAACCTCCTGGCGGATGCGCTCCGGTGAAGCATAGAGCACGGTGGGATCCATGTTCCCCTGCAGCGCCACCCTGTCGCCGACACGGCGGCGGGCTTCGTCCAGATCGGTGGTCCAGTCCAGCCCCAGCGCATCGGCGCCGGTCTCGGCCATCGCCTCCAGCCACTGGCCGCCCCCCTTGGTAAAGAGGATCACCGGCACCTTTCGTCCCTCGGACTCGCGCTTCAGGCCGTCGACGATCTGCTGCATATAGCGCAAAGAGAACTCGTTATAGTCACGCGGTGTGAGCATGCCGCCCCAGGTGTCGAAGATCTGGATCGCCTGGGCACCGGCGTCGATCTGGGCATTAAGATAGGCGGTCACCGACCTGGCGGTGGTGTCGAGCAGCTGGTGCATCAGATCCGGACGGTCAAACAGCATCCCCTTAACGTAGGCATACTCCTTGGAGGTCCCCCCCTCGACCATGTAGGTGGCCAGGGTCCAGGGGCTGCCGGCAAAGCCGATCAGCGGCACCCGCCCATCCAGCTCCTTGCGGATGGTGCTGACCGCATCCATCACGTACTGCAGCTCAGCGTGCGGATCGGTGACCGGCAGCCGCTTCACATCCGCCTCGCTGCGCACCGGCCTGTCGAAGATCGGCCCCTCGCCCTCGGCGAATCTCAATTCGAGTCCCATCGCATCGGGCACGGTGAGGATATCGGAGAAGAGGATCGCCGCATCCAGCGGATAGCGCTCCAGCGGCTGCATCGTCACCTCGCAGGCCAGCTCCGGATTCATGCACAGATCCATGAAGCTGCCGGCCCGGGCGCGGGTCGCCTTGTACTCGGGCAGGTAACGGCCCGCCTGGCGCATCATCCAGACCGGCGTCACATCCACCGGTTCCTTCAACAGGGCACGCAAAAAACGATCGTTCTTCAGTTCAGACATTTAAAGGCCTTTAAACGCAGAGATCGCAAAGGCGCAGAGCTCGCGGAGATTTAATGTCTGTTTGCCCTGTAATACAGTTCGATGACCAGTTCATCTTTACCGTATTGGACTTACCAAGCATTAATTCCCTTTGCGCCCTCTGCGTCTCTGCGTCCTCTGCGTTAATGTGTTTTATCAAACTTCCAGGTAATCCATGATGCCTTCGGCGGCCTCGCGGCCTTCCCAGATGGCGGTCACCACGAGGTCGGAGCCGCGCACCATGTCGCCACCGGCAAAGATCTTCTCGTTGCTGGTCTGGTACTTGAACTGGCCCTCGGCCGGCGCCTTGACCCGGCCCCGCTCGTCCAGCTCGATGTTGAAATCGCTGAACCAGTCGGGAGGGCTGGGGCGGAAGCCGTAGGCGATGATTACCGCATCTGCCGGGATCACCTCTTCGGAGCCGGCTACCGGCTCGGGGCGGCGGCGACCGCGCTCGTCGGGCTCGCCCAGGGCGGTGGTGACGACCTTGACGCCCTCGACCTTGCCGTTGCCGACGATCTCCACCGGCTGGCGGTTGAAGAGGAAGTTCACCCCCTCCTCCTTGGCGTTCTGCACCTCTTTTTTCGAGCCGGGCATGTTGGCCTCGTCACGACGATAGGCACAGCTCACCTTCGCCGCCTTCTGGCGGATGGAGGTGCGGGTGCAGTCCATCGCGGTATCGCCGCCGCCGAGAACCACCACGTTCTTGCCCTCCATGCTGGTGTACTCATCAGCGGACTTCTCGTAACCGTGACAGTGGTTCACATTGGAGATGAGGAAATCAAGCGCGGCGTGAACGCCGGGCAGATCCTCACCGGGATTACCACCGGTCATGTAGTTGTAGGTACCCATGCCGAGAAAGACCGCATCGTACTTCTCGGTCAGCTCATCGAAGCCGATATCCTTGCCCACTTCGGTATTGAGCACAAACTCAATGCCCATGCCCTCGAAGATCTTGCGGCGGCGCTTGACGATCCCCTTCTCCAGCTTGAACTCGGGAATACCGAAGGTGAGCAGGCCACCGATCTCGGGATGGCGGTCATAGACGGTGACCTTGACGCCGTTGCGAGTCAGTACATCGGCGGCGGAAAGTCCGGCCGGGCCGGCGCCGACCACCGCTACCCTCTTGCCACTATCGACAACATCAGACAAGTCCGGCGTCCAGCCATTCTCGAAGGCGGTATCGGAGATGTAACGCTCGACAGTGCCGATAGTCACCGCACCAAGGCCATCGTTGAGGGTACAGGCACCCTCACACAGACGCTCCTGCGGGCAGACCCGACCGGTCATCTCCGGCAGGGAGTTGGTGCGGTGGGAGAGCTCCACCGCCTCCTGCCAGTTACCCTCGTCGATCAACTGCAGCCAGTTGGGAATGTAGTTGTGCACCGGGCACTTCCACTCACAGTAGGGGTTGCCGCAGTGCAGGCAACGACCCGATTGATAGGCCGCGGTCTCGCTGTCGAAGTCGCCGTAGATCTCCGCATACTCCTTAATGCGGATATCGACCGGCTTCTTTTCCGGATCCTGGCGCGGAATATCGAGAAACTGTAATACGTTCTTTTTACTCACGGTTAATCACCATCAGTATGCAAAAATAATTTTCACCACAGAGGCACGGAGGACACGGAGAGCTAAAGCTACAACAGCTACGAAACGTGTTTTGTTTCTTTCCTCCGTGTACTCCGTGTCTCCGTGGTGAACAGGTTTATTACGCCGCGCGCTCGAGCATCACCTCGAGCAGGGTCTCCAGCTCGGCGGCCTTCGGCTTGACCAGCCAGAACCTGCCGAGGTAGTCCTCGAAGTGATCGAGGATATTCTTGCCGTAGCTCGATCCGGTCTCCTCCACGTACTCCCTGAGGGTATCGCGCAGGAAGTTGCGGTGGGCCTCGGTCGCCTCGGTGTTGATGCGGTGATAGTCCACATCACCGTTGCAGCGGTCAGCGAACTTGTTCTCCTCGTCGAGGACGAAGGCGAAGCCGCCGGTCATGCCGGCACCGAAGTTGACCCCGGTCGGACCGAGCACGGTGATCACCCCACCGGTCATGTACTCCCCGCAGTGGTCACCGGCCCCCTCGATCACCGCATGGGCGCCGGAGTTACGCACCCCGAAACGCTCCCCGGCCATGCCGGCAGCAAACAACTTGCCGCCGGTGGCACCATAGAGACAGGTGTTGCCCATGATGGCGTTGTCGTTGCTGGCGTAACGACTGTCGGCGGGCGGACGGATCACCAGCTTGCCGCCGGCCATCCCCTTGCCCACGTAGTCGTTGGCGTCGCCTTCGAGGATCATCTGCAGGCCGCCGGCGTTCCACACGCCGAAGGACTGGCCGGCGGTGCCGCTCAGATGCAGGGTGATCGGCGCATCCTCCATGCCCAGGGTGTCCCAGCGCTTGGCGATCTCACCGGAGAGACGGGCGCCGACCGAGCGGTTGATGTTCTTCAGTTCATAGCGGAACTCACCGCCGGACCTGTTCTCGATAGCGGAGAGGGTATCGGTCACCATCTGTTCGGCCAGCTTACCCTCATCGAACGGCACGTTGCGCGGCTCGATGCAGTACTGCGGCGCATCGGCCGGCGCGATAGAACCATCGATGATCGGGGTGAGATCCAGCTTATGCTGCTTGTCGGTCTCGCCCGGCAGGATCTCGAGAAGATCCGTACGGCCGATAAGCTCCTCGAGTTTGCGCACGCCCAGCTTGGCCATCCACTCGCGCACCTCGCGGGCAACGAAACGGAAGTAGGTCTCGACCAGTTCCGGCTTGCCCTTGTAGTGCTTCTCGCGTAGCACATCGTGCTGGGTGGCAACACCGGTGGCGCAGTTGTTGAGGTGACAGATACGCAGATACTTACAGCCCAGCACCACCATCGGCATGGTGCCGAAGCCGAACGATTCGGCACCGAGGATCGCCGCCTTGACGATATCCAGGCCGGTCTTCATGCCACCGTCGGCCTGCACCCGCACCTTGCCGCGCAGATCGTTCATGCGCAGCACCTGATGTGTCTCGGAGAGACCCAGCTCCCAGGGGGAGCCGGCGTACTTGACCGAGGCGATCGGCGAGGCCGCGGTACCGCCGTCATAACCGGAGATGGTGATGAGGTCGGCGTAGGCCTTGGCCACCCCGGCGGCGATGGTACCGACGCCCGGCTCGGAAACCAGCTTCACCGAAACCAGCGCCTCCGGGTTGACCTGTTTGAGGTCGAAGATCAGCTGCGCCAGATCCTCGATGGAGTAGATGTCGTGGTGCGGCGGCGGTGAGATCAGCGGCACACCCGGACGCGTGTAACGCAGGGTGGCGATCATGTCATTCACCTTGTGGCCGGGCAACTGGCCGCCTTCACCGGGCTTGGCGCCCTGAGCCACCTTGATCTGCAACACCTCGGCGTTGACCAGGTAACCCGGGGTCACACCGAAACGGCCGGAGGCGATCTGTTTGATCTTGGAGAAGCGGCTCTTGTCGACGTAGCGCTTCGGGTCCTCACCGCCCTCACCGGAGTTGGAGCGGCCGCCGAGGCGGTTCATGGCAATGGCCAGCGCCTCATGCGCCTCGGGTGAGAGGGCACCGAGGGACATCGCCGCGGTGTCGAAACGCTTGAACAGTTCCGTTTCGGGTTCAACCTCATCGATGGCGATCGGTTCGACATCCTCGCGCAGTTTCAGAAGATCGCGCAGCACCATCGGCGGCCGGTTGTTCACCAGCGCGGCGAAGGCCTGGTAGTCGTCCCAGTCGCCGCTGCTGACCGCCTTGTGGATGGTCTTGATCACGTCCGGGTTGTAGGCGTGCTGCTCGCCGCCGTGAACGAACTTGAGCAGGCCGCCCTGGTCGATCGGCTTACGCGGGTTCCAGGCGCTCTGCACCAACTGCCTGGCGTCCTTCTCCAGATCGGAGAAGTCGGCGCCCTGCACGCGGGAGGTGGTATCGCGGAAACAGAGCTCCACCACCTCATCCCGCAGGCCGACGATCTCGAACAGCTGCGAGCCGCGGTAGGAGGCGACCGAGGAGATCCCCATCTTGGACATCACCTTGTAGAGCCCCTTGTTGATCCCGCCACGGTACTTCTCGCCCAGCCGGTTTACATCCTGCTCGGCGATCTCGCCGATACGGACCATGTCGTGGATGGTCTCATAGGCCAAATAGGGATAGATGGCGGTGGCACCGTAACCGAGCAGCACGGCAAAGTGGTGCGGATCGCGCGCGGTGGCAGTCTCCACCACGATGTTGGCGTTGCAGCGCTCGCCCTCGGCGATCAAACGATGGTGTACCGCACCGGTGGCCAGCGCGGCGTGGACCGGCATGCCGCCACTGGCGATGTTGCGATCGGAGAGGATCAGGATCACCTTGCCGCTGCGCACCGCCTCAATCGCCTTGCCGGCGATATCCTCGATGGCGTTCCTGAGACCGAAGTCGAGCGGATAGTTCAGATCGATCACAGTATGGGCAAAGTCGCCCTCGCCGTGGTTGAGCAACTGACGGTATTTGCCCTCGGAGAGCACCGGCGAGTCGGCGATCAGGCGCTTGGCGTGTTCGGCGGTCTCCTCGAACAGGTTCTTTTCGCTGCCGAACAGCGTCTCCAGCGACATGACGATCTGCTCGCGGATCGGGTCGATCGGCGGGTTGGTCACCTGGGCGAACTGTTGACGGAAATTGTCGTAGACCGAGCGCACACGGCGCGACATCACCGGGAAGGGGGCATCGTCACCCATCGAGCCGATCGCCTCGGCACCGCCTTCGGCCAACACGCGCAGCACCTGGTCGCGCTCCTCGAAGGAGACCTGGAACAGTTTCTGATAGGTATCGAGCTCGCAGTGCTCCATCGGCGTACCGGTAAGCGGGTCGCCCTCCAGCACCGACTCGAGGTGCAGGGCGTTCTTCATCCACTGCTTGTAGGGCTGGGCGCTCTTGAGCTTGTCGTCGATATCCTGCGGCAGGATCAGCTCGCCGGTTTCGGTGTCGGCGGCGATCATCTGGCCGGGCTTGAGGCGACCCTTCCTGATCACATCGGCGTTGTCGTAGTCGTAGACGCCGATCTCGGAGGCAAGGGTGATCACACACCCACTGTAATCCCCTTCTGCGGCTTCTCCCCCTCCCGGTTTCGTAATAACGTAACGGGCCGGGCGCAGACCGTTACGGTCCAGGGTACAGGCAGCGTAGCGGCCGTCGGTCAGGACGATGCCGGCCGGCCCGTCCCACGGCTCCATGTGCATGGAGTTGTACTCGTAGAAGGCACGCAGGTCCGGGTCCATGTCACCGACGTTCTGCCATGCCGGCGGAATGAGCAGACGCATGGCGCGAAAGATGTCGATGCCGCCGGCCATCATCGCCTCGAGCATATTGTCGAGGCTGGAGGAGTCGGAGCCCTCCATCGAGACCCACGGACGCACATCGTCCATGTTGGCGATCTTGTCGGTGGCGAAGGTGTGCGAACGGGCGCGGGCCCAGTTGCGGTTACCGCGCACGGTATTGATCTCGCCGTTGTGTGCCAGGTAGCGGAACGGCTGAGCCAGGCGCCACTCGGGCAGGGTGTTGGTGGCGAAACGCTGGTGGAAGACGCCGATGGCCGACACCATCCGCTCATCGCCCAGGTCAGGGTAGAAGACCGGCAGGAACTCCGGCATCACCATGCCCTTATAGGAGACAACCTGGGAGGAGAAGGTCGGCACGTAGAACATGCTGTCGCCGGCGGCCTCGCGGGCCTTCTCGGCACGCCGGCGGGCGATGAACAGGTGGCGCTCGAAGTCGCCTGCCTCCATCCCCTCGGGACGGCTGACGAAGATCTGCTCGATCTGTGGCTGGGTCGCCTTGGCCGCTTCACCGCAGGCGGAGGCGTCGGTAGGGACCACGCGCCAGCCGGCTACGGCAAGGCCTTCGGCCTCCACCTCTTTGGCCAGCACCTCACGACCCGCGGTAGCGGTCGGCTCATCCTGGGCCAGGAACACCACGCCCACGGCGTAGTCGTCGGCCAGTTCGATATTGGCCTCGGCCGCCACGGCGCGCAGGAAGCTGTCGGGCTTCTTCAGCAGCAGACCACAACCGTCGCCGGTCTTGCCATCGGCGGCGATCGCGCCACGGTGGGTCATGCGGCCCAACGCTTCGATAGCAGTGCTCACCAACCAGTGGCTGGTGGCGCCGTCCATATGGGCGATCAGGCCGAAACCACAATTATCCCGCTCGAAGTCGGGACGATATAAACCTTTATATACTTTTAATTCGCTCACAGTCGGTAACCGATTGGTTGCGTTGCGTCAATGAAAACCGGGAGTCTACACCGGCATTACCCATCAGCTGGGCAAAACGGCCAAGCAGTATACTGCCGCGGGGCGGCAGGTTCAATTGCCGCGCCAAAAAGCGCGTATTTGGCGGGGAATTGGGCAAACCTGAGAGAAACCGTTCAGTCTTGCCTTCGCACTCAGGGGAGCGGCGTGGCGCGGCTTATCTCGTCGTGCAACTCGGCAAAACGCCGCGGCCAGGGCTTCGCCTTCTGCAGCGCCTCCGGCAGACGCAAAATGGCCTCGCGGGCCGTCGTATCGCTGGCGAAGCTGCCATAAACCAGGACATACCAGCGTCTCCCCTGTCGCAGGGTCTGCACAACGGCCATCTCACCCGGCAGTGAGACCCGCCGCATCGTCGCCTCCACAGCCTGTTCGTTAACCGAGGCGGCCAGCTGCAAGGTGTAGTGGGTCGGATCCTGACTCCACAGCCAGGCGGTGTCCCGGACCCGGGGGGCTGAGAGGGTCCCTCCACCCGCGCCGACCGGTTGCGTTCCCGTCGGCGCCTCACGCAGCATCACCTGCTGAATACTACCCATGGAGCGAATCCACGGCTCGATGCCTTCAGGAAGAGCCTGCGCGGCATCCTCGGCGGCGGCACGATCAGTAAAGCTGCCCAGGGTCAGGGCATAGAGGCGCTCTCCGCCTCGTTCCATGGCAAAGCGGGCCAGCGGCGGCGTTAGCTCATACCGACTCGCCATCCACTCCAGACTCTCACGGCTATTGCTGGCCACCAGCTGCAGGGTAAGGTTCGTCTTTGGCTGGTCAGCAAGCCACTCGTAGCCATGCAACGTTACGCTCTCTCCCCTGCCGGGTTTGTCCGCCGGCTGTGGTGTTGCGGTTACCGCCGGCTCCGTGCCAATGGTGGTCTCTTTCCCGCCCGCTGAGACCGGCACGACCTGGAACCGCAGCACATTGGAGTGACGGTCGTCGAACGTGCTGATCTGTACCGCCCAGTTACTCTGCTGCTCACCGGGGGTGATCTGCAGGGCCAGGTGTTGAGTGTCGATCACACGCAGCTGCTCCGGTCCCAGCAGCGTTATCTCGCCGTTGCGGCTGATCGCCGCCCGGCTGCCCGGGACAAATCCACTGCCCTGCAGGATGATCTCCCGTGGGGCGCTGTCGGCGGGTACGGGAGACGGCTCGATAGCGGTGAGCCGCACTTCAGCGGCCTCATCCCCGCCCGGTTTCGCTGCCTGCGCTGCCCCCTCCACTGCATTGTCTGCCAACTGTAGCGGCTCTCCGCCGGCTTGGCGCGACTCTGCTGCCGCAATGATGTCTGCCTGCAGACCGGCAAGCGCCGCCACGGCCACTACACACCACTGGCGGCAACGTTCTGTCATCGCCTTTTTCCATTGTGTTCGGCAATTTCGCATCAGCACTGTCAGCATCTTCTCTATGGTGTTGAGCGGTATCAGTGTGGTGCCCCCTCTCCCTGAAAGAACATCACCCGATAGCCCCGTTTGAGTTGCACATCGCGGTGGCGGATCATCGCCTCAATTGCCTCATCACGGCTCTCGTAGTGATCGCGCTGCAGGGTGCCAGAGGCGCCTTGGTAGCCCCACTGCCTGACCAGCGACCAGCCCCCCAGCAAATCCTCCTGCAGGAACAGGTGGTAGTAGCGGGGCGGCCGCTCTGCGCTTACCGGGGTCTGCAAATAGATACGCATGGGGGGCTGTCTACCATCAGGTTAGCTCATTGGCACGAAACAGCTTTTGATGTTCCGAGATCGCAAAGCGATCGGTCATCCCGGCGATATAATCCGCCACCGCCCGTGCCCGTCCGCTCTCACCCAGTTCACGCTCCAGCGTCCCCACCCTGTTCTGGTGCTCCGGCGGCAGCAGGCGCGGATCGTCGAACAGGGCATTGAAGAGATCCTGCACCATCCGCTGGGCCTTCACGCTCATGCGATGCACCCGATAGTGGCGGTAGAGATTCTCGTGCAGGAAGCGCTTCAGTTCGAGGTGTTCCTCCTGCATCGTCGCACTGAAACGGATCAGCGCCTCAGGATGATCACGCACCGCCTCGACATCGGCCGGCGCCGTCGCCGCCAGCAGCTGCTTGCTGGTACGCAGCAAATCGACCACTTGGTGATTGATCATGCGACGGATGATCTCGTGGATCAGGCGCCGCCCTTCCAGCCCAGGGTAGCGCTCCAGCACCTCCTGGTGCTGATTGGCAAAAATAGTGACCTTGCACAACTGTTCGATGGTGATCAACCCCGCGCGCAGGCCGTCATCCACATCGTGGTTATTGTAGGCGATGGCATCGGCGACATTGGCGATCTGCGCCTCCAGTGCCGGGCGCCTTCCGGTAAGGAAGCGCTCACCCACATCACCAAGCTGTTCGGCATTGGCCCGCGAGCAGTGTTTGAGGATCCCCTCGCGGGTTTCGAAAGTAAGGTTGAGGCCGGTGAAATCGGCATAGCGCTGTTCCAGCTCATCGACTACCCGCAGCGACTGAAGGTTGTGCTCAAACCCGCCGTGACCCTGCATGCAGCGGTTGAGTGCATCTTGGCCGGCATGGCCGAATGGCGTGTGACCCAGATCGTGAGCCAGGCTGATCGCCTCGGTCAGGTCTTCATTGAGACCCAGGGCGCGGGCCGTGGCACGGCCGATCTGCGCCACCTCGATCGAGTGGGTGAGGCGGGTGCGGAACATGTCCCCCTCGTGGTTGACGAACACCTGGGTCTTGTACTCCAGGCGACGAAAGGCGGAGGAGTGGACAATCCGATCGCGGTCGCGCTGGTACTCGCTGCGATAGAGCGGAGCGGACTCCGGTTGCCTGCGCCCGCGAGAGCTCTTCTCGGTGACGGCGTACGGGGCAAAACTCATGTCTGCCCCCCCTGGAGGTGTCGGTCCAGCATCGCGGTGATCTGCTCCCGGCCGGCCTCGGCGCTGATCACCGCCTGGCCCAGCCCCTTCATCAACACCAGCCGCAACTGGCCGTCCTGCACTTTCTTGTCCACCGCCATCAGCTCCAGAAAGCGTGCGCTGTCCAGCGCGGCGGGGGCCTGTATCGGCAGCCCTGCCTGCTTAATCAGGTTACGGATCCGCCGCACCTCATCACTACGCAACCAGCCCAGATCCTCTGAGAGCTCCGCCGCCAGCACCATCCCGGCAGCCACCCCCTCGCCATGCAGCCATTCACCGTAGCCCATCCCGGTCTCTATCGCGTGGCCGAAAGTATGACCCAGATTGAGCAGGGCACGCTGGCCGCTCTCCCTTTCGTCCGCCGCCACGATGTCGGCCTTGTCCTGACAGGAACGGGCGATCGCGTAGGCCAACGCAGTGGGCTCACGTGCCAGCATGGCATCCATATTCTGCTCCAGCCAGGCAAAGAATTCCGGGTCATTGATCAGACCATACTTGATCACCTCGGCAATACCGGCACTGAGCTGGCGCTCATCCAGCGTATTCAGCGTGTCGGTATCCGCCAGCACCAACTGTGGCTGGTGAAAGGCACCGATCATGTTCTTGCCCAGCGGATGGTTGACCCCGGTCTTGCCGCCCACCGAGGAGTCGACCTGGGCCAGCAGGGTCGTGGGGATCTGGATAAAATCCACTCCGCGCTGATAGGTCGCCGCGGCAAAGCCGGTCATATCACCGACCACACCACCACCCAGTGCCACCAGGGTACAGCCGCGGTCAAAACGCTTCTCCAGCAGGGCGGTATAGATGCGGTTGCAAATCTCGAGGCTCTTGTACTGCTCACCATCAGGCAGGATAACCACCTCGGTACGAAAACCGGCGAAGGCCTGTTGCACTCTATCGAGGTAGAGCGGTGCCACCGTCTCGTTACTGACGATCATCACCTGAGTGCCACGCAGATGGGGGGTGACAAGTTCGGGACGGCCCAGCAGGCCGGTGCCGATCTGGATGGGGTAGCTACGCTCCCCGAGGTCAACGTGAAGTGTTTGCATGGATAGTGGTTGCTGTAAATACCAAATCAAGGAGTTAGAGCAACCTAATATACCCGATCGCAAGGTGTGGCGTCATTTCTGTTGATACTTGCTCTTGCTCTCGCGCTCCAGCCGGATCAGGATCTCCTTGACCACGCTCTTGATCGAACGGTCATCGGTGTGCACCACCATATCGGCCACCTCCCGGTAGAGCGGATCGCGCTGAGCCAGCAACTCCTCAAGCTTGCCACGGGGGTTTTCGGTCTGCAGCAGGGGGCGGTTGCGATCACGGCAGGTACGCTCATAGAGCTGATCCAGCGAAGCGAAGAGGTAGAGCACCACCCCGCGTTCCCTCAGATGGCGACGGTTCTCCTCGCGCAACACCGCACCACCACCGGTCGCCAGCACAATGTTCTGCCTTTGCGTCAGCTCATCGATCATCGCCGCCTCGCGCTTGCGAAACCCCTCCTCACCCTCGATCTCGAAGATGAGCGGGATACTCGCCCCGGTGCGGGCAACGATCTCGTGATCGCTGTCCTTGAACTCCTTCTTCAGGACGTTGGACAGCTGGCGACCGATGGTGCTTTTGCCGGCCCCCATGGGGCCGACAAGGAATAACCTGTTAACTGCCATGACAACCTTTAGGGAAGTGTCACCGTTACCGACACCGAGGCGTCTCCCGCACGCCAGGTAATCGTCGCCTTGTCATCCTTCGCCGCATTTTGACCAATCTTCACTGTGGCGGTACAGCTTCCTGTGACGGGATTGCCCGCTACGAACTGACCGGGATTGTCGGTGATACAGCCCAGATTGGTAGTATCTACCAACGGAACTGACGTCCAAGTTTCACTAGCCGCCTCACAGGTATCTTTCGATGTGTAGGCTGGATCGCTGCAGACACCGGCAGAACTCTTCTCCACAACTACGATAGGCGTGATCTCCTTGAAGGGGAGGGGAATCACATCCCCCCCATCCACCAGCCACAAAGTAACGGTGGCATCCCCGCTCAACTTGTCATGGGAGGCGGTGAGTGACCAGCCGGCAATCGAGGCAAAACAGAATTGACCATGATTGACGGTGACAGCGCTCTCGGTGGTTGCCTCGCTGGTGCTGGCAACGACATAGACCTCCGCGGATGAATTGGGAATGTACCGCTCGTCACGGTAGAGACCCCAAACCCCGCCGTTTGCAGTGCACCCAACACCCGGGGCATCGGTTTGGTAGGTCGGGTCACTGCAGGCAAAACCACCAATCCCACAACCCATCGAGATCGTTTGCCCGTTGGCCGGGTACTTCACATAGAAGGTAACTTGGCCGTCCACTGTCGTGCCCCAGCCTTTGACCTCGGCGCCGGTATCGACGTGATCGACACCGAAAATCTCGGCGCCCACCAAGCTACTGCCGATAACATAGTTAAGATCCGAAGCGGTGTTCAGATAAGGCTTTGACACCGTCACTTGACTGCCTGAATCCACACTACTGATATGGCGGCTCTTGTCTTCCGCCAGCGCATTCCGCAGGAGGATCCTGTCATTTGTCTGAATGTACCGACGAACATCGTTCCTCAACACTGATGCGATATTAAGCGCAGGAGCAGGATCGGACAAATTGCTGCCGTCATCGGTCATCGTACTGGCCGCTGCGGTGGTGGTGCCGTCAATATCCTGTGCAACCACCGTATCAATAATACCTAAGTTGACGATCGTCCCGTCAGGTACGGCATTGCCGTAACGGTCCGAAACGATGGCCGTGCCCACCCGCTTGTAGACACCCCCCCCCATATTCTCGATCGAGTTGGTATAGGGGCTGGTGAGATTGATGGCATGGGCTGGCCCGGAGGCAATGACGATTTGCGGCACTACCGCAGAAATAACAGTGCCACCCACGTCGTCGATGACCTCGATCAGGATCTCAACAATACCCGGGAGGGTGCCCGACTGTATGCCAAAACTGGTCTGACCGGATTTGGTATAGATCTCGATAGAACCAGTTGCAATACTGTCTACCGGCACAGGCGAGAGGGGGTTTGTCGTACCACTAATAAACTCACCTGCATTCGGTTTGGTTACCAGGCTGACGCGAACATTATTATAGGTTTCATCCGGAATGGGCGAGCCGGTTCCGTCCAGCACTTTCAGGGTGACTGTTGCCGTCTCCTCCCTGCCGACCCCAGCCACGGTAATTTGGGAGCGGTCACTGCTGACTTGAATGCTCGCCGGGTCACCCGCCGTGGTACCGGCGCCATAAGTCATGGTGAGACTGATGGTGTCGTTTTGGAACAAATAGAACGTGTCAGTGCCCGCCTCTGAGGCCGCGGTCACCGTAAACGTCGCACGACCGTTTGTAGTTGAAGTGCTGGAAGGAGTTACCGTTGCATCGGTTATGCCAGACATCTCTTGTAGCAGGGAAACCGTTGTCCCGTCGGCCACAGGATGCCCATAGGCATCTTGCAACGCGACAGTAATAGTCGAGGTAGAGGTTCCATCGGCGGGCAGCGATGATGGCTGTGCCGTGATGACTCCCGTGGCAAGCGGGCCGGACACAAAATCGACGCTGGTATAAGCACTGTATCCACCGGCGCTGGTCGTGATATATGCGGTGGCCAGACTCGTCCCCGATGTCAAGGTCACCTGTGCGACGCCCGAGGCGTTGGTGTCGGCAGTTGCCGCACTCAAAGTGCCGGCAGAGCTGGAAAAGTCTACGGTCACCCCCTCCATCGGCTGGCCATCGGTATCCTTCACCGTCGCCTGTAAAGCCGTTCCCGAGGTGCCGTCAGCCGTAATGGTAGAGCTCAACGCGTTCACGGTGACACTGGCGATCGATGTGCTCACCGCATCGATGGTAATGTCGATAGTGTTCTGCACCGGCACCGTAGCGCCATTAGCGACAATGATACTATCGGTACCTGAAACCGTTGCATCGGCAGTGTAATCGATGGTGGCGATACCAGAGGCATCTGTTGTTGCAGAACCCGTTGCGGCGCTGTATCCACCCGCATCGGTAAAAGTCGGATTTGTGCTTGTGCTTGTGCCATCAACAGTGAAGGTCAAATTCTCATTGGGTACCGGGTTACCATACTGGTCACGCACAATGGCCCTTATACTGCTTGTGTCCTGCAAGCCAATTGAGGTCGGCGAGGCGGAGAGCTCTATGTTGGTCGCAGCGGCATTTATGAACGACAGGGGCAAAGTCGTCGTCTTTGTCCCCGAACTACTCACCACCTGTGCAGTAATGGTCGCTCCACCGGTGTTCAATCGTGTTGGAACAGTAAAGGACTGTGTTGCCGCACCCTGGCCATCGGTTGTCACCGAGGCGTAGCTGGCGCCATCGAGACTGCCGTCCCCCACCAGGACAAGCGACACGGCCTGGTCTGCTACTCCGGAATTATTTGTATCTATTACCGCGATGTTCAGATCAATTTCACCGGCGCCAGCGACAAATATAGGTAATGGCGGATCGGCGATTAAAGTCAAGCTGGCGATATCAGCAACCGCGGTTTGAACACCAATCTTGACGGAATCCGCGAGCCCTGCACCACTTACTGAAACTGTGTCTTCCACACCACCAGTTTCGCCCGCGGTATAGGTCAAGGTGGCTACACCATTGGAACCGGTCTTCGCCACACCAATCCCCATCGTAGCACCGCCGCTGTTGTCAACCGATACAGTAAAATCCACCAGAACATCCGCAACCGGGTCACCAACATTGTTTAAAATCGTGACACTGATATCGCTGTCTGATTTCGTGCCTACCAAATTGGGGCTTGCTTTGACATCTATATAAGCCGCTGTAGTCGTATCAGTACCATCCGAGTCGCCCCCATCTCCGGTAATTGAGTCACTTCCTCCACAACTTGCCAATATAGCGAAGGAGAAGAACAAAAGGATTGTTTTGGCCATATTTAACTTCATTTCGGATCCCTATCGAATTGGATGCACCCCGGGTGATACAGCGATAATATCACCACACTCCCGTCATCATCGGCTTTTCACTACATTTTTGTGTTTCATCACACTGCTTCATCCACGATGGATTTACACAAATAAATCTTACTCAACAGCGGCGGCAAGCCCCTCTTTGAGAATCTTGGGTGTCACAAAGACCAGCAGCTCCGCCTTGTTTTCCTTATTGCTTTTCGAACGGAACAGGTAACCCAGCAGCGGTATATCACCCAGCAAGGGTACCTTGCTCACCCCCTCGGAACTGGATGTCTCATAAATGCCACCGAGGACAACGGTGTCCCCATTATCCACGAGGACCTGCGTTGTCACCGAGCGGGTGTCGATAGAGGGGATCCCGCTGTAGATGCCGCCGACGCTGTCCTTGTTCACTTCCAGATCCATATGTACCCGATCGTCCGGTGTGATTTGCGGTGTGACGGCCAGACTCAGCACGGCCTTCTTGAATGAGACACTGGTGGCACCGCTTGAACTGGCTTCCTGGTAGGGGATCTCGACGCCCTGCTCGATGACCGCCTCCGTCTGGTTGGAGGTCACCACCCTCGGGTTGGAAATCACCTCGCCGCGCCCCTCGGTTTGCAGTGCCGAGAGCTCAAGATCGACCAGATAGTCTCCCCCCAGTATACCCAGGGCAATGCTGGGCGCGTTAGCTGCAGGAAGATTGACATTGTATCGACTGCCCAAATCGGGTACGTCGACCGGATAGGCCGAGCCTGTTGAGTTGATATTATCAATGGCACTGCCCGTAATCGTGTCCGTACCTTCAACGCTACCGGTCGTTGCGACGACACCATCGGAGCCGTTATCACCGACGTAGGTCGAACCGAATCGGACGCCAATATCCTTGCTGAAATCGTCGTTGGCGATCACGATGCGACTCTCGATCATTACCTGTTTGATCGGCACGTCCAGCTGGTCGATAAGCTTCGCCACCTCGGCATGTTTCTCTGCTGTCTCCAGCACCATCAGGGTATTGGTACGGGTGTCGATAGTGACGCTTCCACGATCGCTGAGGATAGAGTTTTTTTCCGCCTTGAGCAGTGTGGCGATATCACTGGCCTTGGCGTAGTTGATGTTGTAGAAAGCCGTTCGCAGTGGCGCCAGATCGACCATCTGCTTTTTCGCCTCCAGCTCCTGTTTTTCCCGCGCTGCAAGCTCTGCATTGGGCGCCACCAGAATGACGTTTCCAGTCTGGCGCATACCCAGGCCTCGGGTCTTCAGTACGATGTCCATCGCCTGATCCCAGGGCACATTCTTCAACCTCAGGGTGATGCTCCCCGTCACGGTATCACTGGCAACAATATTCAGGCCGGTAAAGTCGGCGAGCAGCTGGAGTACTGCCCGGACCTCGATATTCTGGAAGTTGAGCGAGAGCTTCTCCCCGGAATAGCCCAATTCGTCCTTTTTCGCCTCCTCCGCTTCCTGCTCAGTCAGCGGTTTAAGCTCAACGGTGTATTCATCACCCGCCTGATAGGCCAGATGCTCATAGTTGCCCACAGCGCTAATCGCCAGCCGGGCACCGGAACTTGTATTGTAAAAATCAACAAACCTTGCCGGCGTGGCAAAATCCGTCACATCGAGGCGACGACTCAACTCTTCAGGAAGTTTGAAATTATAAAAATCGACAACAAGCTTGTCCGCTTTTTCATTGATACTGATGGAGGCATTTTCGTGACTCAGCCTGACCTTTACCGCGGCACCGCCATCCACACTACGACTGAAATCCAGATCTTTGATCTCTGCCTCGGCGACAGAAGCTGCACCTGACCGTACGCTGGCTGCAGACTCCTCTTTCAGGCTAATAAAGACCTGGTTGTTTTGCGTTCGAATTTCATGTGGAACGACCTTGATTAGATTCACAACAACGCGCGAGCGCCCTCCGCCCTCGACAGCACGGATGTTTTTCACTGCCCCGACATCGACGTAGATATTTTTCTCCTCGAGGTTCAGGCTTGTCCCCGCAAAATCCAGAACAAGGCGTGCCGGGTTGTCGATGGTAAAGCTTTTAGGGGTTGGCACCGGTTCTGACAGAGTCAGCATAATTTGCACGTTTTTGGATGACAGCATCGAATACTCAATGCTTTCCATCTCCACGGCATGCGCAGTCAGCGGGAACATTGCCATGAAGCATAGGCTAGTGACTGCGGATTTAATTATCTGATTTACTCGTGACATCGCCATTTCCCACAAATTGTATTTTGAGTGATCCATTTCACCAACTCCAAGCGAATATTATTCGCGCATGCTCAGCGCCGCCTCGCGCTCAATCCAACCGCCCATGCCATCCTGTATAATTTCCGTTATCATGATCTTCGTTTCGCTAATCGCGATGATTTCACCGTAGTTCATGCCCAGATGGTTACCCACCCGTACCCGGTGCACAAGCTTGTCCGGCGAGGTAATGATTGCCCACTGCTGTCCGCCCTTTTCAAGATGCCCAACAAATTCGAGCGTATCCAGCGGATACTGCTCAAGTGTCTCCTTATTGCGATCCATGTCGGGCATAAGGTCACTGGTACTGGACATCTCCTCGGTTATCTCGGCAGCATTATCAAACATCTTGAACGGATCGCGCAGATCTCTCGCCGTGTATTCAAACGTCTTGTAGGATTCAAACTCCGGTACCGGCGCAATCCTTCCTGCAGGTTTGGCTTTCACGCTTTTTATGTACCCGCGCAGATCGGAGTAATCCGAGTTGGAACAGCCGGTTAATGAAAGGAGCAGCACAGACACCATGATCAGCCCGATACTTTTTGTCCCTTTCTCGGGAAACATGTCTATGTTCGCCTCGCCACAATTAATCTTCATTTTTATCCCCTGGCAGATAGCAACCATCAACGCCGACGACGCTTTTTGCTGGCCCGGCCAGCAGCAAGTTCGTCCTCGTCCAGGTAACGGTAGGTCTTCGCGGTTGCCGCCATCTTCAGTTGCCCCTCCTTGCCCGCCTTAATCTGGATATCATGCAATGTCACAATTCGCGGCAATGCAGCGACACCACTGACAAACGCTCCCAACTGATGATAGCCGCCATTCACCTCGATAGAGATCGGCAGTTCGGCATAGAACTCTTTTGGACTTTCATTGTTGGGCTTAAACAGGTCAAATTCCAGACCGCTGGCAAGGCCGGTCTGGGTTATATCTACCAGCAGGTCAGCGACCTCCGTCTTGCTCGGAAGCTGGCGCAACATGGTGCCAAATGACTCCTCCATCTCGACCATCTGCGCCTGGTAAGCCTCCAGATTCACCGCCTTAGATTGCTTTTTTTCAAAATCTTTTTTAAGCGTATTCTCCGTCGACTCATGCCGTGCCAGAACCTCCAGCTGATTTTGTGTGTCGAAGTAATAACCGGCACCCAGCACCGCCACAGCGACTATCAGCACAATCAGGCCACGGACCAGTACCGGCCAGTTACCGATATTGTCCGGATCGAGATTTCTGAACTGATCAGCGAAATTATTAAGATCGATGCTCACTCCTTACCCTCCTTATCGCCGTTTTTCTGTGCGACAAGCAGTGAGAACTCGCGTGTCGTTTGGCCACCGGTAACCTTGGTGGAGATAACGCTAAGCTTGGGTTCAGCAAACCAGGCAGAGGCCTCCAGCCTGCGCATAAAGGCCGAGACGCGTGCATTGGACTGGGCGTTACCGTCAATCGTGATGGTTTTCTCTTTCTGCACCATGCTGCTGATGTAGAGCCCTTCGGGGACGATCTTTGCTATCTCATCAAAGAGATGGACAATTTCAGGGCGATTGCCCTGTAACTCCTCAATCACACGCATGCGGGCGATCAGCTGCTCCTTTTGCCGCTCAAGTTCGCTGATCTCCTTAATCTTGCCTTCAACGGTCTTGATTTCCTGGCGCAGGATGTCGTTTCTGGACTCCTGGTAACTGATCATGCCGGCGATGTACATGTGTACCAGCAGGACCACCCCGCCAAAAACGATCGCCGTACCCGCAATGACGGTAAAGAACTCCTTTTTCTTTTGCTTGCGAAGCTCCTCACGCCACGGGAGTAGGTTGATATGTGCCATCAGTCGAAACTCCTCAGTGCCAGGCCGCAGGCGATCATCAGTGCCGGTGCGTCATTACTCAGCACCTGCGCCTTGATTCGGGGCGAGATAATCATGTTGGCGAAGGGATTAGCCACTGAGGTTGGCACACCCTGATTCTGTTCGATCAGCTCATCGGCGCCGGCGATGGAGGAGCTTCCTCCCGCGAGGACGATGTGATCGACACTGTTGTACTGGCTGGAGGAGAAGAAAAATTGCAGTGAACGGCTTACCTGCTGGGCCATCGCCTCCTTGAACGGCTCCAGTACTTCGGGAACATAGTTATCGGGCAGCCCCCCCTGTCGCTTGGCCATACCCGCCTCCTCATAGGAGAGGCCATAACGACGCTGGATCTCCTCGGTCAGTTGCTTGCCGCCAAAGACCTGCTCCCGGGTATAGATGGTTTTCAGATCGTGCAGCACATTGAGCGTCGTCATGGTGGCACCGATATCGACCACGGCAATGGTCTTGTCCAGCCCGTGGTCCGGCATCTGCTCCTTGAGCAGGCTGAACGCATTCTCCATGGCATAGGCCTCTACGTCGATAATCTTTGCCTGCAGGCCGGCCAACTCAATCGCCTCCACCCGCACATCGACATTCTCGCTGCGCGATGCCGCCAGCAGCACATCCACCCGCTCGGGGTCATCCTCGGTCGGTCCGATCACCTCAAAATCGAGATTAACCTCTTCCAGTGGATAAGGGATATATTGATCCGCCTCCAGTTGTATCTGACTCTCCATCTCCTCATCGGAAAGCGCGCTGGGCATGGAAATCATTTTGGTGATCACCGATGAACCCGCCACAGCCGCTGCGGCAAACCGTGCCTTGCTGCCGGAGCGCTTGACCGCCCGCTTGATCGCTTCACCCACCCCGTCCACATCAGAAATATTCTTTTCAATCACTGAGTTAGGGGGCAGCGGCTCAACCGCGTAGCTCTCCACCCGGTAGCGATCGCCATGCTTACTCAGCTCAAGCAGTTTCACCGCTGTGGTACTGATATCGAGCCCCAGTATGGCTGGCGTTTTCCTTCCAAGGAACTTAGGCATCTGGAAGTTTTTCCTTTATATATCCACAGTTACATGATTTACTTGTTTAATAACATTAAATACTAGAGTCAAGTATAGATCAACCAGTAATTTCGTCGACCAGTTATTAGAGGCGACCCTGAAAAACCTTTATACTGCATTGCTTTACTGCCTGACCAGACTCGGATCACAGATCACAACATGACTTTTTTTTCATCTCTCCGGTGCATCGCCGCCCGCTACCACTTGCTGCGCTGGTTTCTGCTCGGTAGCCTGGCGATGGTTCTTGCCGGATCTGTCGGCATTGCCGGCCTCTATCTCTATCTGGTCCCCAAGCTGCCGGGGATTGAAACCCTCAAGGATGTCCGCCTCCAGGTCCCGCTACGGGTCTACAGCAGGGATGCCAGACTGATCGCCGAATTTGGCGAGATGAAGCGTACCCCTCTGCGCTACGGACAACTGCCCGAACAGATGGTCCAAGCGATCCTGGCCGCCGAGGATAACCGCTTCTTCGAACATCCCGGGGTCGACTACCAGGGCCTTATCCGCGCAGCCTTGCACCTCCTCCGCACCGGTGAGCGGGGGCAAGGGGGGAGCACCATCACCATGCAGGTCGCGCGTAACTTCTTCCTAAGCCGGGAGAAGACCTATACCCGGAAAATCAACGAAATACTCCTCTCCCTGAAGATTGAGCGGGAACTGAGCAAGGAGGAGATCCTTGAGCTCTACCTGAACAAGATCTACCTGGGCAAAAGAGCCTACGGTGTAGCCGCCGCTGCACAGGTCTATTACGGCATGGAGCTTGACCAGTTGACCCTGCCGCAACTGGCCATGATCGCCGGCCTGCCCAAGGCGCCCTCCGCCTACAACCCGATTATCGACCCGGCAAGGGCGCTGCTGCGTCGAAACTATGTACTGCGGCGCATGCACGAACTCGAATTTATCACCGACGAGGAGTTCCAGCAGGCGATGGATGCCCCGGTAACGGCACTCGAGCATGGCTTCAGTACCGAAATAAGCGCCCCTTTCCTGGCCGAAATGGTGCGCGCTGAAATGCTCTCCCGCTACGGTGAAGATGCCTATACCTACGGTTACCGCGTCTATACGACCGTCGACAGCCGGATGCAAACCGCGGCCAACCAGGCGCTGCACAACCACCTGCTTGCCTATGAGCACCGTCATGGCTATCGCGGTGCAGAAAAACATATCGAACTGACTGAAGAGGCCGACACCACGGTGTGGCAACAGGCCCTCGACGGCATGAGCGCCATCGGCGGCCTGCAACCGGCGCTCGTTGTCGGCCTGGCGGAGCAAGAGGCAACGATTGTCCTGAGGGACGGCACTGAGGCGACCCTGTCCTGGTCGGGTATGGAGTGGGCCCGCCCCTATATCAACGAGAATGCCCGGGGGGCCGTCCCGGAAAAGGCCAGTGATATCCTGAGAAAGGGGGATGTCATTCGGGTCGAGCAGGATGATGAGGGGCAATGGCAGCTGGCACAGGTGCCCGAGGTCTCCGCCGCCCTGGTATCCCTGCATCCCGGCAGCGGTGCAGTACTGGCCCTGAACGGCGGGTTTGACTACTACTACAGCAAATTCAACCGCGCCACCCAGGCAGAGCGTCAGCCCGGCTCCAATTTCAAGCCCTTCCTCTACTCCGCTGCGCTAGCCAACGGCTTCACCCCCGCCAGCATCATTAACGACGCACCCGTGGTATTTGCCGATAGCGCCCTGGAGAGCGACTGGCGCCCTGAAAACTACAGCGGGCGCTTCTACGGACCGACACGACTGCGCGAGGCCCTGGTCAACTCCCGCAACCTGGTCTCCATCCGTCTGCTGCAGAGCATCGGCATCAGCACCGCCATCAATTACGCCAACAATTTCGGGTTCAGCCGTGATCGACTACCGCGCGACCTGTCACTCTCCCTCGGCAGCGCCACCATGACCCCGCTTGAGGTGGTACGCGGTTATGCCACCTTCGCCAATGGCGGTTTTCTCATCGAGCCCTATTTCATCCAGCGCATCGAAGCCCCGGACGGCACCCCCCTGTTCGAGGCCAACCCCGCGATTGCCTGTGACAAGGAGTGTCAGCGGCAGCTTGAGCAGGAGCAGAAGCTGGCCGCCCGGCTGGCCGCTGAGCTGCTCGGCACAACTGAACCGGCACCGGCTGTACCACCACCATCGCCCCTCGTCCCCGACGAGGTAATGGTGGATACCATGGATGTCGCCCAGGAACAGGAACCCCGCTTTGCCCCGCGCACAGTAGAGGAGCGTAACGTCTACCTCATCCGCTCCATCATGCAGGATGTCATCCGGCGCGGCACCGGTCGGCGCGCCCTGCAACTGGGTCGCAATGATCTGGCCGGCAAGACCGGAACCACCAATGAGCAACACGACGCCTGGTTCTCCGGATTCAACAATGATGTGGTGACCACGGTGTGGGTGGGGTTTGATAACCCGCAACCACTGGGGGCACGCGAAACCGGGGCACAGGCCGCGCTACCGATGTGGATCGACTATATGCGCGAGGCGCTGCGCGACAAACCGGAGCATACCATGGCGCAGCCCGAGGAGATGGTGTCGGTGCGCATCGACGCCAACACCGGCCTCTACACTTCGGCCGACAACCCGGACGCCATTTTTGAGCTGTTCCGCGCGGAGAACGCCCCCCAGCCCGGCAGCGAGTCGCAGCTCACCCCGGACGGCGGCCACGATGGCAGCGGCGGCAGTACAATCACCGAAGGTCTCTTCTAGTGAGTCGGCATGACACCCTTCAGCATGATCCGCAGCTACGCCTGCTGATCGCCCAGAGTGCCGCCAGGATGATGGCGGAGGAGGGGGTGCGCGATTTTGCCCTGGCCAAGCGCAAGGCCGCCGCACAGTATGGGGTGGTCAGCGGTAAAAATCTGCCGGGAAATGACGAGATCCAGGCGGCCCTGGAGGAGTACCAGCGCCTGTTCCGCAGTCACGTTCAGCCACAGATAGTGCAGCAATTACGGCATACCGCCCTGCAGGCCATGCGCCTGCTGGCCGACTTCCGACCCTGCCTGGTCGGCCCCATTCTCAACGGCAGCGCCGATGAATATACCCCGGTCTACCTGCACCTGTTCGCCGACACACCTGAAGAGGTGCTGCTCTTCCTGCTGCAACAGCAGATCCCCTTCGAACAGGGCGAGCGGCGGGTCCAGTATGCCAGCGGCAAGAGTGAAAACCTCGCCAAATTCAGTTTTCTCGCCGGCGAGACGGAGATCCAGCTGACGGTCTTCCCTCCGCACGGCCGGCGCCAGGCACCCCTCAGCCCGGTTGACGGCCGTCCGCAACAACGCGCCGAGCGCAAGCAGCTCGAAGCACTGATGGAGGCGGATCAGTCAGCCGGATAGCGCTCCGGCCAGGGCAATCTGGCCACACCGCTATCGATGGCGGCCCGGGCAACCGCCGCAGGCAGCTGTTCGATCAGCCTCGGGTCAAACGGTTTGGGCAGGATATAGTCCGGCCCGAACTCCAGCGCCTCCAGCCCGTAGGCATGCAGCACACTCGCCGGCACCGGCTCCTTGGCCAGCTTGCACAGGGCGTGCACCATTGCCACCTTCATCGCCTCGTTGATCGTCGAGGCACGCACATCGAGCGCCCCGCGAAAGATGAATGGAAATCCCAGGACGTTATTGACCTGATTGGGATAGTCGCTGCGCCCGGTGGCCATGATCAGATCATCGCGCACCTGATGTGCCAGCTCAGGCCGGATCTCCGGGTCGGGATTGGCCAGGGCGAACACGACCGGGCGAGGCGCCATCGAGGCGAGCATCCGCTCGCTCAGCAGGTCTGCCCCGGAGACACCGATAAAGACATCAGCCCCGACCAGCGCATCAGCCAGCGTGCGCCGCTCGGTTTCAACCGCGAAGGGCTGCTTGTAACGGTTGAGATCCCCGCGGCTGCTGTGAACCACCCCCTGACGGTCCACCAGCAGCAACTGCTCACGCCGCGCCCCCAGCGCCAGCAGCAGGTTCATGGAGGCGATCCCGGCAGAACCCGCCCCCAGACAGACGATACGGCTCTGCTCCAGGGTTTTGCCCTGCAACTCCAGCGCATTGAGCAGGCCGGCGGCAATGATGATCGCCGTGCCGTGCTGGTCGTCGTGGAAAACGGGAATCGCGAGCCGCTGTTGCAACTCCCGCTCGATCTCAAAGCAGTGGGGAGCGGCGATATCCTCCAGATTGATGCCACCGAAGGTCGGGGCAATCGCGGCGACGGCCTCGATGAAGGCCTGCGGCGTATCGCTCTGCACCTCGATATCGAACACATCGATATCAGCAAAGCGCTTGAACAGCACCCCCTTGCCCTCCATCACCGGCTTGCTTGCCAGCGCACCGACATCGCCCAGCCCCAGTACCGCCGAACCATCGCTGATCACCCCGACCAGGTTGCCCTTTCCGGTGTAGCGATAGGCCGCCGCCGGATCAGTGGCGATCGCCGAGACCGGCGCGGCCACGCCGGGGGTATAGGCCAGCGCCAGCTGGGCCTGCGTCTCGCAGGGTTTGGTGATCGCCGTGGCCATCTTCCCAGGTCGGGGATTGGCATGATAATCAAGCGCGGCCTGATACTGGGTGTCGACTGTAGCGTTCTCTGGCATCGGTTATCCTGTCGGCGGGCTATTCAGCACGAAGCGGTTGCAGGGCATGGGGATGACGCACACTCATGCGCCACTTCTTCTTATAGTAGGTCAGCCAGCCGCGAGCCTCTACCGTACGACCAACCAACCCTTGTGGCGCCATCCCGGCAAAGTAGTGCAGATCCCGTTTGGGGATACGCAGGGCCGCCTCGCCCTCCAGCTCCAGCCAAAGACTGTTGCGACTCTCATCCACCGCCTCAACGCGTCCCTGGAGCAGGGCAAAACCCTCATCGCCGCGTCGTAGGCCGGTACTGGGTTTGATCACCGTCGCACTCCCTGACCAGATCCCGCGCCGGGCATCCCGGGCCTTGCGCTCGCGCGCCAGATAACAGTCACTGTGCCAGAGGTTCGGCGGCACCACGACCGCCGCCGCTAACCCCTCCTCCAGCAGGGTTTGACTCACACTGCGGCCATCGGGCAGATAGGGATGGGCGAGCAGGCGCCCGTAACGATCGCGGGGCTCCTTATCATGGCGCAGCACCACCTGCCCCCCGGCCAGCAAGGCCTGCAGGCGCAGGCGCGCAGCACGGGCAAAGGGCTCGGAGGGGCCGCCATCGTGGTTGATCTCGGGGCTATTGATGCCGACAAAGCGGACCTTGCGCCCGTCATCCAGACGCAGGGTATCGCCATCGTAGACATAGGCGACAGCCGCGCTCTCATCGGCCCGGTCCAGCGGGCAGGCGTTGGCGAGGAGCGGGAAGAGCAGGGCGGCCAGCAGCAGCGTACCCCGCAGAAACACAAAAGGGGCGCCCTTCCGGAGCGCCCCTCTTGCCAGCCGCTGCACGGCCATGAACTTACTTGCGGCCGTACTTCTGGCGGAACTTGTCGACGCGGCCACCGGTATCCAGAATCTTCTGCTTGCCGGTATAGAAGGGGTGGCAGGCTGAGCAGACTTCCAGGCTCAGGTCATGACCGGCAGTAGAGCGGGTCTTGAAGGAGTTACCGCAGCTGCAGGTAACGTTAACTTCGTTGTAATCGGGATGGATATCCGCTTTCATTTCGTTCTAACCTCGTCAATATGGTTATGCGCCGCTACCCATTTCCACAACAGGCACCGCGCAGCCCTTTAAACAGCCCGACATCCTACGAAAAAGCTGGCTGCTTGGCAAGTAATTATGCCAACGTGTCAGGGTGAGCGCACACTCACATAAAGTGAGTGTCCGGCTGGCGTAACTTCCTGATTTGCGGTTGTCGGCCGCAGGGATGCGGCCTTCAAGCCTACATGGATGTATTCACGGCGTACCGCAAATCAGGAAGTTACGCCAGCCGTCGAAAAGTATGCGGATGTCCTGGCCAACGCATTGGAATCGGGACCACTTCCTCGACTATGCTTGATACAGTCTACCGCTGCAGGAATCAGCCACCATGAACCACACCCCGGACAAAACCCTTCTCAAGTACGATTACGAAGGGATGGATACCGCCTCGATCAAGCACTCCCTGGCCAACCGCATGATCTACACCGTCGGCAAGGATAACTTCACTGCCACCGATCGCGACTGGTTCCACGCCGTCGCCCATATGGTGCGTGACCGGCTCACCGAGCGCTGGATGGAGACCATGCGCAGCTATTACAACACCGACACCAAGCGGGTCTATTACCTGTCGATGGAGTTTCTTATCGGCCGGACCCTGCTCAACAGCATCCTCAATCTGGGCTTCTATGAAGAGGCCAAGACCGTGCTGCAGGAGCTGGGCATGGACATCGAGGAGATCGCCGACCTGGAGTTCGATGCGGCGCTGGGCAATGGGGGGCTGGGGCGGCTTGCCGCCTGCTTCCTCGACTCCCTGGCCACCCTGCGCCTGCCCGGCTATGGCTACGGCATCCGCTACGAGTACGGCATGTTCCGCCAAGCCATCGAGAACGGCGCCCAGGTGGAGCACCCGGATAACTGGCTGCGTTATGGCAACCCATGGGAATTCGCCCGTCCCGAGGTGCTGTTTCCGGTCAAGTTCTTCGGCCAGGTAGTCGAATATCGCGGCGATGACGGCCATGTCCGTCACCACTGGGTCGATACCGAGGAGGTCATGGCCATGGCCTATGACACCCCGATCCCAGGCTACGATGTGGACACCGTCAATAACATGCGCCTGTGGGCGGCCAAGGCGACCCGTGACTTCGACCTCAAATATTTCAATGAGGGCAACTACACCAAGGCGGTGGAGGACAAGACCCACTCGGAGAACCTCTCCAAGGTGCTCTACCCCAACGACGTCACGGAGATGGGCAAGGAGTTGCGCCTCAAACAGCAGTATTTCTTCGTCAGTGCCTCACTGCAGGACATTATCTCCCGCTTCCTCAAGCAGTACGATGATCTCTCCCTGCTGCCGGAGAAGGTGGCGATCCAGCTCAACGACACCCACCCCTCGATCGCCATCCCCGAATTGATGCGCATATTGTTGGATGTCCACCATCTGGGGTGGGACAAGGCGTGGGATATCACCGGCCGTACCTTCGCCTACACCAACCACACCCTGCTGCCCGAGGCGCTGGAGACCTGGCCGGTGCCGTTGTTCGAGCGCATGCTGCCGCGGCACCTGCAGCTTATCTATGAGATCAACCACCACTTCCTCAACGAGGTGATGCACTGCTATCCCGGCGATGTGGAGCGGCTGCAACGGATGTCGATCATCGATGAACAGGCCGAACGTCAGGTGCGCATGGCCCACCTGGCCATCGTCGGCAGCCACAAGGTCAATGGCGTGGCGGCGCTGCACACCGAGCTTCTCAAGCAGCAGATGTTCCATGACTTCAATGCCTTCTATCCCGACAAATTCATCAACATCACCAACGGCATCACCCCCCGACTGTGGCTCCACCAGTCCAATCCGCAGCTCACCGAGCTGCTCAACGGACAGAATGGCAAGAGCTGGTTGACCCACCTGGATCAACTGCGTGAACTGTTACCCCTGGCCGAGGAGAAAAGCTTCCGCGAAAAATTTCGTCGCATAAAACTCGAGAACAAGCGGATGCTGGCGGAGAAAATTGGCCACCATCTCGGCCTCAGCGTCGATCCGCACAGCCTGTTTGATGTACAGGTCAAACGCATTCATGAATACAAGCGCCAGCTGCTGAATGTGCTGCACATCATCACCCGCTACAACCACCTGCGTGACGGCACCGACAGGCCCGTGGTGCCGCGCACGGTCATCTTCTCCGGCAAGGCCGCTCCCGGCTACTGGATAGCAAAGCTGATCATTCGTCTGATCAACGATGTGGCCGACATCATCAACAACGACCCGCAGATCGGCGATAGGCTCAAGGTCGTATTCATCCCCAACTACGACGTCACCACCGCCACCGACATCATTCCGGCGGCGGATCTCTCGGAGCAGATCTCCACTGCCGGCACCGAGGCCTCCGGCACCGGCAACATGAAACTGGCACTCAACGGCGCACTGACTATCGGCACCCTGGATGGGGCCAACATCGAGATCCACAATGAGGTGGGAGAGGAGAATATCTTCATCTTCGGCCACACCGTGGAACAGATCAGGGAACTACGCCATAAAGGTTACAACCCGCGTGAGCACTATGAAAGCAACATTGAGCTCAAACGCACCCTCGACATGATTGCCTCAGGCTTTTTCTCCCCCGGCGAACCCGACCGTTTCAAACCGCTGATCGACAATCTGCTGCAACAGGACCCCTACTTCCTGCTGGCGGACTTTGATGCCTACGTCGCCACACAGGAGCGTGTCGATGCCCTCTATCTGGACGAGGAGGAGTGGAGCCGCAGGGCGATCATCAATGTACTCCAGTGCGGCCACTTTTCATCGGATCGGACCATTAACGAATACGCCGAGAAGATTTGGAATATCAAGCCGGTGCTACACAAACACCCGGGATAGAAGCCCCGGAATCCCGGCGATGTCAGGCCATTGGCTGTCCTGGGCCGCACACAGAAAACGAAAGAAGGGCGCCTTTGGGAGGCGCCCTTCTTTGGTACGAACAACCGGACCGGAGATTATCGCTTCATCGAAGCGAAGAACTCCTCGTTGGTCTTGGTCGCCTTGATCTTGTCCTGCAGGAACTCCATCGCCGCCACTTCATCCATCTCATGCACCAGCTTGCGCAGGATCCACATCTTCTGCAGCTCCTCCGCATTGGTCAGCAACTCTTCGCGGCGAGTGCCCGAACGGTTGATGTTAATCGAGGGGTAGATACGCTTTTCGGCAATACGGCGCTCCAGATGGATCTCCATGTTACCGGTACCCTTGAACTCTTCGTAGATCACATCGTCCATGCGTGAACCGGTTTCGATAAGGGCGGTGGCGATAATGGTCAGCGAGCCACCCTCCTCGATATTGCGTGCGGCGCCGAAAAAGCGCTTGGGGCGATGCAAGGCATTGGCATCGACACCACCGGTGAGCACCTTGCCGGAGGAGGGGATCACGGTGTTGTAGGCGCGGGCCAAACGGGTAATGGAGTCGAGCAGGATCACCACATCGTGCTTGTGCTCGACCAGGCGCTTGGCCTTCTCGATGACCATCTCCGCCACCTGCACGTGGCGACTGGCCGGCTCATCAAAGGTGGAAGAGACCACCTCGCCGCGTACCGAGCGGGCCATCTCGGTGACCTCCTCCGGGCGCTCGTCGATAAGCAGTACGATCATGTAACACTCAGGGTGCTTGCTGGTGATCGATTGGGCGATGTTCTGCAGCATCATCGTCTTACCGGTCTTGGGCGGTGCAACAATAAGGCCCCGCTGGCCTTTGCCGATGGGCGCCGCCAGGTCGATGATGCGGGCGGTCACATCCTCGGTGCTGCCATTACCCATCTCCAGTGACATGCGCTCATTGGCGTGCAGCGGGGTGAGATTTTCGAACAACACCTTGTTCTTGGCATTCTCCGGCGGCTCATAGTTGATCTGGTCAACCTTAAGCAGGGCAAAGTAGCGCTCCCCCTCCTTGGGTGGCCGGATCTTGCCGGAGACGGTATCCCCGGTGCGCAGATTAAAGCGGCGGATCTGGCTGGGTGAGACATAGATGTCGTCCGGTCCTGCCAGGTAAGAGCTGTCCGCCGAGCGCAGAAAGCCGAAACCGTCCTGCAGGATCTCCAGTACACCATCGCCGTAGATATCCTCACCGCTCTTGGCGTGCGCCTTGAGGATAGCGAAGATAACGGCCTCTTTTCGCGAACGGGCAATGTTATCAATGCCCATTTCCTCGGCGGTTTTAAGAAGTTCAGATGCAGGTTTTCTTTTTAATTCGGTTAGATTCATTGCGGTTGCCGTTGTGCAGATACTACTTTGGATGGATTAATGTCAGGTGACGTAGCGCATAGGGTCGATTGGCCGGAAAAGATCGAGAAAATCTCCGGGCCGGAAAGGGGATCAAGCGAAGTGGTTTAGTTTAGCTTACTTGGGATTTGGTGTGAGTCTAGCACCGCTTGGCGCAAGCGTCCAGCCCTCGCAGGCCGGACGGCAGTGCAGTTCAACTTCGCTTACAGATTACTGTCAATAAATGCCGTCAGCTGTGACTTGGAGACCGCACCGACCTTGGTCGCTTCAACATTGCCGTTCTTGAACAACATCAGGGTAGGAATACCGCGGATTCCGAACTTGGGCGGAGTGTTGGGGTTCTCGTCGATGTTCAACTTAACCACCTTAAGCTTGCCGGTATAGTCCTCGGCGATCTCATCCAGGATCGGCGCGATCATCTTGCATGGACCACACCAGTCCGCCCAGTAATCGACCAGAACGGAACCCTCCGCGTTGATCACCTCTGCATCAAAGGTATCGTCGGTAACGTATACGATTTTATCGCTCAATGTTGTGCCTCCACTCATTCGACGGATTCCATGGCTGAATGCACCATGGGCCTAAAGTTTCTTCTTGCCGACATTTGAGCCCAATATGCCTGCTATTTCAAGCCCAAAACCCTCCACAATTTGGTATTCTTGGCAGACTATGAGTGAAAAACATCTAAGTGACACCCGATTCAAGGACTTCAATCTACCCGCAGAGCTTCTGCAAGGCATTGAAGAAACAGGCTTTTCCCACTGTACACCGATACAGGCCGAGACCCTTCCCCATGCCCTGGCGGGACATGATGTCGCCGGCCAGGCACAGACCGGCACCGGCAAAACCGCCGCCTTCCTGGTCGCCCTGTTCAGCCACCTGCTGAACCATCACCCCGGCGAGCAACGCCGCCCCAACCAGATTCGTGCTCTGGTGCTGGCCCCGACCCGGGAGCTGGCGATCCAGATCCACAAGGATGCGGAGGTGCTGGGCCGCCACACCGGACTGAAGCTGGGGCTCGCCTACGGTGGCACCGGCTACGAGCAGCAGCGCCAGCAACTGAGCGATGGGGTCGATGTGCTGATCGGCACCCCGGGGCGCATCATCGACTACTTCAAGCAACACGTGTTTGACCTGCGTGCACTGCAGGTAATGGTGCTGGATGAGGCGGACCGCATGTTCGACCTCGGTTTCATCAAGGACATCCGTTACCTGCTGCGACGCATGCCGCCGCCGCAACAGCGCCTGAGCATGCTCTTCTCCGCCACCCTGTCGCTGCGGGTCACCGAACTGGCCTACGAGCACATGAACAACCCGGTCACGGTCGAGGTGGTGGCCGAGCAGGTCACCGCCGACAGGGTCAACCAGCGCGTCTACTATCCGGCGATGGAGGAGAAGATCCCGCTGCTGCTCGGGCTGTTGAAGAGGGAGCCGCCGCAGCGGGCCATCATCTTCGTCAACACCAAGCGTGCCGGCGAACGCGTTTGGGGCTATCTCGAAGGCAACGGCATCAAATGCGGCATCCTCTCCGGTGATGTACCGCAAAAGAAACGCCAGAGCCTTCTCAGCCAGTTCGAGACCGGGGAGTTCCCGGTGCTGGTGGCCACCGATGTGGCCGCCCGTGGTCTGCACATCCCCGACGTCAGCCACGTGTTCAACTACGATCTGCCGCAGGATGCCGAGGATTACGTGCACCGCATTGGCCGCACCGCCCGCGCCGGCGCCAGCGGCCAGGCGATCAGCTTCGCCTGTGAGGAGTCCGCCTTCTCCCTGGCGGAGATCGAGGAGTACATCGGGCAGAAGATCCCGATGGAGGCGATCAACGGCGAACTGCTGGTCGAGCCGCAGCCGCCGCTGAAGATGGAGCGGCCCAGACGCCCGCCGCACCACGGCAAGGGGAGAGAGAGACGTGGCACAGGCCGCGGTAAACCACCGCGCAACCGCCACCCACGCAACCCTTCCGACAATGGCGGCGGCAACTGAACGCCGCACCACCCCGGCAATGGCGATAGCGATGGCGAAGAAACCGAAAAATCCTCTGCCCGAGCAGAAGTGCAACCTCTGCCACAACTCCAAGTGCTGCACCTACATCACCCATCAGCTCGACACCCCGCGCTCGATGAGCGAATTCGACGTGCTGCTATGGCAACTCTCGCACCAGAACGTCCAGGCCTACAAGGATGACGACGGCTGGTTCCTGTTGATCAACACCCCCTGCCTGCACCTGCAGCCCGGCGGTGGCTGCGGCATCTACCAGGAGCGGCCGCAGATCTGTCGCGATCACTCCAACGACTACTGCGAATACGACGCCCCTGCCGAAGAGGGCTTCGAACTCTTCTTCGACGGCTACGACAGCCTGCTGAAGTATTGCCGCAAGCGCTTCAAAGGGTGGGATAAGCGGTTCAAGAAGAAAAAATAAGAGTTCAAAATTTCAAGTTGCAAGTTTAAAGAGACGCATTCCCACTGACTCGCTTTCTGGCAGCCGTTGCGCGTCCGTTGCACGGAACAACTCTTTCAACTAGAAACTTGTAACTTGAAACTTCTCAGCTCGGCAGAATATCGCGGAAGGTCTCAATCGCCTCGAACTCCTCCACATCACGCCGCGGCTGTTGCGTATCCGGCTCGTAGACCGCCAGCAGCCAGGCGATGCCATACTGCCGCGCCGAACGCAGCACCGGCAGGCTGTCGTCGACCAGCAGGGTACGTCCGGGCTCGAACGACTCCACCCCCTGCAGCTTGTCCCAGAAATCGGGCTCCTCCTTGGGCAGGCCGAAGTCGTGGGAGACCACCATGCGGTCGAAATGGCCGCCCAGACGGGTCTTCTCCATCTTCAGCTCCAGGCTCTTCATGTGGGCGTTGGTCACCAGCACTGTGCGCTTGCCGTGACGGCGCAGCGCATCGAGGAAATCGGTCACATAGGGGTGCACCGCGATCAGGTGATCCACCTCCTGCTTGAGCAGGGCGATATCCAGTTCCAGCTCCTCACTCCAATGATCGATGCTGTACCAGCGGATGGTACCGAGCAGCGCCTGATAGCGGGCCATCAGTTTTGCCTTGGCCTCCTCCAGCGGCACACCGTGTTTCTCGCTGTAACGCAGCGGCACATGCTCGAGCCAGAAGTAGGTATCGAAATTGAGATCGAGCAGGGTGCCATCCATATCCAGAAAGACCGTGTCGATCTGCTGCCACTCCACCATTCTCCGCCCCCTGTCTGTTACCGGTATCCCCTCGCCTTGCGGGGCCCTGGGTGTGTTCACTGCCTGTTCGGGGTATCATGCCCCTACCGGGCAGATAGTCCCCAACTCAGCTATTCTATGCCAAACAAACCCACGATACTCAACCGTCGAACCCTGGCCAAGACCCGGGTGTTCCATATCGAGCAGCTGGATCTGCGCTTTAGCAACGGGGTTGAGACCCGCTATGAACGCCTGCTCGGCTCGCCCCAGGGGGCCGTGCTGATTGTGCCGCTTATCGATGACGAAACGGTGCTACTGATCCGCGAGTATGCCGCCGGAACCGACCGCTACGAGTTGGCCCTGCCCAAGGGGCGCATCGAGCCGGGCGAGGAGCTGCTCGCCGCTGCCAACCGCGAGATCAGGGAAGAGGTGGGCTATGCCGCGAATGCACTCCACCACCTCACCTCCCTCAGTCTGGCCCCCGGCTACGTCGGCCACTGCACCCACGTGGTACTGGCACGAGATCTCTACCCGAGTAAGGCCGATGGGGATGAACCCGAACCGCTTGAGGTGATACCGTGGCGCCTCGACGAGTTGCCGCAGTTGCTGACACGCAGTGACTGCAGCGAGGCACGCAGCATCGCCGCACTGTTCATGACCCGTGAGTACCTGGCCAATGTCTGACAAACCCGACGATCGCCACTGCGACCCCTGCCTGCTGCTGACCCCGGCGCTGGAGATCGCCATCGGGGCGGGACGTGCCATCCTTGAAATCTACGAGGAGGGCTTCCAGGTCGAATCCAAGGCGGACAACACCCCGCTGACCGAGGCGGATCTGGCGGCACACAAGGTTATCGAGGAGAGGCTGCGTGCGCTGACCCCGGATCTGCCGGTGCTCACCGAGGAGTCTGCCGCCATCCCCTTCGAGGAGCGTCGCCAGTGGCGCCGCTACTGGCTGGTCGACCCGCTCGACGGCACCCGTGAATTTATCTCCCGTAGCGGCGAGTTCACCGTCAACATCGCCCTGGTGGAGGAGGGTGATCCGGTGCTCGGGATCATCTACGCCCCGGTACTCGGGATCTACTACTACGCCTGCCGCGGCCAGGGGGCCTACAAACGCGAGGCCACCAGCGAACCGGAACAAATCCACGCCCGCCACTGGAACGGCGGCAAGGCCACCGTGGTCTGCAGCAGCGCCACCCACAGCGGTAAATTCCTGCAAAACCTGCTGGATAATATTGGCGACTACGACGTTGTCTGCCTCGGCAGTGCACTCAAATCGTGCCTGGTAGCCGAGGGACGGGCCGACATCTACGCCCGCCTCGGCCCCACCTCCGAGTGGGATACCGCCGCCGCGCAATGCATCGTCGAAGAGGCCGGCGGTCACATCACCGACACGCAAATGCGCCCGCTGCGCTACAACACCAAGGACTCACTGCTCAACCCGCACTTTCTGGTCTTCGGCGAGACCAAACGGGACTGGTCGGAATACCTGTAGAGCCCGCTCATGCGGGCTGAAGGGATTTTGTCGGGATTCTCCCAGGGGACCGGACTCCGGCGACCGAACCTCAGCCTCGCTCGTCGTAGACGGCCATCACCGCCTTGAGCTCCTCAAGTACCATGCTGCGCTCCTTCTCGGAGAGGGTTTCTACCTGGGGAACGACTGCACCGGTCTCCATCGCAGCGATGGTGGCACGTACCGCATCGCAACCACACTGGCAAAGTACTTCAATGCATTGGCTGAGCTGTTCTGAGTTCACGATAACTGCCTGATTCATCGGACTAGGGCCTGAAATCGTATCCCAAAAAAGGGCAACAATAAAGGCCCGCTCCGAAATGGAAAACGGCGTCCCATGCTTTATTTATACCCACCAAATTAGTGCGAACATCCAACTTGGCGCATAAGCCGACAAAATAGATCTGCATGGCAATATTTAATTTGTTAGCAGAAAGTCGATACTTAATGCACGCACCATTTTAATCCAGCTTACCCGTGGCTTCCTGCCTTTTTCTCGACGTGCGGTGATTTCGTCTGACACACATTCAGGACCATCAAGCCACGCACTTCCCCCTGATCTTATTAGAACAGAAAATTGCCTCTTAACGATTCCAATACGTTCCTCACATAATGGCCTCAGGGCCATTTAGACGTAGCACATGATTACGCATCACAAAAGTAGTGAGTCAGTGCGCATTACCACGTGAAAATTGCCCCTTAACGGATTGTTCTAACCAATAAATAATGATTTAACGGCGCATCATCGGTATAGCCAGATGACACAGTAAACATATCGATTAACACCAGGAGAACAAAATGACTGCCAAATCGAAAAAAATAACGATGGCCAATACAAACGCAATTAAGCCCTTGGAAATAGCCGATATTGAGACTCTTGTGCAGGCCAGAGAAGAATATGCAATGGCCGTCGCCTGCGTCAAAAAGCAGCGCGAAGAGGAAAAAAAATTCGCACATAAAAGATTCGTACAAAAATTACCTGATAATTATAGGCCTCCATTAATTGGGCGCTTTACAAAACAACATCGTCACGCGTTCACAAGGACCAAGAAAACCGAAGTCCAATACATGAAACGGGCAAGATCACTGACAAAACGGTTTGAGTGTGATCCCGCCGTTAACGGACGATCTGATGAAGATGCTTTTTTTATGTGGATTTTGATCAGAAAACAGCTGATCAAAACATCCACATGGAAGGGCGACCGTTCCGCACTACTATATTTCTTCAGTAGCACATCCTACCTGCACGCACTAATACTCAATACCAACAATGTTGGTGGAAA
>JAPHTQ010000071.1 GCA_026196275.1 Gammaproteobacteria bacterium
GAACTTGGAACTTGGAACTTGGAACTTGGAACTTGGAACTTGGAACTTGGAACTTGGAACTTTAAACCTCACCATGCCCCAACCATCCATACTTGGCCGCTGGTACGCTAATCCGCTTCCCCCTGATGAGGCGAGGCAACTGCTTGCCCGGAGTGAGCAACGGGAGCAGGAGTGCAAGCGCCATGGCGGCAACACCTTCACCTGCCAGCTGCAGATAATGGTGTCCCGCTTCTGGCTGAATGAGACAATCCACGACCATTATCTGATGCTCAGACCCGTCGCGGCACGCAATGCTCACGGCAGGGTCCTGCTTGAACTGGTTTACGGGCAATTGCTGATAAGTAAACGGTTAGCCGGGGGAATGCCCCATTTGGAGGAGGGTTTCAAACAGGCGTTGAGACTCTTCGCCGCCAGCGACTACCTGCAGGTAATGAACCGCCACCGCCTGCTGCGTCAGCTCCCGCTTGCCGACACCCCGACACCCGCCGAACCGCTGGAGGCACTGTTGACGACAGCAAGAGTAATTGAGCGAATGAAACAGTCAGACAAATTGCGTCCGGCACTCGAACATGACCCGAAGGACACCTACGGTTAAGCGAAGCAGTCAGACCAAAGCCTCACTGTCTGTTTGACATCGCAATACACAAATCATGGTTTATACTATTCAGAGGGTTTTCGTTGATCCGCCCCTGCATTGCAAATATTCAGTTTCGGGTAACACAGCACATTATTGGACATTTTATTTTGGTAATATGAGATTAGCGCCACAGGGCGTCGTCAATTAGACACATCCTGAAGGGTATTGGAGAAAAGCCATGATCTCCGCAAACAATACGACACGTCTCAGGCTAAAAGAGAGAAATCGTGCAGGAAAGCCGAAGTTGATTCATCGGACACAGAACGGCCTGAATCATAATGCCGACAAATCGCATTACATTCTGATCCTCGATGATCAGTCTACCGGCAGACGTATTCTGGAAGAGATCATCCATACCATCGACAGGAAGCTGGAGATAGCCAGCTTTGATGATCCCTACGAAGCGTTGGAGAAAGTTCGTTTAGGCCCTCCCGATCTTATCCTTACCGATTACCGCATGCCACAGATGAATGGCGTGGAGTTTATCAAACGTGTCAGAGAGACCTCCGGCTGCACCGACATTCCAATCGTGATGATTACGGTTGTCGGTGAGCGAAGTGTCCGCTACGAGGCATTAAACGCGGGCGCCACCGATTTTCTGACACGCCCGCTTGACCAGTACGAGTGCACGAGTCGTTGCCGCAATCTGCTCATAATGAGACAACAGCAGAGCATTATCCAGGACCGTGCAAAGTGGCTTGAAAAACAGGTTGAAATCGCCACTCACCAAGTCCTTTCACGTGAACGTGAGACGCTGTTACGGTTGGCAAAGGCAGGTGAATATCGTGATGAGGAGACCGGCAATCATATTCTGCGCATAGCCAGATATTCACGGACAATAGCGGAATACCTCGGACTATCCAGCGCTGACTGTGATGAAATCGAATATGCCGCCCCAATGCATGATATAGGCAAGATCGGCATCCCTGATCACATTCTGCTAAAACCGGGAGAATTGACCGCTGACGAATGGGCGATAATGAAACAGCACTCCATCATCGGTCACAGCATTTTGGCGGACAGTGAATCGCGTTTTATTCAAGCCGGGGCAATCATAGCACTGAGTCACCATGAAAGATTCGATGGCACAGGATATCCGTATGGACTGATTGGTGAGGCGATCCCGCTCTCTGCACGGATTGTCGCCATAGCAGATGTTTATGACGCACTGCGTTCTGAACGACCATACAAGGGGGGCTGGGTGAGGGAGGACGCCGCCTGCTATATTTCCGGACAGTCAGGCAAACACTTTGACCCGGCATGCGTAGAGGCCTTCCTCAAGCAGCTGGAGCGTATTTACGACATTGAAGCCAGCCTGGCTGATGAGAGCAACTCCCACCACCCCACGTCCTGCCAGTAACCCCACGGCTGAAATAGTCACAAAAGATGGATGACTGGATGTCAGCAACTCATCGCAAATTGCAGAATATTAAAGAGTGGGCAAAAAGTCGTCTCTCGGACAGGGAAGATAGCGAACATGAGCAGGCCCTTGTACGCCTGGCAATAGGTCTTATTATTTTCATCTACTTCATGTCACCCTTGCCGCTTTTGTGGGATGACCAGGCTGAGCATCTTATTTTACCCCGGGTAATAAGCAGCGCTTTCCTTTTAGTCTCCACACTTATTTTCGCAGCCATTCTCATCAACCCTGCGGCATCGCTAACCAGACGCCTCTTCGGCATGACCGTTGACTTGACCACGCTATCCGTCGTGCTTGCGCTGACAGGAAAGTACGGCACACCACTTTTCGTTATCTATCTTTGGGTCATTGTTGGTAACGGTTTTCGCTATGGCGAAAAGTATGTAGATATCTCAACGGCCCTCTCCTTTGTCGGCTTTGGTGCAGTTTTGTTCTTCGGCAGTTACTGGCAACAGCATTTTGAGATAGGTATCAGCCTGCTGCTGCTGCTCATAATGTTGCCGTTATACATCAAGGTTCTTCTGCGCAAGCTCTATGAGGCGATTCAGAAGGCCAATCTTGCCAATGAGGCAAAGTCGCGATTCCTGGCCAATATGAGCCATGAACTCAGAACGCCACTAAATGGCGTAATTGGCATGAGTGAGCTCTTGCAGGAAACCAGACTTGACGATGAGCAGCGCGATCTGGCGAGGACGGTTAATTTATCTGCAAAAACGCTACTCAGCTTAATCAATAACGTTCTTGACCTGTCTAAAATTGAGGCTGGAAAGGTTGCTATCGAGGAGTCCAACTTCGATCTTCACTCACTGGTGAACAGTACAACAAAACTCCTCGAAAACCAGGGTCATCGCAAAGGGATCGATGTAACCAGCCATATCGACCCACAAATCCCTTTTATGCTTAAGGGAGACGAACATCATATAAGACAGGTTCTTGTTAATCTCGCCGGGAATGCCATCAAGTTTACCGAACACGGCTCAGTCACAATTCGTGTAACACCGGCGGATGGAACCAGCTACCGGCCGCGAATCCGTTTTGAGGTGGAGGATACCGGAATAGGTATCGAGGCTGACAAAATTGAACATATTTTCAAGGACTTTAATCAGGCCGATCACTCTGTAACCCGACGCTACGGGGGAACGGGGCTTGGTACCACTATCGCAAAACAACTGGTCGAGTTAATGGGCGGTTCCATCCATGCCGAGAGCTCCCCCGGCGTGGGTTCAAAATTCTACTTTGAAGTTCCACTATCACTGCAGAAGGCTGGCCTAGAAAACGGTAACGCGGATTCCCTGAAGGCAATGCGCGTCCTGTTGCTTGCGAGCGAGAAGCAGGCAGCTGTAGTCCGTTCATATTTCAGAGATTGGGGCATTGATTTTGACTGGACAACCACCTCTGCCCGAACTCTGTCATTAATGATCGATGCCTGTGAAAACGATCTGCCCTACGATGCGGCTATCGTTGAGCAATCTATGCTTCAGATGAAAGCCGGGCAGTTTTCCGGCATTGTTCGGGACGATGAAGCGCTAATGGACACCCCCCTGGTATTACTCGCCGATAATGCGTTTAACAGTGAGGAATCACGCCGTCTGGAAAAATACTACTCTTCGGTACTGTTCCGTCCTCTGGATAAGCGACTTCTGTTCAATGCCCTGCACGCCGCGCGTAGTGAGCATGAACTGGATGATAACGTCATCACACTTTCCGAATACTATCGCCGAACCCACAGCACCAGGGAGTTGGATATTCTCGTGGCGGAAGACAATGCCATCAACCAAAAGGTCATCACCGGAATTCTCGGACAAGCCGGTCACCAGGTACATATGTTTGATGACGGTGAGCAGGCACTGGAAGCACTCACGAAGAATACAGAGCTGTATGACATCGCAATTCTGGATATGAATATGCCTAAGCGAAGTGGTATCGATGTCCTTAAGGCCTTTCGCTTCTTCGATACATCCGCATCAATACCCGTGCTGATGGTCACAGCAGATGCCACACTCGAAACCATGAACGCCTGCCTGGCCGCTGGTGCCGATGCCTATATCACCAAGCCGATTGATTCACACAACTTGCTTGAAAAGATCGCCAATCTGGCGAAAAAGGAATCCGTAGCTGTTTCATCGACACACGCCGGACACAGACGAAATAAAACGATTAACTTTTATCCGGGCGGCCCCCTTGACTGCCGGGCACTGGATCAGCTGGCTAACATGGGTTCAGGTATCGACTTCATCTTGGATCTGGTCGAGGGGTTTAGTAGCGACAGCAATTCTGCGCTTATGCAGGCTGAGTGTGCCTTAAAGGAGCTCGATTACCTGGAATTCAGGGAAGCGATACATGCACTGAAAGGAGGGGCCGCCGAGCTTGGCGGTACCGAACTGGTTCAACTATGTAGCAAAGCGGAAAAGCTCAAATCCTACGAGATGTCGGAGCACTCTGCAGCCACTTTCCTGAACCGGATACAACACGCCCATACTCGCCTGCTTGATGCCATCAACGCCTATATTTCACAAAAACGGGACGCAAAATGATCTTGCCCCGCAATCAAGATTGCGGAACAAGATGTGGCTGACCGGCGGAATCAGATAGTCAGCCGCGTTATTTGTTGTTCTGGCGCCGGATAAGATGCTCCATCATCCTGAGGTCACGCTTTTCCAGACGCAGTGCGGCATCGACCCAGATCGTGGTGATATCCAGAAGCTCCCGATATGTGATCGGGTTACAGGCATCCCTTACCTCACGTATTGCCCGATAACCATTGGCTGCACGCTCGGCACGCTTGATATAGTCAAAGAGCGCCAACTCACCCTCCCCTTTTTCCGCCAGAATATCGACAACGCCCATCTCATAAAGCTCCTCAGCACTGTAGAGTTTCCCACCGAGGATCATCTGTTCCGCTTTTCCCATGCCCACTCTCCTTGAGAGAAGCGTATAGGCCCCCATTCCGGGGAAAAGGTTAAAGAGTATTTCAGGCAGGCCCATCTTGCTGCCACGTTCGGCGATCAGCACATTACTGGACAGCGCGGCTTCGAAACCGCCACCCAGGGCATCGCCCTGAACGAGCGATATGGTGGTCAGGTTTTGCTCAAGGTGGACAATATTCTGATAAAGCACGTTAATGCAGGCCTTGGCATAATCGAGCAATCCAGTATAGCTCCCCTCAGCAATCAGACCTCGAAACAGATTGAGATCACCACCAAGGTTAAAGACACCCTCTACATCAGATGCCAAAACCAGGTATCGATATTCACGCCCCTGTTCGCTGTCCTGTTCCTGCTTGACATGAGTGAACCAGCGATCAATATCCTGCAGCAGCTCCGGGTTAAAGCATGGCCTTGGCAAGGCATGCATAAAATACCAGCCGATCTTGTGTTTTTCCTCATAATGAGTGGTCAGGTGGCGATAGGAAGGTTGCTCGGATGCTTGTGGCGGCGTGATGTGTTTGGCTAGATTGTTCATGGCTACTCTCCTGATGTTGGGGATTTTCATCCTACGCACTTTATTGATCACACTTGTGCGCCAATATCAAGCGTAGGCAAAATCCACAAAACCGTATGTGAAGGAGTAGTGATACATTCAAAAAAAGCGTCAGAACCCGATGCGGGCAGCAACTCAGTTGCGTATCCAGCGCCAGGCGATCCAGGTTGCCAAGACAGCCTGCACAGCAGCCATGTAGTAGGTTTGCGCCGCACCGAGACTATCCCAGGCCATACCGCTGTAGAGGGCGCCAAAGGCACCGCCGGCACCGAAGCTGAGGCTGCTGTAGAGAGCCTGTCCCTTGCCCTGGTGGCGGCCGACGAAGAACTTGTGAAACAGGGCGATCGCCGTAGCATGGAACACGCCGAAGCTGGCGGCATGTAGTAGCTGGGCGAAGAGCATCACCGGCAGCGATTCGGGCAGTGCCCCGGTCAGCATCCAGCGAAAAGCGGTAAGCCCGGTGGCCCAGAGCATCAGGGTGCGTAGGCCGAAACGGCGCACCAGCTGTGCCATCACCAGGAAGATCAGTACCTCGGCGATCACCCCCAGTGCCCAAAACTGGCCGATCACACCGCGAGAGTAGCCGAACTCCTCCATATAGATGGTGTAGAAGGTGTAGTAAGGGCCGTGACTCGCCTGCACCAGAAAACAGACCGCCAGCAAAGCCAGCACCTCGGGACGACGCAGGATACTCCCCAGCGACTCGTACTGCTGCGTTAGCGCATGAACATCACGCTCCGGAACCGCCAGCGAGCTGCCCCAGATGGCAAGGAACATGACCAGCAGCACCGACGGCAGCAGCGCCGGACCGGCCCAGTCGAGTAGCGGACCCAGACCCGCTACCGCAACGATAAAGCCGATGGAGCCCCACAGACGAATCATGCTGTAACGGTGGCTCTCCTTACCCAGATGGCTCAGGGTGGTCGCCTCGAACTGCGGTAGCGCCGCATTCCAGAAGAAACTGAACAGCAGCATCACTAGCGCCAGCGGCCAGTACGCTTTGGCGAGAAACACCCCGCAGAAGGTCACTACCGCAAGAAACGAGCCCCAGCGCACCACTGCCATGCGCTTGCCGGTATGGTCGGCGATCCAACCCCAGATATTGGGCGAGATGATCTTGGTGGCCATCAGGATCGCCATCAACTGGCCGATCTCCAGACTGCTAAAGCCGAGCGACTTGAGATAGAGCGACCAGTACGGCACCAGCGCGCCGAGGCTGGCGAAGTAGAAGAGATAGAAACCGGAGAGGCGCCAGTAGGGCATAATAAATCAGGAACAAGGTACAAGGAACAAGGTGCAAAGGGAACGCGCAAACATTACGGGGTTTCCTTGTTCCTTGTACCTTTCACCTTGTACCTGTTATCAACCGGGAATCACAGGCGTTTCGGATCGCACATCGACATTCTGCGCCCGCTGACGCAGATAATGATCCATCAACACCAGCGCCATCATCGCCTCGGCGATGGGGGTGGCGCGAATGCCGACACAGGGGTCGTGACGCCCCTCGGTGATCACCTCGGTCGACTCGCCTTGCAGGTTCACACTGCGACACGGCAGACGCAAACTGGAGGTGGGTTTCATCGCGATGGAGGCGACGATCGCCTGACCCGAGGAGATCCCGCCAAGGATGCCACCGGCGTGGTTGGAGAGGAAGCCCTCCGGGGTGATCTCGTCGCGGTGCTCGGTCCCCTTCTGCTCGACGCAGGCAAAGCCGGCGCCGATCTCCACCCCTTTGACCGCGTTGATGCTCATCAGCGCATGGGCCAGCTCCGCGTCGAGCCTGTCAAAGATCGGCTCGCCAAGACCCGGAGGCACACCCTCGGCCACCACCGTCACTCTGGCACCGATGGAGTCCCCCTCCTTGCGCAGGGCGTCCATGTAGGCCTCCATCTCCACAACTTTTCCTGCGTCGGGACAGAAGAAGGGATTGTTGCGCACCTCCTCCCAGTCGAAAGTATCGGGTTTGATCGGACCAAGCTGCGAGAGATAGCCGCGAATGGTGATGCCCCGGGCTGCCAGAAACTTTTTGGCGATACCGCCGGCGGCAACGCGCATCGCGGTCTCGCGTGCCGAGGAGCGGCCGCCGCCGCGGTAATCGCGGATACCGTACTTCTGCTGATAGGTGTAGTCGGCATGGCCCGGACGGAAGCGATCCATGATCTTGGAGTAATCCTTGGAGCGCTGATCGGTGTTCTCGATCAACAGACCGATAGGCGTCCCCGTGGTCCTGCCCTCGAACACCCCGGAGAGGATACGCACCTGATCCGCCTCGCGCCGCTGGGTGGTATGGCGCGAGGTGCCCGGCTTGCGCCGGTCCAGGTCCGCCTGCAGGTCCGCCTCGGACAGCTCCAGTCCCGGCGGGCAGCCGTCGACGATGGCGCCGAGCGCCGGGCCGTGGGACTCCCCGAAGGTGGTGACCGTAAAAAGCTTTCCGAAACTGTTTCCTGACATAGCAATTATTCTGGTTGGTTATGTTAAAAACATATATTCACCGCAAAGGCGCAAAGTACGCAAAGAAAACCAAGACGATGATTGTTTTGCCCCCTGGACACACAGCGAAAAGTGAGAAGCCTACAGACTCGCATCATCATGCTGCCATAACCAGAGGTGTGATACACAAACCCATTTTACATCATCCCCTGCTTTTCCTTTGCGCCCTTTGCGTCTTTGCGGTGCATTCTTTTATATCACTTTGGAAAAACGCTGGTTCTGCTTTTCACGCAGGTAGCGGTCGAAGACCATGCAGATGTTGCGAATGAGAAGCTTGCCGGCGTCGGCCACCCGGATCTGCTCTGCCGATAGGCTCAGCAGGCCATCCTCCTCCATCGCCGCCAGCTCCTTGAGCTCTTCAGCGAAGTAGTCGTCGAAGGTGATGTTCCACGCCTGCTCCACCTTGGCCTTCTCCAGCTCAAAGTGGCAGATGAGGTCGGTGATCACCGCGCGGCGCAGCTTGTCGTCGGCGTTCAGCTCATAACCGCGGAACACCGGAATGGAGCCGGCATCGATGCGCTCGTAGTAGGCCTCCAGCTCTTTCAGGTTCTGGCTGTAACTGTCACCCACCTGGCCAATGGAGGTGGAGCCCATGCCCACAAGGTCGCAGTCGGCGTGGGTGGAGTAGCCCTGGAAGTTGCGGTAGAGGGTGCCGCTGCGCTGCGCCACCGCCAGCTCGTCATCGGGCTTGGCAAAGTGGTCCATGCCGATGTAGACGTAGCCGGCGGCGGTCAGCTTCTCGATGGTGTTCTGCAGGATGTCGAGCTTCTCCTGCGGCGCCGGCAGATCCGCCTCGTTGATGCGCCGCTGCGGCTTGAACAGCTCCGGCAGGTGGGCGTAGTTGAACACCGAGAGGCGATCCGGCGAGATCTCGAGGATCTTGTCCAGGGTGCGGGCAAAGCTCACCACGCTCTGGTGCGGCAGGCCGTAGATCAGGTCAATGCTGATCGACTTGAAGCCCTCGCTACGCGCCGCCGACAGTGCCGCCATGGTCGAGGCCTCGCTCTGGATGCGGTTGACCGCCTTCTGTACCCGCTCGTCGAAGTCCTGCACGCCGAGGCTCATGCGGTTGAAGCCGAGCTCGCGCAACAGGGCGATGGTGTCGCTCTGCACCTCGCGCGGGTCGATCTCGATGGAGTACTCGCCGCTGTCATCATCGCGCAGGTTGAAGTGCTCACCGGTGACACGCATCAGCTCACGCATCTCGTCGTGTGAGATGAAGGTCGGCGTACCGCCGCCCCAGTGCAGCTGATCGACGGTGCGCGACTTGTCGAACAGTGCCCCCTGCAGGGCGATCTCCCGGTGCAGGCGCTCCAGGTAGGGCGAGGCACGATTGCGATCCTTGGTCACTACCTTGTTGCAGCCGCAGTAGTAACAAACGGTATCGCAGAACGGAATATGGAAATAGAGCGACAGCGGGTTGCCGGTCCCGTTGCTCCTGGCCGCCCAGTCGCGGTATTCGGACTCACCGAAGCCCTCGTGGAATTGCACTGCGGTCGGGTAGGAGGTATAGCGCGGACCGGACTTATCGTAGCGCTTGATCAGCTCCAGATCGAAGATGATGTTCTGTGTCGTCATGCTCTAGCCTTCAATGTCGGGACCGTGGTGATGGGTCTCATCAATAAACTCTCCGTGCCCTCTGCGCCTCTGTGGGGAATGAGACATAGCTAAGGCCTTACCAGGCGGAACAGTTCGTGATACTCCCGAACCTGCTCGGCAGTAAGCAGGAAGACCCCCTCACCGCCGCGCTCGAACTCCAGCCAGAGGAAGGGCACCTCCGGCAGTAACGCCTCCAGCGCCTCACGGCTGTTGCCCACCTCCACCACCAGTATGCCGCCAGGCTCCAGGTGGAACATCGCCTCATAGAGGATCTTGAACACCAGATCCAGGCCGTCCTTGCCGGCAGCCAGCGCCAACTCCGGCTCATGACAGAACTCGGCGGGCAAGGACATCATATCCTGTTCGTCGACGTAGGGCGGATTGCTGACGATGATATCGTAACGCTTGCCCTTGAGCGCGGAGAAGAGATCCGACTGTACGGCGTGAACCTGCTCCTGCATATCATAATTATCGATATTGATGCGAGCCACCTCCAGTGCCTCTTCAGAGAGGTCCGCCGCATCTACCTCTGCCCCGGGAAAGGCGACGGCACAGGCAATGGCAATGCAGCCGCTGCCGGTACAGAGGTCGAGGATGCGACCGACGCGCTCCGACTCCAACCAGGGTTCGAAGTGCGCCTCGACAAGCTCGATAATCGGCGATCGCGGGATCAGCACCCGCTCATCGACGTAGAACGGCATGCCGCCATACCAGGCCTCACGGGTGAGGTAGGGGGCGGGAAGTCGCTCCTCGACACGTCGTTCCAGAATTTGTGCCGCACGGTGGCGCTCCGCCCCGCTCAGGCGCGTATCCAGATAGGCCTCGCCGATCTGTGGCGGCAGGTGCAGCGTATGCAGCACCAGATAGGCCGCTTCATCCAGCGCGTTATCGGTGCCGTGGCCAAAAAAGAGTTCGGCCTCATTGAAACGACTCCAGCCCCAGCGGATGAAGTCACGGATGGTATGCAGGTCGCTAACCGCCTGTTCAATGGACATGGCTAGGCCTGCGGCCTCTTTGCATGCTTGGGCCGAAATGCCTTGCAAAACGACTCATCAGTCTCCAGACAGGGTCCCTCGATCAGATCCACGCAGTAGGGTACCGCCGGAAAGACCGCATTGAGACAGTCGGCGATCGCCGAGGGCTTGCCCGGCAGGTTGATGATCAGGCTCTGGCCGCGGATACCCGCGGTCTGGCGCGAGAGGATCGCGGTGGGGACATACTTCAGCGACTCCTGACGCATCAGCTCGCCGAAGCCGTGCATTATCTTGTCGCACACCGCCTCGGTCGCCTCGGGGGTAATATCCCGCGATGCCGGTCCGGTGCCGCCGGTGGTCACCACCAGTGCACATCCCTCCTTGTCACACAGGGTCTTGAGCACCGACTCGACCTGATCGCGTTCGTCAGGGACCACGCGAGCCACGGCCTCCCAAGGCGAGGTCAACGCCTTACCCAGCCACTCGCGCATGGCCGGGCCACCCAGATCTTCGTATTCACCGCGGCTGGCGCGATCGGAAACGGTAACAATCCCAATACGGGCTCTCTGCTGTGTCATCTACCCACCATCGTCACTGTTCAAAGATTGGGGCATTATACCTTGCCCGGCGTGCGCTTGCAGTGATGCTGATACACCCTCGCCCCTGCACACTGTCTATAAGCTCACCGCAAAGGCGCAAAGGTCGCAGAGTCTGTGTAATCATTGCCTTTTGACGTCCTCCCCGCCCTAAAACGACGGGATCTCTCGCGCAAAACTGATGAAAACTTTGCGCCCTTTGCGCCTTTGCGGTGAAAAGATCAGACAAAATCGGCCAGCCGAACCGGCTGACGCCGGCTGCCCCAGGTGCCGGGCCTGGCCTCGAACACCCCGGCACAGGGCGTACCGCACTGGTTACATTTACCCTCGGCGTCCAGGTTCCAGTCGCTCAGCACATACCAGTCGCGGCCGATGAGACGCTGGCCGCAGTGGTGGCAGTAGGTGCTCTCCCCCGCCTTGTCATGCACATTGCCGGTGTAGGCATAGCGCACACCGTTACGTAGCGCGATCTCACGGGCGTGGGTCAGCGTCGAGGGCGGTGTGGGCGGCACATCCATCATCTTGAAGTCGGGGTGGAAGGCGGTGAAGTGCATCGGCACCTCCGGCCCCAGCTCCTTGACCACCCATTTGGTCATCGCATCAAGCTCCTCCTCCGAGTCGTTCCAGCCGGGGATCAGCAACGTGGTGGTCTCGAACCAGACATCGGTTTCGTGCTTCAGATAGAGCAGCGTATCCAGCACCGGCTGCAGGTGGCCGCCGGTGAGTTTGATGTAAAACTCCTCGGTAAAGCCCTTCAGGTCCACGTTGGCCGCATCCATCCACTGGTAAAACTCCCGCCGCGGTTCATCGCAAACATAGCCGGCGGTCACCGCCACCGACTTGATGCCGCGCTCGCGGCAGGCCTTGGCCACATCGATGGCGTATTCGTGGAAGATCACCGGGTCGTTGTAGGTGTAGGCCACCGAGCGGGCCCCCAACTGCTCGGCGGCGCGGGCGATAAGCTCAGGACTGGCGGCATCGGCCAGGGTGTCGATTTCGCGCGACTTGGAGATATCCCAATTCTGGCAGAATTTGCAGGCCAGATTGCAGCCGGCGGTGCCGAACGAGAGCACCGGGGTACCCGGCAGGAAGTGGTTAAGCGGCTTCTTCTCAATCGGATCAATGCAATAGCCACTGGAGCGACCGTAGGAGGTGAGCACCACCTTGCCACCGAGATTGGCGCGCACGAAACAGAGGCCCCGCTGTCCCTCCTTGAGCCTGCAGTAGCGCGGACAGAGGTCGCACTGCACCCGGCCATCCTCCAGCGAATGCCAATACCTGGTATCCACCACCGTCCCGGACGGCAATGTCCCTTCCACTACAGCCTTGTCACTCATTGTCCTCTCCCCTTCGGTTCCGCTCTCAAGTGCCTGCAGCAGGGGCGTGTTGCAATAACCCACTGCAGGTTATATAGATCACTGTACAAGTGTAGCAACGGAGTCTCCAGCATGAGCCAGATACGCCAACCCGCCGTTGCGGGCATGTTCTATCCGGGCAACCCGGCGAAACTGCGACAGATGGTGGAGGAGCTGCTCCAGGATGTGCCCGAAAGCACAACACCGCCACCCAAGGCAATCATCGCTCCCCATGCGGGCTATGTATACTCCGGATCGGTGGCGGCCAGCGCCTACGCCCGACTACGCACTGCGCGCCAGACCATCCGCCGGGTGGTACTGCTGGGTCCCTCGCATCGGGTCGGCTTCCTCGGTCTGGCTACCAGCAGCGCCGACACCTTTCGCACCCCGCTGGGGGATATCCCGATCGACACCGCCGCGGTAGCCCAGATCAACGCCCTGCCCCAGGTGCATCTGCTGGACCAGGCGCATCAGCTGGAACACAGTCTGGAGGTGCACCTGCCCTTCCTGCAGGAGAGTCTGGAGAGCTTCACCCTGGTGCCCGTAGTAGTGGGCGATGCCAGCGCCGAGGAGGTCGCCGAGGTACTGGAGTTGCTGTGGGGCGGCGAGGAGACCCTGATCGTGGTCAGCTCCGATCTGAGCCACTACCACGACTATGCCACAGCACAGCAGATGGACCGTCAGACCTCGGCGGCGATCGAGGCGCTGCGGCCTGAGGGGATCGGCCACGACGGCGCCTGCGGGCGCAACCCGGTAAGCGGTCTGCTGCTGCTGGCAAGAGAGAAGGGGCTGCACGCCACCACCATCGACCTGCGCAACTCGGGCGACACGGCCGGACCGCGGGATCAGGTGGTCGGCTACGGCGCCTACCTGTTTGGCGATTAAGAAGAGATGGAAGAGAGACTGCAACAGCAACTGCTCGACATCGCCGAGGCCTCGATCCGTTACGGCCTCGACTACGGACGACCGCTGGCGCCCGAGATGAAAGGGGTAGCGACGCCGCTGCGGGAGCCCGGTGCCAGCTTTGTCACCCTCAAATCCCGGGGGGAGTTGCGCGGCTGCATCGGCTCGCTGAACGCCCGCCGACCACTGGCAGTGGATGTGGCAGAGAACGCCTACGCTGCGGCCTTCAGCGACTTGCGTTTTCCCCCGTTGCGGGAACAGGAGCTGGAGGGGCTGGGTGTGCATCTCTCCATCCTCGGCCCGGCCGAGCCGATGCGTTTCAGCTCGGAGGCGGATCTGCTGCAGCAACTGCGTCCCGGCGTTGACGGGCTTGTTCTTGAAGATGGCCTGCGCCGCGGCACCTTCCTCCCCTCGGTATGGGAACAGCTGCCCCGGCCCGAACTATTCCTTCGCCATCTCAAACAGAAGGCGGGACTGCCGCCGGACTACTGGTCCGAGACGCTGCAGATAAGCCGCTACACCACGGAGAGTTTTGGCCGTCTCATCAATTCACCATAGAGGGCTTGGCGAAAGTGAGGCCGATGAGTTTTCCCTGACTACCCCATTTGGAATATCGGATCACGCTGGTGCTACGCCGCCGCGCCTTTTTCACTGCGCGGCGGCCTCCTGCGGCAGGCGCAGGAACTGCTCCCGGTAATGGCGCAGCTCCAGAATCGATTCACGGATATCGTCCAGCGCCTGGTGGCTGTTCTGTTTCTTGAAACCGTTGTAGACCTCCGGAGACCAGCGTCGCGCCAGCTCCTTGAGGGTACTTACATCCAGATTGCGGTAGTGGAAGAAGGTCTCCAGTTGCGGCATCCAGCGAGCGAGAAAGCGCCGGTCCTGGCAGATGCTGTTACCGCAGATCGGCGACTTGCGCGGATCGACATACTGCGCCAGAAACGCCAGTGTCTCCCGCTGGGCCTGTGCCTCGTCGGTACGGCTCTCGCGCACCCGTTGCCACAGCCCGGAACCGCCGTGGTGGCTACGATTCCACTCATCCATTCGCTCCATCACCGGTTCGGGCTGATGGATCGCCAGCACCGGTCCCTCGGCCAGGGTATTGAGATGGGCATCGGTGACGATGGTGGCGATCTCGATGATGCGATCGTTGTCCGGGTCCAGTCCGGTCATCTCCAGATCGATCCAGACCAGGTTGTCGTTACTCTTCCTCTCCATGCCTGTACTCTCTCGCAACCTCTCTCTGACGGTCTGCGGCAGCCAGCGCCACCACAACTTGCCATCCATTCTAGCAAAAGCTAACCTGCAGCGGCCTTTGTTTATTCGAGAAAGCTTCCCGTTATGCACCTCTTCACACTGCTGTTCCTCGGCATGCTGCTCCTTTCTGTCGCCATCGAGCTGTGGCTGCTACAACGCCAACTCGGCCACGTGGCCGCCAGGCGCAACGAGGTACCTGATGCCTTTGCCGAACGCATTTCGCTCTCCGCCCACCAGCGGGCCGCCGACTATACCCTGAGCAAGGCCCGACTGGCACGCTACGAGATCCTCTACGGCGCACTGATCCTGCTGGGACTGACCCTGGGTGGCGGCCTGCAGTGGTTTGACCAGCTGTGGCGCAGCCTGCAGTTGACGCCGCTGCTGGGCGGCACCGGGTTCATTCTCAGCGTGGTGCTGGTGACCTCCCTGCTCGATCTGCCGTTTGCCCTCTATCGCACCTTCCGCATCGAGCAGCGTTTCGGCTTCAACCGTACCACGCTGAAACTGTTCTTCAGCGACATGCTCAAGCAGGGACTGCTGATGTTGCTGCTCGGTGTGCCGTTGATCGCCCTGGTGCTGTGGCTGATGCAGAGCGCCGGACAGTGGTGGTGGCTCTACGTCTGGCTGGTATGGAGCGGTTTTACCCTGCTGATGCTGTGGGCCTATCCGGCGGTGATCGCCC
>JAPHTQ010000026.1 GCA_026196275.1 Gammaproteobacteria bacterium
CTGTTTCAGGGCCGCGCGGTGGCGGGCGGTGCCCACAACGAGAAATGCTAAAGAGCACCTCCGTGTACTCCGCGCCTCTGTGGTGAACAACAACTCTTCTTCGTGCCCTTCGTTGGTAATAAGGTTTTAAAGCATGAGCAACATCGATGTCGAGTCAGTCAAAGCGTATTTGCTCTCTTTGCAGCAGCGCATTGCCGATGCGCTGGAGGCAGAGGATGGCGAGGGGCGTTTTATCCGCGACGAGTGGCAGCGTCCACACGAGCCGGAGAAGGGGCTCAACGGCGGCGGCATCGTGCGGCTGCTGAGCGAGGGCAAGGTATTCGAGCAGGCAGGGATCAACTTCTCCCATGTGCGCGGCGAGAAGCTGCCGCCCTCGGCCAGCGCCCATCGTCCCGAACTGGCCGGACGCTCCTTCCAGGCGCTGGGGGTATCGCTGGTGATCCATCCGCGCAACCCCTACGTGCCGACCTCCCATGCCAACGTGCGATTGTTCGTGGCGGAGAAGGAGGGTGAAGAGCCGGTATGGTGGTTCGGCGGCGGATTTGATCTGACACCCTGTTATCCCTTTCATGAGGATGTGGTCGCCTGGCACAAAACGGCGAAGGCCGCCTGCGCCCCCTTCGGTGAGGAGATCTACCCGAAATACAAAAAGTGGTGTGATGAATACTTCTATCTCAAGCACCGTGACGAGACGCGCGGTGTCGGGGGGCTGTTCTTCGATGATCTGAACGAGTGGGACTTCGATACCTGCTTTGCCTTCCTGCGCAGTGTCGGTGATGCCTACCTCAATGCCTATGTACCGATCGTCCAGAAGCGCAAGAGGACACCCTACGGTGAGCGTGAGCGTGACTTCCAGCTCTATCGCCGTGGCCGCTACGTGGAGTTCAATCTGGTGTTCGATCGCGGTACCCTGTTCGGGCTGCAGTCGGGCGGGCGTACCGAATCGATCCTGATGTCACTGCCGCCGCTGGTGAAGTGGCGCTACAACTGGTCACCGCAGCCGGGTAGCCCGGAGGCGGAGCTGTACCACAACTATCTTAAACCCAGAGAGTGGCTCAATGAGTGATAACACCCTTTACTGGCACGATTACGAGACCTTTGGTACCGATCCCTTCCGCAGTCGGCCGGTGCAGTTTGCCGGGGTGCGTACCGATGAGGATCTGAATATCATCGGCGAGCCGCTGAATATCTTTGCCCGGCTGGCGCCGGATACACTGCCGCAGCCGATGTCCACGCTGATCACCGGCATCACGCCGCAGGATTCACTGGAAAAGGGCTTGCCGGAGGATGAGTTCATCCGCCGAATCCATGAGGAGTTGTCACAGCCGGGCACCTGCGGCGTCGGCTACAACTCAATCCGTTTCGATGATGAGGTGACGCGCAATACCCTCTACCGTAATCTCTACGACCCTTACACCCGCGAGTGGCAGAACGGCAACTCGCGCTGGGACATCATCGATGTGGTGCGCGCCTGCCGCGACCTGCGCCCCGAGGGGATCGTCTGGCCGGTGAAGGAGGAGAACGGCCGCACCAGTTTCAAGCTGGATGAGTTGACCGTGGCTAATGGCATCGGCCACGAGCAGGCGCACGATGCACTGTCCGATGTTTACGCCACCATTGCCATGGCGCGCCTGATCAGGGAGAAGCAGCCCAAGCTCTACGATTTTTGCTACAAGCTGCGACGCAAACAGGAAGTGAGCAAGCACATCGACCTGCGCGGCATGAGCCCCATCCTGCACACCTCGGGGATGTACGGCAGCGACCACGGCAATACCCGGCTGGTGGTGCCGGTGGCGACGCACCCGGTGAACAAGAACAGCGTGATCGTCTTCGATCTGTCGCAGGATCCCGCCATGCTGCTGGAGCATGGCCACAAGAAACTTAAGGAGCGGCTCTACACCCGCGCGGAGGATCTTCCTGAAGGGGTGGAGCGCCCGGCGCTGAAGCAGATCCTGCTCAACAAGTGTCCGGTGATCGCGCCGCTCAGTACTCTCGATGGCACATCGGCCAAGCGGCTACAGATCGATCTGGTGCGCTGCCAGCAGAACCGCCAGGCGCTGCTCGCTGCACGCAAGGCGATCCAGGCCAAGATCGCCAAGATTTTTGAACCACAGGAGTTCGAGCCGCAGACTGATCCGGAGCTGATGATCTACGGCGGGGGATTCTTCGCCGACAGCGACAAGCGCACCATGGCCCGGATCCACGAAACCGCCCCGGAGAAACTGGGCGAGCAGAGCTGGGTTTTCGAGGACAGGCGCCTGCCGGAATTGCTACTGCGTTTCCGCGCCCGCAACTATCCGCAGACCCTCACTGAGGAAGAGCGCGGACAGTGGTTGGAGCACTGTCGTGATCGCCTGGTTAACGGGGATTCAGGCCACATGAGCTTCGAGCAGTTTTTCAACGAGGTTGAGCGGATCAAACGTGAAGAGCCGCTGGACGAGAGGGGCAAGCAACTGCTCGCCGAGGTAGAGCGTTACGGTCGGGAGCTGCGGGCGTCCCTGGTCGGGGAGTGACCAGTCTTTGCCACAGAGCACACAGTGGGCACGGAGATGAAACCTGGCATTGACTAACCTCGGTGAGCTCTGTGCCCTCTGTGGCTATATTCCGGTCAAAACAGGCCGCGGATGGTCTCGATCACATCCGGCTTGTCCCACTCGATGCCGCCGAACAGGGCGTAACGGATGGTCCCCTCCGGGTCGACGATGAAGGTGGTCGGCACGGCGGTGATCATCCACTGCTCGACCACTGTACCCTCCGGATCGAGCAGGATGGGGAAGTTGACCTTGATCTCGTGTTTCTGCAGAAAGGCTTCCACATCGGCAGGCGCCTCGGCCATGTCCACGGCGAGGATGGCAAAGTCGGTATCGCCGAGCTTCTCCTTGAGCCGTTGCATCGAGGGTATCTCCTTGATGCAGGGGCCGCAGTAGGTGGCCCAGAAGTTGACCATTACCGCTTTGCCGCGATAATTGCTCAGGGTATGGCTCTTGCCTTGCATGTCAGTGAGGGTGAAGTCGGGCAACGCCGCGCCCTCGTACTTCATCAGCTCACCGGCATAGAGCGGTGCGCTCAACAGCAGCGTTAACAGCAGAACGAATCGCTTCATTGTGGCTTCTCCATCTGGTGTAATTTCTCCAGCGCCTGTTCGACCAGTTCGGGTAATCGCTGCGCCATCGCCCTCTCTGCGGCGGTGGCATCGTTTCGGGCGTAAAAGTTACTGCGCACATCGGGCAGCAGCTCGATATGCACCGTGCTTCCGCCCTGCTCAAGGGTCGATTTCAGCTTGTTGACCCAGAAGCGGGTCGGCGTGTTGGTCGGCTGCATGATCACCACCGGCAGGCGGGTGTGACTGACCACATCAAGGTACTCCAGCGGCTTGCCCGGCTCGGGATTGTTCGCGCTCAGCATCGGGTAGAACAGCAGGGCACCGGCAAGGCGCTTGCTGTCGGGGTGCTCGTTCTGCCAGATGCGGGCACCGCGCAGGGCGGGAATGGCCCCGTAGCCGCTGGCGATAAGAAAGATACGCTTGTCGTTCTGCTCCGTGGCGTGGGTGAGGAGGTTGGCGATCTCGCGCCCCTCCAGGCCGCGCATACTGGAGGGGGCGATGGGCAGGAAGTGGGCACCGAGCAGATCGGCCATCCAGACCTCGATGCCACGCTGTGACAGCACCTCTCCGGCCATCGCCTCGGCCCGTCCGGCACCCTGGTCACAGGGAAATCCAAGCAGCAGGATATCTCCCGGCGCGCTGAAGGTGCGCAGCTCCATCTCGATATCGTCGCTGAGCATTACCGTCTCGTAGTCCGCTTCGGCAAAAGCGACAGCGGGCAGCAGAGTGAGGGTCAGCAGCATGATGACAATTCGCTTGTGCAAAGGTGATACTCCTTTCACTCACAGGAATAACAAAAGCGTACCATAAAGCGCCGTCCGGCGTAGCCGGTTACTCCGGACACCGGTGAGGTTTTTCAGTGGCGGCTCGAATACGGGGCGGTGATGACATTCTGATAGAATGGGCGGATGGATATTTCCGACCTTCTTGATGACCTCAACGACGCCCAGCGCGAGGCGGTCTGCGCCGCACCGGGCAACCAGCTGATCCTGGCCGGTGCCGGCAGCGGCAAGACCCGCGTGCTGACCCACCGCATCGCCTTTCTCATCCGTACCGGCGAGGCCTCGCCCTACGGCATCCTTGCCGTCACCTTCACCAACAAGGCCGCCAGGGAGATGCGCGGACGCATCGAAAGGCTGATGGGAATGCCGGCCGACAGTCTCTGGGTTGGCACCTTCCACGGCATCGCCCACCGTCTGCTGCGTGCCCACTGGCGCGAGGCGGAACTGCCGCAGGCCTTCTCCATCCTCGACAGCGATGATCAGTACCGCCTGATCCGGCGTCTGCTGCGTGAGCTTAACCTGGATGAGAACCAGTGGCCGCCGCGGCAGATCCAGTGGTATATCAACGGCAAGAAGGACGAGGGGCTGCGTCCGGATCATATCGATAGCTACGGTGATTTTCATCAGGAGCAGATGATCAAGGTCTACCGCGCCTACGAGGCGGCGTGCCAACGCAACGGCGTAGTCGATTTTGCCGAGTTGCTGTTGCGTGCCCATGAACTGTGGCTCAACCATCCGGATATCCTGACTCACTATCGCAAGCGGTTCCGTCACATCCTGGTGGATGAGTTTCAGGACACCAACGCTATCCAATATGCCTGGTTGCGGCTGCTCGCCGGCGACAGCGGGCAGATCTTCGCCGTGGGCGATGACGACCAGTCGATCTATGGCTGGCGCGGTGCGCGGGTGGAGAACATCCACCATTTCCAGCAGGACATGGCGGATGTGCAGCTTATCCGTCTGGAGCAAAACTACCGCTCCACCGCCACTATCCTTGATGCGGCCAATGCGTTGATCGCCCACAACAGCGGCCGCCTGGGCAAGGAGCTCTGGACCGAGGGTGAGAAGGGGGAACCGATCAAGCTCTACGCCGCCTTCAACGAGCTGGACGAGGCGCGCTTCGTGGTCGATCAGATCGGCGACTGGGTCGGCCGGGGCAATCGCCGTGAGCAGGCGGCGATCCTCTACCGCTCCAACGCCCAGTCGCGGGTGCTGGAGGAGGCGCTGATGCAGGCGGCCATGCCCTACCGCATCTACGGCGGGCTGCGATTTTTCGAGCGTGCCGAGATCAAGGATGCGCTCGCTTACCTGCGTCTGTTGGTCAATCGCAGTGACGACCCCTCCTTTGAACGGGTGGTCAACACCCCCACCCGCGGCATCGGGAGCCGTACCGTCGAGGCGCTCCGTGAGCGGGCGCGCGAGCGGCAGGTCCCATTGTGGCAGGCCGCCAGCGAGATCGTCGCCGAGAAGGCCCTGCCGGCGCGCGCCACTAATGCCGTAGCGGCCTTTGTTGAGCTGGTCGAACGGATCGGGCGGGAGACGGCAGAACAACCGTTGGATGAGCGGGTCGAGCATGTGATCGAGCACAGCGGCCTGATCGCGCACTTTAAAAAGGAGAAGGGCGAAAAGGGGCTCGCACGGGTGGAGAACCTGGAGGAGTTGGTCTCCGCTGCACGGCAGTTCGAGTTCGACGACGCCTACCTGGAACCGGAGAGTGTCGGGGAGGGCGCCTCGGCAGAGCCTTTGCCTCAAACGCCCATGGAGGGGGGGATGGACGACCTCTCCGCCTTCCTCGCCCACGCCGCGCTGGAGGCGGGCGAGGGGCAGGCCGATGCCTATGAGGATGCGGTGCAGCTGATGACCCTGCACAGTGCCAAGGGGCTGGAGTTCCCGCTGGTCTTTCTGGTCGGGGTGGAGGAGGAGCTGTTCCCGCACCGCCTCTCGGTGGAGGAGCCGGGCCGGCTTGAGGAGGAGCGCCGCCTCGCCTATGTCGGCATGACCCGTGCCATGCGGCAACTCTACATCACCTACGCCGATGTGCGTCGCCTCTACGGCGAGGAGAAATATACCCGTCCCTCGCGTTTTATCGGCGAGATCCCGGCCGAATACATTGAGGAGGTGCGCATGCGCGGCGGGGTGAGTGCGCCGCTGTTTCGCCGCGAGACAAAGCCACAGGGCGACAACGAAGAGGCGGGTCTGTGCATCGGCCAGCAGGTGCTTCACCCCAAATTCGGCCAGGGCACGGTGCTCAGCTGCGAGGGCAGCGGCGCGCAGACGCGGGTGCAGGTCAATTTCGATGAGGCCGGCAGCAAGTGGCTGGTACTGGCCTACGCCAAGCTGGAGAGTGTAGATTAGCCAGGTGGCGGCCGGGAGCTGTTGCGCCAACCTGGCATTACAGATAAAGGGAGGGGGAATGCGAAAAAGTGATACGGATGCGGATAGCTGCGCACTGGTTCCTGTGTCGTCCCATCGTATGCATATCCTTGCGCCCTACTTCCTTCGCGTGTTTATCCCGCTACTGCTGTTCGCCCTGCTGACCACCGCCAGCTTCCTGGTGCTTGAGAACCGCCATGCGCGGGAGTTGCTGAATGCCGAACAGGATGAGCAGGTCGAGTTGTCGTTGCGCTCACTGCAGCGGGATATCTCCGGCATGATCCCGGAACTGATGTACCTCTCGCGCAGCGAGGCCCTGCGGAATTTCATTTCCGGGCAGGAGCGTGCGGGAGCACTGCAAGAGATCGCCACCTTTTCCGGACAGATGGGACGCTACGACCAGGCGCGCTGGCTCGACCTGCGCGGCATGGAACGGCTGCGCATAGAGCACCGCGACGACACCACACGTGTCGTCCCCGAGGCTCAGTTGCAGGACAAGTCCGGGCGTTACTATTTCAGCGAGGGTATGGCGCTGAATGTTGGCGATGTCTATCTCTCGCCGCTGGACCTGAATATCGAGCATGGCGGACTGGAGCTGCCGTACCGTCCGATGCTGCGCCTGGCCACGCCGACCAGCGATGAGGGCGGAGGCAGTAGCGGCCTGCTGGTGTTGAACTACCAGGCATCGCTGCTGCTGCACAATTTCGCCCTGAGCCGGCAGAACCGCGATGCCTCGCTCTACCTGCTCAACGGCGAGGGCTACTGGCTCTACTCCCCAGCGAGCGACAGGCAATGGGGTTTCATGCTCGGGCGCGACGAGCGTTTCCAGAACGATCACGCCGATGTCTGGCAGGCGATGCAGGCGCAGGATCGCGGCAGCGTGGAGAACGATGCGGGGCGCTTCGTCTTTGCGCGCATCGCACCGCAGGCCTTTGCCAATAAGCGCCTGACCCTGAACGGCAACGCGAATGGACAGCACCAGTGGTTCGTGGTTTCGTTCTATCCCGCCTCCGCCTACGTGCAGCACTATCTCGACAACCTGATCAGCTACGGTTCGCTGGCGGCTGCGGTGGTCCTGGTGCTGGTGCTTATCAGCGCGGCGATGGCGCGGACGACCTGCGAAAAAAACCTGCTGCAGGACCGCCTGGCGCTGCATGCCAAGGTCATGGCCAGCGCCACCAACGGGGTGATGATCACCGATACGGAGTCCAACATCCTGGATGTCAACGATGCCTTTACCTCGTTGACCGGCTACAGCCGTGCGGAGGTGGTGGGGCAGAAGCCGGCGGTTCTCTCCTCGGGGCGGCACGACGCCGCCTTCTACGAGGCGATGTGGCACAGCATCAAGGAGACGGGGTTCTGGGAGGGTGAGATCTGGAACCGGCACAAGAACGGCGAGCTGTTCCCGGAGTGGCTCTCCATCAGTGCGGTGCGCGATCACCTCGGCACGATTACCCACTATATCACCATCTTTTCACTGCTCTCGGAACAGAAGAGCACCGAGGAGCGGCTGCGCCAGTTGGCCAACTCCGACTCGCTGACCGGGCTGCTCAACCGTAACATTCTCTACGACCGTGCCGGACAGGCCTTGGCGCAGAGCCGGCGCAGCCAGACGCGGACCGCCTTCCTGTTCCTCGACCTCGACGGCTTCAAGCCGATCAACGACGCCCTGGGGCATGCCGTGGGTGACGCGGTGCTGAAAACCGTCGCCGCCAAGCTCACAGGCTGCGTGCGCGATTCCGACACCGTGGCGCGCTACGGCGGTGACGAGTTCGTGGTGCTGCTGAGCGGGTTGCGGGAGTTGGGCGAGGCGCAGGAGGTGGCGCAGAAGATCCTGCGACACATCGCCGAGCCGATGCGGATCGACGGCGAGGAGTGTCAGGTGGGCAGCAGCATCGGCATCAGTGTCTACCCGGATGACGGAGAATCAGTCGAGGTGCTGATCAAGCGCGCCGACCAGGCTATGTACCAGGCGAAGGAGCACGGCAAGGGCTGCGCCGAGTTTTTCCATCGGCAATAGCGCCGGCTTGTGCGCCCACGGTGCGCTGGTTAGGATGGGCCCATTTCGAGACAACAGGTACGGGGGAGAAAAGCATGAAACGTCGTGATCTACTCAAGGGGATGGGTGCCGGCTCGGTGATAGCGGGGGCCTCGCTGGCCGCACCAGCGGTGCACGCCAAGGCGAAATATCAGTGGAAGATGGTCACCACCTGGCCGAAGAACTTTCCCGGTCTCGGAACCGGGGCCAACCAGCTTGCAGCGTTGATCAATGAGATGTCAGGCGGACGCATCGAGGTGAAGGTTTACGGTGCCGGCGAACTGGTACCGGCGTTCGAGATCTTCGATGCGGTCTCCAAGGGGACTGCACAGATGGGCCACGGTGCATCTTATTACTGGAAGGGAAAGAGCGAGGCGGCACAGTTCTTCTCCGCCGTACCCTTTGGTCTGACCGCCCAGGAGATGAACGCCTGGCTCTACCACGGCGGCGGTATGGAACTGTGGCGCGAGACCTATGAGCCATTCGGCCTGGTCCCCACCGCGGCGCTCAATACCGGTGTGCAGATGGGAGGCTGGTTCAACAAGGAGATCAATTCGCTGCATGATCTCAAGGGGCTGAAGATGCGCATCCCCGGTCTCGGCGGTGAGGTGCTCAAGCGTCTCGGCGGCACCCCGGTCAGCCTGCCCGGCGGCGAGATCTTCACCTCACTCAAATCCGGTGCCATTGACGCTACCGAGTGGGTCGGTCCCTATAATGATCTGGCCTTCGGCCTCTACAAGGCGGCCAAATACTGCTACTACCCGGGTTGGCACGAGCCGGGCACCACCCTGGAGTGCTTCATCAACAAGGAGGCCTTTGAGGCGTTGCCGGCAGACCTGCAATCGATCGTGCTCAATGCCAGCAAGGTGGCGAATCTGGATGGTCTCTCCGAGCTGACGGCACGCAACAACGAGGCGCTGCAGACCCTGGTGAACAAACACAAGGTGGAGCTGCGCAGGTTCCCGGATGAGGTGCTGCAGCAGCTGCTGGAAGTCTCTGAAGAGGTGGTGGCAGAGATCGCCGAAAAGGACGCCATGTCGAAGAAGGTCTATCAGTCGTACAAACGGTTCCGTGACCAGGTGATGCAGTGGCACGATGTCTCCGAGCGTGCTTACCTCAACGCCCGCGCTGGAGCGTGAAAACAGATTCTTGCCACAGAGGGCACAGAGCTCACAGGGCAGAGATTATTCGTGGGAGCGGCCGTCCCGGCCGCGATAGAGGTCTGAGTGTGTAGGATGGGCAAAGCGCAGCGTGCCCATCAAACCGTAACCCGATGGGCACGCTGCGCTTTGCCCATCCTACATGCATGGAACTTGGAACCTAAACCCGCTTTTCGATGCAGCTCAGCGCGCTTTCGGCCACTGCCCGACGCAGCACCTCGATGACCTTTGGCCGTGGAAAGCTCTTTCGCCATGCCAGTGCCACGGTGCGTCCCGGCTCTATATTGCTGAAGCGGCGGATGGCAAGCAGGCGGCCGGAGTAGAGATCCGCCGCCGCCGCGGTGCAGGGCAGTACGGTGAGACCGACACCACTGGTCACCATCATGCGGATCGTCTCCAGCGAGGCCCCCTCCAGGGTCTGCTGCAGGGAGCTCTGCTGCCGGGGTTTCGCTGCGCAGTTGGGACAAAACTCCAGCACCTGATCGCGAAAGCAGTGTCCTTCCCCCAGTAGCATGACGGTTTCATCGTCCAGGTCGCTGATCGCGATCGCCGGTTTCAGGGAGAGGGGGTGACTGGCCGGTAGCAGCATGACAAAGGGTTCGTCATAGAGCGCAAGGGTGACGACGCCAGGTTCATCAAAAGGCAGGGCGATGATGATGACGTCGAGATCACCGCGCTTGAGTTTTTCGCTGAGTACCGCGGTGTAGTTCTCCTCCACCAACAGGGGCATACGCGGAGCCTGCTCATTGATCGCAGGGATCAGATCCGGCAGCAGGTAGGGAGCGATGGTGTAGATGGCGCCCAGACGCAACGGTCCGGCAAGTTCATCCTTACTCGCCATGGCAACCTCCCTGACGGCACCGGCCTCGGCCAGTGCCCGTCGCGCCTGCTGCACCACGCGCTCACCTGCCGGGGTCAGGGCGATCTCGGCACGTGAGCGCTCAAACAGGGTGACACCCAGCTCCTCTTCAAGCCGTTTTACCGCTACGCTCAGTGTCGGTTGGCTGACAAAACAGGCCTGGGCTGCACGGCCAAAATGACGCTTCTCGGCGACGGCAACGATATAGCGCAGTTCGGTCAGTGTCATGGCCGTGCGCAGAATGCCGGCTGTTTACTCGTGGGCAATGGGCTTGTCGGTGAACAGATAGTCCTTGAGTTCATGGTCGAAGCTCTCGTCCCGGCGCCGGATCCACTCCAGCACCATCGCCGCGTGCTCCTTCTCCTCATCGCGGTTGTGCGCCAGGATGGCGCGTAGTTCGGCGTCCTTGCAGACATCGATGCGCTGGTTGTACCAGTCGACCGCTTCGAGCTCCTCCATCAGGGAGACGAGGGCGCGGTGCATGTCGCGAGTCTCGTCACTCAGTTCACTGATCGGTTCGTGATAACCTTCATTCGACATTGCGGTGTTCCTTATTGTGTTGTCCAGAGAACAAAATCTAACACGAAGCCCGACAGGTGCGAAGGGGGCCGGCTTCGGATATCGCTCGTGTGCCGCACCGTGCGTCTGCGGGGTACCACAGTCTCCTGCGTCCTTAGCCTACTACAGCGCACAGGGCCTTTCTTGATGCAGTACACTAGGCGAGATCACCGGACAGGGCGGCATGTACCTCTGGCTGGAGTCGAACCTCTTCACAGTAGTGCGGGTGGTCGATACCGGCATGGATGGCGGCCCCCTGTTTGACCGCTGCGACCATCTCCGGCGTTAATTCGAAACGGACAAAGTGCACAGAGGAGGTCTTCTCTTCGGTCTCCCGCTCCAGGTCCTCGTTGGCAATGGGGTGCACCCGGTCGAATCCCTCAACCTGCATATAGAGTGCCCTCTCCACACCGATGAGTTTGGCCAGCGCCTCCTTGCGCTCCGCGGGATCGGAGTACTCCATCATGAAGGTTGCCTTCCAGTTGCTGCCGTCGGGGATCAGCGGATTGTAGACATCCAGCTCCTCCTGGATCCCCTCCGGCTCGAAGATGCGCTCAATACGCAGCATCTCCTGGACCTGGTACTGCATGGTCAGGGCATCCTCGAAGTAGAGCGAGGCGTGTGCGCCGATAGGCACACGACGGCTCTTCTTGTGTTCCATCACCCTGGCGCGAAAGTCATTGCGGTTGCGCGCGTACTCTTCCAAGCTGTAGAGATCGGAATGGGTCAGTTTGCTCATCATAACTCCCTTAAAAATTGTTCACCGCAAAGGCGCAAAGTGCGCAAAGGATCTGTTTGTTTGTCAGTGTGTAGGCTGGTTGGCCGGGGGGCTTGTGCTGTTAATGCCGGGCATGAAACGCCCAGCCTACAGTCTCCCTTCGCGCTCTTTGCGTCTTTGCGGTGAGATCATCAAATACCGTAGGCCTTGCGCAGCAGGCTGATCGGGTGTTCGGTGGCGCTGCCGTCTTGCATGCCGTGCTCGATGTGGTGGCCGGCCATGGGGCAGTCACTACCGTAGTGATCCGCCTCGGACTGTTTCACCCGGTTGACCACCGGGCGGACAATCTTCATCGACGCTTCATGGAACTCCTTTTTCACCGCATAGGTGCCGTCGTGACCGGAGCAGCGCTCGATGGCGGTGATCTCGGTATCGGGCAGCAGCGAGAGTAGCTCTTTGGTCTTGCTGCCGACGTTCTGCACCCGCTGGTGGCAGGCGGCGTGATAGGCGACCTTGCCCAGCGGGTTTTTGAAATCGGTGTTGAGCTTGCCCGCCTTGTGGCGGTGCATCAGGTACTCGAAGGGGTCGAAGATCGCCTGGCCCACCTTCTCTACCTCAGCATCGTCGGGGAACATCAGCGGCAGTTCCTGTTTGAACATCAGCGCGCAGGAGGGAACCGGGGCGACGATGTCCCACCCCTCGTCGACCAGTTTGGCCAGTAGCGGAATGTTGGCCTGCTTGGCCCTCTCCACCGCCTCGAGATCGCCCAGCTCCAGCTTGGGCATGCCACAGCACTGCTCTTTCTGCGCCATGGTCACGGGGATGCCGTTGTGTTCGAACACCGCTACCAGATCCTCGCCGATCACCGGTTCGTTGCGGTTGCCGTAGCAGGTGGCAAAGAGTGCCACTTTTCCGTTGGTCGGACCGGCCTCTTCACCCTGACCGTCGGCACCGACCTTGTCGGCCAAACGCTTGCGCAGGGTATTGCTGTGGTACTCCGGCACGCGGGCATCGGCGTGTACGCCGAGGAGCGATTCGAGGATCTTGCGTGCCGGTTTTATCTTGTTGGCCGCGTTGACGATGCCGGAGACGACCGGGATCCCAGCCAGCGAGCCCACCGCGTCAGTGCTGGTGAGGATCTTGTCACGGGTCTTGATGTCGCCCTTTTTATACTTAACCGCCTTGGCCCTGAGCATCAGGTGCGGGAAGTCGATATTCCACTCGTGCGGCGGGGTATAGGGGCATTTGGTCATGTAGCAGAGATCGCACAGGTAGCAGTGGTCCACCACCTTCCAGTAATCCTCCTTCTTGACCCCGTCCACCTCCAGGGTGTCGGACTCGTCTACCAGGTCGAACAGGGTGGGGAAGGAGTGGCAGAGGCTGACGCAACGGCGGCAGCCGTGGCAGAGGTCGAAGACCCGCTCCAGCTCCGTGAACAACGACGCCTCGTTGTAGAAATCGGGGCTTTTCCAGTCCAGCGGGTGCCGTGTGGGAGCTTCGAGATTACCTTCGCGAGTGGCCATGCCGGTCAATCTCCATATTTGATTAAAATGTTTACCACGGAACACACGAAGGGCACGAAGATTCAGGACATTACACCGATTCAGCAACGACTATGGAGAGCGGGTGAACAGCCTGTGCCATCAATCAATGGATGTTTCCCTTCGTGAACTTCGTGTGCTCCGTGGTTAATAACGGGTATTTGAATACGGGGCCGGTTAGCCGACCCCGTCGGCGCCGGATTACTCCATCTCGTCCAGGGCTTTCTGGTAGCGGTTGGCGTGGGAGCGTTCCGCCTTGGCCAGGGTCTCGAACCAGTCGGCGATCTCGTCGAAGCCCTCGTCGCGGGCATCCTTGGCCATGCCGGGGTACATGTCGGTGTACTCGTGGGTCTCACCGGCCACGGCGGCCTTGAGGTTGTCCTTGGTCTCGCCGATGGGCAGGCCGGTGGCCGGGTCGCCAGACTGCTCCAGGTACTCCAGGTGACCGTGGGCGTGACCGGTCTCGCCTTCGGCGGTGGAGCGGAACAGGGCGGCGACGTCGTTGTAACCCTCGATGTCGGCCTTGCTGGCGAAGTAGAGGTAGCGGCGGTTGGCCTGGGATTCGCCGGAGAAGGCGTCCTTGAGATGCTGTTCAGTTTTGCTGCCTTTCAATTCCATTGTGGTTCACCTCTTGGGTTGTTGAAAAATTGAAGCGACTTAGGGGGCTGGTCGAAATAATATTTACATTCGGTCGCGCCTGGGCCATCACTGCTGTGTTGCGTTTCTTGGCAAGGCCCCTGCCATTGCCTGCGAAACGCGCCTTGCATTGATGGCCCAGGCACGCCCTCGGTGGTGACAACATTATTTCGACCAGCCCCCTTAGTGTCGTGGCTATAAACATAGTCAACATGAGGAATAATGTGAAATTGATTGTAACTACTAAATCGATAGTTATTTTCTATCTAAAAGAGGCAAATAGCGCTTGTAAACAAGAATGATTCGCATTAGCATTACTTCAGGCTACTTTATCACTCATTACCGGAGGCAGTTCAATGCGAATTTCTGCACTTGTTTCAGGACTGGTCATGGCGCTCTCTGCCATGGCGGCGCCGCTGGGCTCGGCCCATGCTGCCGAGGTCAATCTCTACTCGGCCCGCAATGAGGCCTTGATCAAGCCGCTGCTGGAGCGGTTCACCGAGCAGAGCGGGGTCAAGGTCAACCTGATCACCGGCAAGGCCGATGCCCTGCTCAAGCGGATCAGCAGTGAGGGACGAAACACCCCGGCCGATGTACTGCTGACCACCGATGCCGGGCGTCTGCACCGGGCCAAGGTGGCCGGGGTGACCGCGCCGTTCGAGTCGGCGCTGCTGCAACAGCGGGTACCGGAGCAATACCGTGACCCGCAAGGCCACTGGTATGGGCTTTCGCTGCGGGCCCGGCCGATTATGTACGTCAAGGGGAGGGTCGATCCAGCGGAGCTCTCCAGCTACGAGGCGTTGGCCGAGCCGAAGTGGAAGGGGCGCATCTGCATCCGCTCTTCCAGCAACATCTATAATCAGTCACTGGTCGCCTCGCTGATCGCGGCCAACGGCAAGGCAGAGACAGAAAGCTGGGCTAAGGGGCTGGTGAAGAACCTGGCCCGTCCGCCGCGCGGGGGCGACCGTGACCAGATCAAGGCGGCGGTGGCCGGGCAGTGTGACATCGCCGTGGCCAACACCTACTACTTGGCTGGCATGCTTACCGGCGGTGATCCGGAGCAGCGTGCGATCGCCGAGCAGGTAGCGGTATTCTGGCCCAATCAGCAGGGGCGCGGGGCGCACGTCAACGTCTCCGGTGCCGCGCTGATCAAGGCGAGCAAGAACCGTGAGGCGGCGATTGCCCTCATCGAGTTCCTGGCCAGCGATGCATCACAGCAGTGGTATGCCGAAACCAACGGTGAGTACCCGGTTCGTGAGGGCATCGAGGTCAGTGAGACCCTCAAGGCGTGGGGGGAGTTCAAGGCCGATGACCTGAATCTCGGTCGGCTCGGTGAACTCAACCCCGAGGCGCTGATGCTGATGGACCGTGCCGGCTGGCGCTAAAGGCAGGTGCAAGGCAAAAGGTTCAAGGTTCGAGGAGCACACTCCTGCGAACTTTGAACTTTGAACTTTGAACTTTAAACTTTGAACTTTGAACTTTGAACTTTGAACTTTGAACTTCACGGCAGTCGTCTGTGAGACAATAGTGCGAATGCAACGCTGTATATCGGTTAAACAATCATGCAACTGAGTCGGGCGTCGGCCTGGCGCGGCGGTATCGTTGCGCTCGCCCTGTTGATGATGCTGCCGTTGTTGGTGGTGCTCGGCTATGTCTTCATCCCCGCCGGGGAGATCTGGTCGCATCTGGTCGACACCGTGCTGCAGGAGTATGTCAGCAACTCGCTGTTGCTGATGCTTGGGGTGGCCATCGGCACCCTGGTGCTGGGAGTGGGTACCGCCTGGCTGACCAGTATGTGTCGGTTCCCCGGGCGCGGTCTCTTCGAGTGGGCGCTGCTGTTGCCGATGGCCATTCCCGCCTACATCATCGCCTATACCTACACCGGGCTGTTCGAATTCGCCGGTCCGGTACAGAGCGCGCTGCGTGAGTGGACCGGCTGGAGCTACGGCGACTATTGGTTCCCACCGATCCGGTCGCTGGAGGGGGCGGCGTTGATGCTCTCTTTGGTACTCTATCCCTACGTCTACCTGCTTACCCGTGCAGCCTTCCTTAACCAGTCGATCTGTGTGCTCGATGTCAGCCGCACCCTGGGCAGCACACCGTGGCAGACCTTCTACCGGGTAGCGCTGCCGCTGGCCCGTCCGGCCATCGTTGCCGGCCTGTCGCTGGCATTGATGGAGACCCTGGCCGATTACGGTACGGTACAGTATTTCGGTGTGTCGACCTTTACCACCGGCATCTTTCGCACCTGGTATGGGCTGGACAGCGCACCGGCGGCAGCACAACTCTCGGCGACCCTGCTGCTGTTCGTCTTCGCCCTGATCTTTCTGGAGAACCGTTCGCGCAAACAGGCCAAGTACCACCACACCAGCCAGCGGCACCAGGCGATCCGCCGCATTCCGCTCAGCGGCTGGCGCGCCGGCGCTGCCTTCGCCTTTTGCTTCGGCGCGCTGTTTTTCGGCTTTCTGCTGCCGGCGGGGCAGCTGTTGGTATGGGCCGTGACGGTGGCCGAGGGCAGCCTCGACCGTGATTTCCTCGAGCTCATCCTCAACAGTCTGCAACTGGCGGGTCTGGCGGCGTTGCTGGCACTGCTGTTGGCGCTGTTCCTCGGTTACGGCAAGCGCATGCAGGGTGGGCGGCTGCTGAGTCTGGCGGTACGGATTGCCGGCCTGGGCTACGCGATCCCCGGCACGGTGATCGCCGTGGGGGTGATCATCCCCTTTGCCTGGTTCGACAATACGCTGGACAGCTGGATGCGCGCGCAGTTTGGTCTCTCCACCGGTCTGCTACTCAGCGGTACGCTGGCCGCGCTGCTGTTCGCCTATCTGGTGCGCTTCCTTGCCGTCTCGCTGCAGACGGTGGAGGCAGGGTTGGGACGCATCCGCCCATCGATGGATGAGTCGGCCCGCTCGCTCGGCATGCGCCCGTTGCGGATCATGGGCAGGGTGCATATCCCTATCCTCAAGGGCAGCCTGCTGACCGCACTGTTGCTGGTGTTTGTCGATGTGCTCAAGGAGCTGCCGGCGACGCTGATTCTGCGTCCGTTCAATTTTAATACCCTGGCGGTGCGCGCCTTTGAGCTGGCCTCCGATGAGCGCCTTGCCGATGCCGCCCCGGCGGCACTGGCCATCGTCGTTGCCGGCATCGTGCCGGTGATCCTGCTGAGCATGTCGATCACCCACACCCGGGCGGTGAAAAAATAGGCACCATCCCGAATTAAAACAGAACCTGTAGGAGCGGCCGTCCCGGCCGCGATTATCACCTCGCGACGGGGACCGTCGCTCCCACAGGGAAAATACAACGGTAGGATGGGCAAAGCGCAGCGTGCCCATCAACATACTATTTCAAGATCGTTTGGGGCAGCCAATAACCCGGCGATCCAACATTAACGGTAGACGAAAATGAGCATGCA
>JAPHTQ010000055.1 GCA_026196275.1 Gammaproteobacteria bacterium
CTGTCAGGTCTGCTCGCCATCACCCTGCTGATTGGCGGTCTGATCGTGCTGGTGCTGGACCTGGGCCGTCCTGAGCGACTCATCGTGGCGATGACCCACTACAACTTCAAGTCGATCTTCGCCTGGAATATCATCCTTTATAATGGTTTCATCGCGCTGGTTGCGGTTTATCTGTGGACGATGATGGAGAAGCGCATGAACCGCTACACCCCTGTAGCCGGTTTCTTTGCCTTCATCTGGCGCCTGATCCTCACCACCGGTACCGGTTCCATCTTCGGTTTCCTCGTTGCCCGTCAGGGCTACGATGCAGCCATCATGGCACCGATGTTCGTGGTCATGTCCTTCTCCTTTGGTCTGGCTATCTTCCTGCTGGTGCTGATGGCCACCTATCGGATGACCGAGCGTCCACTGGGCGATGCCCTTCTTAAGCGTCTGAAGAACTTGCTGGGTGTCTTCATTGCCGGGGTACTCTACTTCGTCGCCGCCATGCACCTGACCAATCTCTACGCCACCGAGCACCATGGCGTCGAGCGCTTTATCCTGATGGACGGTGGTATCTACACCACACTGTTCTGGTTCGGATACTTTGTACTCGGTACCCTGGCGCCGCTGGCCCTGCTCTATCATCCAGCCACCGGTATGAAGCGCGGTGCTATCGCCCTCGCCTCTGCACTGGTGGTTCTCGGCGGTTTTACTCTGGTATACGTCATCGTTATCGGCGGCCAGGCCTATCCGCTGGTAATGTTCCCGGGGTATGAAGTGGTCAGCAGCTTTGAGGGGGCAGTGAACTCCGAGTTCTATGCCTACAGCCCGACGATCTATGAGTTCCTGCTCGGACTCGCCGGTGTCGCGCTGACCCTGGCCATGACCACGGTCGCGGTGAAGAACCTGCGCTTCCTGCCGGAGAGCCTGGCAGATTCAGAGGTCGATCCGCACAGCAAGTAAGCCCCGCTTACCCCTGCTGTTCAACGCAAACACCGATGCACCGCAAGGGCATCGGTGTTTTGTTTTGGGTGTAAATTTTCACCATGAAGCACACGAAGATGAAAGATTCAGTATAGATGGAAGCTATGAGCCGGCTGTCTGCTTAATCATTCCAGGCCAATATGGATAAGCCGGCCCAATTGTTACTTCGTGCTCTTCGTGGTTTCAGCTTTGATTCAAAACGCTTTAAAATGGCGTCTATTGCCCTTATACAGGGAGTTTGAACCGCTGCAATGTGCGCGACAGATCAGACAAATTCAGAGGTGGTGGCATGAGCCAGCAAGAACACGCATTCGCACAGTACGTACGCATCCTCGGCAAGGGCCGCAACGGCTCGCGCGGCCTGGCCGCCGTCTGGCGCGGCGAGAATAGCGATGAGTACGGCGAAGCCGCGGTGATCGGCACTGTCGCCATCGCCCTCTACACCATGGGCAAGGCCGAGAACCGTGAAGAGGCCGAGGCGCAGGCCCGGACCATGTGGGCCGTGCGCGACAAGGCCCGCTTCGCCAGCGCCGCCTGATATGCCCCATCTGCTGTTCAGCGCCGCGCACAAATCCTCCGGCAAGACCACCATTACCCTGGGGCTTTGTGCCGCGCTGGCTCACGCCGGTCTGCGTGTCCAGTCCTTCAAGAAAGGGCCCGACTACATCGACCCGATGTGGCTCGGCCGCGCCACCGATCGCCCCTGCTACAACCTCGACTTCAACACCATGTCACGCCCGGAGATCAGTGACTTCTTCGCCCGGCGCAGCGATCAGAGTGATATCGCCCTGATCGAGGGCAACATGGGCCTGTTCGACAGCCTCGATGTGGAGGGCAGCCAGAGCAACGCCGAAATGGCCAAGCTGCTGCAGGCGCCGGTGGTGCTGGTGCTCGACGTCAAGGGGGCGACGCGCAGCATCGTGCCCGTGATACAGGGGTTTCAGCAGTTCGATCCGGAGATGAAGCTCGCCGGCGTGATCCTCAACAAGGTGGCCGGCAAACGCCACGAGTTGCGCCTGCGCGAGGCGATCGGGTACTACTGCGATATCCCCGTACTGGGGGCTATCCACCGCGACCCGCGGCTCGCGATCGATGAGCGTCACCTGGGCCTCATTCCCAGCAACGAGGCCGAGGCCGTCAATAGCAAGCTGGATCAGGTTCGCGAGATCGTCGCATCACAGGTCGACCTCGAGGCGCTGCAGCGGATCGCTGCCGATGTCCCGGCCCCACAGGTAAAAAGCGCTCCAGTCGAGGCTGAGGAGCCCGGGGAGCGGGTACGCATCGCCATCGCCCGCGACAACGTCTTCGGTTTTTACTACCCCGATGACCTGGAGGCGCTGCAGCGCAACGGTGCCGAACTGGTCCCCTTCGACGCTCTCCACGCTCCCGCCCTGCCCGAGGCCATCGATGGGTTGCTTATCGGCGGCGGTTTTCCCGAGACCCAACTCAAGGCGCTTGAGGCTAACACCGGCCTGCGCGAGAGCATCCGCGAAGCGATTGAGACCGGCCTCCCCACCTATGCCGAGTGCGGCGGCCTGATGTACCTCAGCCGCTCCATTACCTGGCAGGGAGAGTGTGCGCAGATGGTCGGTATCGTTCCCGGAGACTGTGTGATGCACGAAAAACCGGTGGGACGAGGCTATGCCCGAATCGTCGAAACCGGCCTTGGCCCCTGGCCGCAAAGCCAATCCGGCCGGCGCATGCAGGTACATGAGTTCCACTACTCCAGTCTTGAAAACCTGCCGGATAATCTCCAGTATGCTTATAAGATGGAGCGTGGCTATGGCATCAAGGACGGCCGGGATGGTTTTATCTACAAAAACCTCTTGGCAAATTACGTCCACCTGCGTGATGTGCAGGGCAACCACTGGACCCGACGCTTTATCGACTTTGTACGGGCCTGCCGCGGTCACACCTTGCCCTATGCCGCGCCGGAACGCACGGGGGATACGACATTTCTTCCCCCCTTTATGTAAGGAATTAAAGGTTGCACCATGATTACACTGACCGAAAAAGCAATTGAACAGGTAAAGAGCGCTGCGGAGCAGAGTGAAGCTGTTGGTCTGGCACTGCGTCTGGCGGCGAAAAAGAACCAGGATGGAAGTATCGAGTATGGCATGGGCTTCGACGAGGCCAAGGATGATGACCTGCTGTTCAAGTTTGATGATGTGGAGGTGGTATTTAGCGGTGAGTACGGCCCGCTGCTCAACGGCACTACCATCGACTTTGTGGAACTGGAGCCTGGAAGCTGGAACTTCATCTTCATGAATCCCAATGACGCCAACTACCACCCCCCGGGAAGCGAGCAGGGCGACTGCGGTTCCGGCGGTTGCAGCTCCTGTAACTAATTCATCAGGAGTCTACGGCAACGGTGCCTGGCGTTGCCGCCTATCCATTAAGGACGGGTGGCATACTCAAAATGGGATAGCTCTGTGTTATCATGGCCGTTCTTAAAAGAGCGGGCTTCTTTAGGGTATCCTTAAGCCACCATGGGCATGATAACCAACACATCTCAGCAAGGCCGTCTTCAGCGGATGCTGGATGCACTCACCTCCCTTTTGCTGCTAAGCGGTGAGGGACTGCCAGGCAGACGGCTGCGTTTTTTGTTGATCGGCGTCGGCAATACCTTTGCCCTGCTGGGACTCAATCTCGCTCTCCTGCTCCACTTTCCCGAATACGAAAATATCCTGCTATTCCTGTTCGGCGTCTTTATCCTCGCCGGCGTAGGCCTTCTGTTCGCCATCTCCCTCGCCTTTCGCCGCTATCTGCTGCACCCCAGTGAAGAACTCAAGCACTGGTCGGATGAGATCCGCGAAGGCAATCTGGCGATCCGCCTGAACCCCGAGGAAATGGGTGGACTCACGGAAGTGTCCAAAGACATCAATAATCTGTTGGGGTACCTGCAAAATCTCTCCAGCCATATGGATGATGAGATCAAGCGCCAGACCAAGCGTTTCGAGCAGAAAACCAACTCCCTGCAGGTGCTCTATGATGTGGCTGCCAGTCTCAATGCCTCGCGCGACCTCAAGGATCTGCTGACCCGCTTTTTGCACACCATGCGCGACATCGTCAACGCCAAGGCGGGGACCGTACGACTGCTCACCGAGAACAACATGATGGAGCTGGTGGCCAGTATCGGTCTAACGGAGGCGGTGATCGAGGAAGAACGCATGGTTCCGGTACAGCGCTGCCTCTGCGGTAATGCGGTTACCGAGGGTGAGGTCCTGTTCCAGCAGGATCTGACCCCCTGCACCCAGTGGGTTGGGCAACCCCTGCTCGGGGATACCGGCCTGGAGATGATCGCCGTACCGCTGCAGTATCACGGCAAGAACCTGGGGGTATATAACCTGTTCGTGGAGAAGGCCGACATCGACTCCCGTGAGGAGGTCAAGGCCCTCTTTACCAGTATCGGTCGCCACCTGGGTATGGCCATCGAAAAAGCACACCTGGACGACGAGGCCAAGCGTCTCTCCATCATCAAGGAACGGAACGCCCTGGCCCATGAACTGCATGATTCGCTGGCGCAGACCCTGGCCAGTCTGCGCTTCCAGGTAAGCATGCTGGATGAGGCTATCGACCAGCAGGGGGCGGATGTCACTCATGAGGACATCCAGCAGATCAAGAGCGGGCTGGATGAGGCCTATACCGAGCTGCGCGAACTGCTCGCCCACTTCCGCGCGCCGATCAACTCCCGCGGTCTGATCCCCGCCCTGGAGGACCTGATCAGCAACTTCCGTAAGCAGACCGGGATGCACGTGTTACTGCAAAAGGAGTGGGACTCCACCCGCTTGCCGGCCAACATGGAGATGCAGGTACTACGCATCATCCAGGAGGCACTGGCGAATGTACGCAAGCACAGTGACGCCCATACGGTGCGTGTCATGCTGCGCTGCGACAGGGACGGGAATTACCATATCCTGGTCGAGGATGATGGTGTCGGAATGGACAAGCCGGCATTCAGCGGTCACCCCGGAGAGCACCTTGGTCTGTCGATCATGAAGGAACGAGCCCGTTATCTTGGTGGCGAGTTGCGCATCGAGAGTGAATCCAGCGAGGGAACAAGGGTACAATTAACCTTCCACAGCTCGGACGGCAGCACCGGTTCAAAGAACAAAGAGCCACAGCACTTCGCCCTGATTTAATAACGAGAACGCATGCAAGTATTACTCGTAGACGACCACACCCTTTTCCGCAGCGGCCTTGAAACCCTGCTTGAACGACACGGTATCGAGGTCATTGCCACAGCCGGAAACGGCCGTGAGGGCTTCCTTATGGCCCGTGAGCTGCAGCCCGATGTCATCCTGCTCGACATGCGGATGCCGGAGATGAGTGGCCTTGAGGTTCTCTCAGGGCTGCGCGCCGTCGGTTTTCGCAACCCCATCGTCATGCTCACCACCAGTAATGAGGAGCAGGATCTGGTCGAATGCCTGCGCAACGGCGCCTCGGGCTACCTGCTCAAGGACATGGAACCGACCGAATTGGTGAACGCCCTGCGGGATATAGTGGGTGGCAAAACCATCGTCGCTCCCGAACTGGCTGCCGTGCTGGCACGTGTGGTGCAGGGCGATGTCGAGGAGATACTCAACAAGGAGGTCAATCCGTTTGCTGAATTGACGCCGAGGGAACTGGAGATCCTCTGTCTGCTTGCCGAGGGTCAGAGCAACAAGGTGATCGCCCGCAACCTCGGCATATCGGACGGCACCGTGAAACTACATGTCAAGGCGATCCTGCGCAAACTCAATGTGCACTCCCGTGTCGAAGCCGCCGTAATGGCCGTGGAACAGAACTTCTGCCATAAGGATTAAGCTGTGCTGCTAACACGAAATCCCACCCGATCACTTCTCCTTCCCCTCCTCTTCCTGCTCCTCGGCCCACCCGCGCTGGCTGAAGATGAAGAGGCGACGCGCTGGTATGAGGTGGAGGTGCTGCTTTTTGTGCAGCAGAGCCAGGACTATCGCCGTTCGGAACACTGGCCCATTGACTACACCGAACCACAACTCGAGGGTAGCCGGGAACTGAAAGCTGCCGGTAGTAGCGCATCCGAACCCGTGGCATTCCGCCGTCTTGGCGACGCTGAACTGCAACTGCAGGCCGATGCCGAACGGATCAACCGCGCCCCGGACCTTGAGCTTCTGGCACATTTCGGCTGGCTACAACCGGGTATGGAGCCCGAGAAGGCGATCCCTGTTCGCATTAGCGATGAGATGTTTAATCTCTCTCCATCGGGCGCAGCGGAACAGACACAACCGCGCATCAGCGGAACATTGAAGCTGATGCTTGCACGCTACCTGCATATTGAGGCGGATCTGCTCTATCGAGAGCCGACAGAGGCCGCCACCACGATGTACCAACCGTACTACAGGGAAAACCGCGAAGGAGCACCTGATGCGAGCGCCACAACGGGTGAGGAGAACCTGTTCCTGCTTGCCCAACAGGAACAGGCGCAGCAACAACCCCTATACCATGTCTATCAGCTGCAAGAGTCACGTCGTATGCGAAGTGGCGAGCTGCACTATCTGGACCACCCGGTATTCGGCATGGCAGTGAAGGTCAGGCCGTACATCGTGGAGCAGCAAGTCGAATAGTCCGTGAGGGCGAAACAGTTTAAAGTTCAATGGGTTCCGACCCATCCTACGCCAATCGAGGCACAACCTGCTCCAGCAGGCGCCGCACATCGGCCAGACCACTGCTCAGATGGCGCTCGATCATCTCCATGGTGATCGCCCCATCGCCGCGTCCCGCGCCCATATTGGCCACCACCGCGACACAGGCATAGCAGAGCTCAAGCTCCCGGGCCAGGGCTGCCTCAGGCATCCCGGTCATCCCCACCAGGTCACAACCATCCCGCTCCAGCCGATCGATTTCCGCCGCCGTCTCCAGCCGCGGCCCCTGGGTCGCCGCATAGGTGCCGCCGGCGATGACATCCAGCTCGATTTCAGCAGCACAGCCCAACATGTCGGCACGCAGTGATTCACAATAGGGATCGGTAAAATCGATATGTGTGACACTGGTCAGCCCCTCTTCGAAATAGGTGTTGATGCGTGACCAGGTATAATCGATGATCTGGTCCGGTATCACCAACCTGCCCGGCGTCATATCCGCACGGATCCCGCCTACCGCATTGACCGCGATCACCTTCTCCGCCCCACTCTCCTTCAGCGCCCACAGGTTGGCACGGTAATTGACCTTGTGTGGGGGGATAGTGTGACCCGCCCCGTGTCGCGGCAGGAACATCACCTCCCTGCCCGCCATCTCGCCAAACACCAGCGGTGCAGACGGCTCACCATAAGGGGTATGCATCACCTCGCGGCGAATGATCGCCAGACCCTTGAGCGAGGTCAGGCCGGTACCGCCAATAATCGCCAGTTTTGCCATGTTCAGAATCCTTTAATCACAATTCAAAATCTTTCAACGCAAAGACGCGAAGGCGCAAAGAACACAAAGATATATTATGTGTGTAACACACGAGATACCCTCACTCATGCACACAGTTTACGGCAGGCAATCAATAGCAAAGCTTTTCTTTGCGGCCTTAGCGTCTTTGCGCCTTTGCGTTCAATTCTTTTCACTTAGCTACCCCGGACGGCGAAGATACCCGGCGCGTTGCGCAGGTACTCCTTGTAGTCCATGCCGTAGCCGAAGACGTAGCGGTCCTCGACCTCCAGTCCGACGTAGTCGGCCTCGATACCGATATTGCGCTCGTGCCGCTTCTTTACCAGCACGGCACTGTGCACCTCGCTGGCACCCTTTTTGCGACACGTATCGATGATCGCCTGCAGGGTGAGCCCTTCATCCAGGATATCGTCAATCACCAGCACACAGCGTCCTTTCAGGGGAAAACGTGGCGCCACCCGCCATTCAAGCTCCCCCCCTGCGGTGTCACCGCGATATCGGCTGGCGTGGATATAGTCAATCTGCAAGGGAAAGTCCAGATGCGTTAACAGCACCCCGGCCGGGATCATCGCGCCGCTCATCACCGCCAGTATCAGAGGATCTTTTTGTGCCAGCTCATCGCTGATCGCCGCAGCCATCTGCTCAATGGCACGCTCCACCGCTTCACGGCTGAAGAGACAATCGGCCTCCTCATAGATTCGTTGAACCTGTTCAGGAGTGACACTCATCGGCTTGCTATCTCCGTGGCTACCCTGCCGTCATTGATTGTCTCCCCGCCGGGCCCCCCCAGTCGGATCCCATCGGGCAGGTGCAGTGTCGAGGTCGGGAAGGCGATCTCGGCACCGTTGTGTTCGATGATTTCGATGATCTTGAGCAGCACGTCCTGTTTTACCTCGTGGAACCGGATCCAATTGGTGGTATGGGTAAAGACGTAGATAAAGAAATCGAGCGAAGAGGGCGCAAACTGATTGAAGTTCACGATCAGGGTCTGATTCTGATCGATCTCCGGATGCGCGCTCAGCATCGCTTTCACTTCGTCAATAATGGTGCTTATCTTCGGTGCATCCTGATAGCGGATGCCAACCGTTTCGTAGATGCGCCGGTGCGACATGCGCGAGGGGTTTTCTACTGCAATGCTGGTAAAGGTGGCATTCGGCAGATAGAGCGGACGTTTATCGAAGGTGCGAATACAGGTCAGGCGCCAACCGATCTTCTCCACCGTCCCCTCGATGTTGCGATCCGGTGAACGGATCCAGTCGCCCACGGCAAAGGGGCGATCCAGGTAGATCATCATGCCGCCAAAGAAGTTGGCCAGCAGATCTTTGGCGGCAAAACCTACGGCGATGCCGCCAACGCCACCGAAGGCGAGGATCCCCGAGATATTGAACCCCAGCGTCTGCATTCCCACCAGCACCGCGGTGATAATGACCGACAGACGTAACAGCTTGCCAATGGCGTCGACCGTGGTCTGGTCAATATGACGTCCTTCCCGCTCGGCGCGGATGAAGATCATCTGCTCCATTCGCTGGATAAAACGGAAGACAAACCAGGTGGCGATGGCAATCACCCCAACCTCTCGCAGTGGATTGATCACTTCGAAGATCACCGCATCGGTCTGTTTGCCGACAATATCCGCCGCAAAACTGATACCCAGCAACCAGATCAGCAGGCTTAATGGCTTTAGTGCGGAGGTATAGAGGGCATCATCCCACAGGATCTTGCTGCCTTCGATCCGTCGATGAAGACGCTGCAGCACCCGTTTCTGCACAAAGTCGAGCAGCAGTGTGCCAAATACCACCAAAAAAACCTGCACCACCAACATCGTGGTCGGACTTCCCTGGCTGATCTCCTCAAGCAGCTGTTCGAACTCCATTCTTTCTCCCGTTCATAGATTGAGTGATAACGTCGGATCGCCCTCAAGCGCCTCCATCGCACGAATGGCCTGGCGCCAGGCGGGGTCCTTGTGCAATGCCTCCAGTGTGACCGGATGACGGCCGTGCAGACGGGCAAGGCGCGCATGCAACACCGGATTCGGTACCTGGTCCAGTCCATCCAGGATGCTGCGGGCTGCCTCCGGATTGTTGCAGATCAGCACCATATCGCAGCCGGCATCCAGTGCCGCACGGGCACGTGCCACATAGTCACCGGCGACGCTCGCCCCTTCCATGTTCAGATCATCACTGAAGATGATGCCCTGAAAACCGAGGCGTTTGCGCAGCACCTCACGCAGCCAGAAGGAGGAAAAGCCGGCCGGCTGCTCATCCACCTCGCTGTAGATCACATGCGCCGGCATCACCGCCGCCATGCCATTGGCAATCATTCGCTCATAGGGCACGACATCCTCGTGCAGGATCGCCTCCACCTCACGTCTGTCCACAGGGATGGCTTCATGGGAGTCGGCCTCCACCGCGCCATGCCCGGGAAAGTGCTTGCCGGTCGCGGCCATGCCGGCACGCTGCATGCCGAGCATCATCGCCGAGGCCAGCTCCGCCACGACCTGCGGCCGACGGTGGAAGGCGCGATCGCCAATAACCTCGCTGATGCCATAGTCCAGGTCCAGCACCGGGGCGAAACTGAAATCGACACCGACGGCACGCAGCTCAGAGGCCATCACCCAGCCGGCCTGTTCGGCCAGTTGTCGCGCCCGGCGCGGATCATGCTCATGGATTTCACCAAAACGCCGTGCTGCAGGAAGACGGGTGAACCCCTGGCGAAAACGCTGCACCCTGCCCCCTTCATGATCCACCGCTACCAGCAGTGGCGGTGTACGCAGGGCATGGATATCCGCGATCAGCGAGGCAAGCTGCTGTGGATCCTTGTAGTTGCGGCTGAAAAGGATGATCCCACCTACCAGCGGATGGGTGAGAATTTCACGTTCATTTTCTTCCAGCACCGTCCCCCTGAGGTCCACCATCACGGGTCCCAGCGACATAAATGCTCCCCTGTGCCCTTGTAAACGGGCTTACTCTTCGGTTATCAAAACCTGCGTGCCCACAGGTACCAGATCAAACAGTGCAATGATATCGCTATTGCGCATGCGCACACAGCCATGGGAGAGCGGAACCCCCATCGGCTCCTCGTCGGGAGTGCCATGGATATAGATGAAACGGCGCATGCTGTCGCGTGAGCCGAGACGGTTTTTCCCCGGCTCAAGACCACTCAGCCAGAGGATGCGGCTCAGGATCCAGTCACGCTGTGGCGCCAAGCGACGCAACTCCGGGGTATAGATCTCGCCAGTAGGACGACGCGCCACAAACACGCTGTTCTCCGGACAGCCCTCGCCGATCCGGGCCCGTACCACATGCCTGCCGCGCGGAGTACAGCCACTGCCCTGCTCCTCCCCCGCTCCGTTGCGGGCGGTAGAGACCGCTACATCCATCAACACCGCCTGGTCCGCCAACAAACGCAGGCGCTGTGCGGCGATACTGATGGTGATCAGCCGCTTACTCATCCCGCCACTCACTGTAGGGGTGATTCACCAGACAGACGTTGTAGTAGCGGGTGTCGCCGCTCACCTCTTCACCGGCCCACGGCGGCAGGGAGAAGGTCTCATCCTCATCATCCAGCTCCACCTCTGCGACCACCAGCCCGGCATTCTCGCCGGCAAAGATGTCGATTTCCCAGATGTGCCCCTTAAAGGGAACCCGATAGCGTATTTTCTCTATCTGCGGCTGCTCACACAGGCTATCGAGCATCTCCTGCGCATCGGCCAGCGGGATCGGATACTCATACTCCTGACGCCGCACCCCGAGGGTGGCACTCTTGATATTCAGATTGGCCTGCTCCCCCTCGATCCGCACCCGTACCGAGGCCCTCTCTGCACCGACGAGATAGCCCTGACGAAAGGGGGTACCGGTATCGGCCGCCTGACGCCACTCATCGCTGGTGACCAGGAACTTACGTTCAATCTCTGTAGCCATTTGCGTTATAGTACCTTCTCTGCGACGCCCATGCGGGCATTGTCTCGAACTTTGCATCAATTATAAAATCAAAATCTCCGACCATTGCCTAGCAGGAGCCAGCAACATGATGAGAGCCGTACTCATGCACCAAAGTGGCAGCCCGGACGTCCTGCTCTACAGTCACGAGGTTGAGCCACCACGAATCCACACCGGGCATCAGGTATTGGTCCGGCTCAAGGCCGCTGGCGTCAACCCCATCGACACCAAGTTGCGCAGCCGTGGCACCTACTACCCCGAACAGATGCCGGCGATCCTCGGCTGCGACGGCGCCGGTGTGGTCGAGGAGGTGGGCGAGGCGGTTACTCGCTTCAGAACCGGCGACGAGGTTTACTTCTGCCAGGGTGGTATTGGCGGCGAGCAGGGCAACTATGCCGAATTGAACGTGGTGGATGAGCGCTTTATTGCCAAAAAGCCCCGCAACGTCGATTTTGTCACCGCCGCGGCGGCACCACTGGCGTTGATCACCGCCTGGGAGGCATTGCATGACCGTGCCCGTATCGAGGCGGGGCAGAAGGTGCTGGTTCACGCCGGTGCCGGTGGCGTGGGACATGTCGCGATCCAGCTGGCCAAAGCGGCCGGTTGTCAGGTGATTACCACTGTCAGCTCAAAGGAAAAGGCGGAGTTTGTCCGACAGCTTGGTGCCGATGAAACCCTGATCTATCCCGAGGTCGATGTCGCCGACACCGTTACCACCTGGAGCGGCGGTGACGGTGTCGATGTCGTGCTCGATGCCGTCGGTGGCAAGGTCTTTGAGCAGAGCTTTGCCGCCACACGTCCCTATGGCCACATCGTCAGCCTGCTCCAGCCCGCCGAGGTGGACTGGAAGGTGGCGCGGCTGCGTAATCTGAGCATCAGTCTGGAGTTGATGCTCTCGCCGATCTATTTCGGCTGGTTCGCAGCCCAGGAGCACCAGGCGTGGATACTGGAACAGTGCGCCCAGCTTATCGATGAAGCGAAGCTCAGTGTCAGGGTCAGTCACACTCTGCCACTGGAAGAGGCCGCTAATGCCCACGAATTGCTCGAAAGTGGCGGAATGCAGGGCAAGGTGGTGCTTACCATCTGAAGCGTCTCAAAACAGGAATTACACCCCATGACCAAAACCCGTTACCGGGAAATCCCAAGCTACACCACCAGAGACGGCTCCGAGATCCGTGAACTGATGCACCCTGCAGTCCACGGGAATCTCAAGCAGAGCCTGGCGGAGGCGACCGTCGCTCCGGGCAGGACCACGCTGATGCACTGTCACCAACACAGTGAAGAGCTCTACCACATCACCGCCGGACATGGACTGATGCAGCTGGGTGAGGAGAAGTTCGAAATACGCGTGGGAGACACCATTGCGATCCCCCCCGGAACCGTGCATTCGGTGGAGAATTTTGGCAGTGAACCGCTAGTCATGCTCTGTTGCAGCTCCCCGCCCTATTCTCACGATGACACTGAGCTTAAGAGTTAGCATGAGAATCCTGCTCGCCCCGATGGAAGGAGTTGTCGACCCCTACATGCGTGAACTGCTCACCCGCATCGGTGGTTACGATGGCTGCGTGACCGAGTTTCTACGTGTCACCCGCGGCCGTGTGCCGAGGCGCAACATCCTGCGGATCTGCCCGGAGATCAGCACCGGGGGCAGAACTGCCAGCGGCATCCCGGTGACGGTACAGCTGCTCGGCGGCGATGCCGAGGCGATGGCACTCAATGCAGGTATCATTGCGGGAATGGGGGCACCCGGCATCGACCTTAATTTCGGCTGTCCGTCGAAGCAGGTCAACGCCAATGACGGCGGAGCGATCCTGCTCAAGAAGCCCGAGCGCATCTACGCCATTGTTGCCGCGGTGCGCCAGGCGGTTCCCGATACCACCCCCGTCTCCGCCAAGATCCGTCTCGGTGTCGACGACACCGCCCTGGCACTGGAGAATGCCCATGCAGTCGAAGACGGCGGTGCTGATTTCATTACCGTGCATGCCCGCACCCGCGCCGACGGCTACCGTGCTCCGGCACGCTGGGAGTGGCTGGCTGCGGTAAACGAGGCCCTCTCCATCCCGGTGACCGCCAACGGCGACATCCGCAGCGTGGAGGAGTACTGGCGTTGCCGCGAGATGAGCGGCTGTGAGGATGTGATGATCGGTCGCGCCGCGGTGGGCCGCCCCGATCTGGCGCTGCAGATCCGCTATGCGCAACAGCAACGGCAGGCAAAGGCACTGCATTGGCAGGAGGTGCGCGACCTGATGCTGCAGTTGGGTGAGCAGATGGCCGAAGGGATGGAGAGCCGCCACGTGGCCACCAGGCTCAAGCAGTGGCTGACCTATCTCAAGCAGGAGTATCGAGAGGCGGTCGACTGTTTTGAGCAGTTGCGCCGCTTACGCACCTTCGAGGAGATGGTGGCGGCAATTCGTCCTTGAATGGCAACTACTCGCCCCTGTTTGCATTTCTCATGGGCGTGCACGGCACGCCCTATGCCCCTACCCAATACTCTCGCCAAGCCGCCAAGCCCGCCAAGAAAGGGCTTGTTTCTCTTTGCGCGCTTGGCGGCTCTTGGCGAGAGGCCCATGGGGTTTTCCCGGATCGCGACATATACGGCCCATGGCCGCCGCATTTCACGTGGTCACCTATGCGAGATCAATCCTTGGTGAACAGTGCAATCGATTCGACGTGGGCGGTGTGCGGGAACATATCCATCACCCCCGCCTTCTCCAGGGTATAGCCGTGATCATGGACCAGCAGACCGGCGTCTCGCGCCAGGGTGGCGGGGTTACAGGAGACATAGACGATCCGTTTGACTCCCAGTTTGGCGATGTGCGGAAGTGCCTCCATCGCCCCGTCGCGGGCGGGATCGAGCAAGACCTTGTCGAAGCCTTTATCTCCATGGATGGACGACACATCGACGTGTCCGGAGGAAACACGCCGATGCGACCACCACGGCAGCAGCTCCACCCCCTTGGCCAGATCCGCAACGTGGAATTCGACGTTATCGATGCCGTTGAGCGCGGCATTCTCCCGCGCCCGCTGCACCAGGATATCCAACCCCTCGACACCGACGACCTGTTTGGCGCGGCGCGCCAGCGGCAGGGTAAAGTTGCCGATGCCGCAGAAGAGATCCAGCACACGCTCGTCAGGCTGCACCTCTAACAGGTCGATGGCATACGGAACCATCTTGCGGTTGATATCAGTATTCACCTGAGTAAAGCCGGTAGGGGTGAAGTTGAACCGGACATCAAATTCGGGCAACGCGTAGCTCAGCTGTGTCTGCGCCGGCCACAGCGGTTCGACACTGTCGGGGCCGCCCGGCTGGAGGAAAAAACAGATCTCATGTTCCTGTGCGAAAACGCTCATCTTCTCTCTATCGTTGTCGCTTAATGGATCGAGGTTGCGGAACACCAGCGCGGTTTGCCTATCATCGACCGCCACCTCGATCTGGGCGATGCGGTCGCAAGCATCCAGTGAACCGACCAGCTCACTCAACTCATGCAGGTGCTCACCGACACTCGGGTGCAACACCTCGCAGCGCTGCATATCGACGATGTAGGGTTTGCGCTTTTCACGAAAACCGATCAGCACCCGCCCCTTCTTCGGCACATTGCGCACCCCCAGGCGCGCCTTGCGCCGGTAACCCCAGTGGGGACCGGTCAGCGGCGGCAGCACCTCACCGGGGCAAACCTTGCCGATGCGCTCGAAGTTCTCCAGCAGCACCTCCTGCTTGGCCAGGATCTGCGCTCCCGCCTCCATGTGCTGCAACGCACAACCACCACAGACACCAAAGACGGCACACTTCGGTTCTACCCTTTCGGGCGCAGCATGATGCACCGTCTGCACCGCCCCCACATCGTAGCTGCGTTTTTTCTCCACATAGAGAAAACTCACCTCCTCGCCCTTCAGTGCCCCCTCGACAAAAACCGTCTTGCCGTCAATATGGGTCACCCCGCGCCCGTCGTGGGAGAGGTCCTCAATCGTCGCCCGAACGGGCTCGGTCGGCAGCTTCGGCCGCCTGCGTCGTCTTGCCATTTTATATCCTGTAAAAATTTCAGCCACAGAGGGCGCAGAGAACACAGGGATTATTTTGTTTTACCCTCAGTGACCTCTGTGTTCTCTGTGGCAAGAAAATCAATTAGTCAGCCGGGAAGACCCCGGTGGAGAGGTAGCGATCGCCGCGGTCGCAGATGATGGTGACGATGACCGCATTCTCAACCTGCTTCGAGAGTTCCAGTGCAGCGGCCACGGCACCGCCGGAGGAGATCCCGCAGAAGATCCCCTCCTCGGCCGCCAGGCGGCGGGTGATCTCCTCCGCTGCCTGTTGACCGACATCGATCATCTGATCGACACGGCTGGCTTCGAAGATACTCGGCAGATACTCCTTGGGCCAACGGCGAATGCCAGGGATGCTCGCCCCCTCCTGGGGCTGAACACCGATGATCCGGATCGCCGGGCTCTTCTCCTTGAGATAGCGCGAGGTCCCCATGATGGTGCCGGTGGTACCCATGGCGCTGACGAAGTGGGTCACCAACTGCTTGCTGTCTCGCCAGATCTCCGGACCGGTGGTCTCGTAGTGGGCCAGCGGATTGTCCGGATTGGAGAACTGATCCAGCACCTTGCCCTTGCCTTCGGCCTGCATCTGCAGCGCCAGATCACGCGCCCCCTCCATGCTCTGTTCGCGGCTGACCAGAATGATCTCGGCGCCGTAGGCGTACATGGGAGCACGACGTTCCACACTCATGTTATCGGGCATGATCAGAACCATTTTGTAGCCTTTGATCGCCGCCGCCATTGCCAGGGCGATACCGGTGTTGCCGGAGGTGGCTTCGATCAGGGTATCACCAGGTTGGATCTCACCGCGGGCCTCGGCGTGCTGGATCATTGACAGCGCCGGCCGGTCCTTGACCGAACCGGCCGGGTTGTTGCCCTCCAGTTTGACCAGAATGGTGTTGCTGCTCTCGCCCGGAATACGCTGCAGGCGAACCAGCGGGGTATTGCCGACAAAGGATTCGATGGTGGGAAATGTCATAGTGCGCCTAATAGTCTGGATAGCCGATAGCGGACAAGTTGTCATTATAAACGGGCTTGTCCTGAATGACGATTACGGCTACTGTTTGAGTTTCAGAGTCACTGATATTACATGAGGATCACACGGATGAGTGCACCTGAGCATATCGTTGATGCCAATCTGGCGCTTGAGCGGGCGGGGGGCAATGCCAATTTGGCACGCGACCTGTACCAAATGTTGCAAAACGAGCTTCCCGTCTATCAACTCAAAATCCGCAGCCTGCATGAGACCGGCGATCTCCCAGCGCTCATTGAGGCCGTGCACAAGCTCCACGGCTCCGCCACCTACTGTGGTACTCCGGAGCTGAAAAGTGCCGCCGAATCGCTGGAGTTGGCGCTTAAACGCGGGGGGATGGAGCGCTATCGGGAACAGTTAGACCGCCTGCTCGAAGCAATGAAAGAGGTGATGCAGACTCCCGAACTCCCGCTCTAGGGCGACGCATCACCCCTGTGGACCACTTCAGGCGATCTCGATGGCCGGGTCAGCATAAACATCCTGGATCGCATTGAGCAGCTTGATCCCCTCGGCCATCGGCTTCTGGAAGGCCTTGCGCCCCGAGATAAGGCCCATACCGCCGGCCCGCTTGTTGATCACCGCGGTGCGCACCGCCTGGTGCATATCGTCCTTGCCGGAAGGGCCGCCGGAGTTGATCATCCCCACCCGCCCCATGTAGCAGTTGGCCACCTGGTAACGCACCAGATCGATCGGGTGTTCACTGGTCAACTCATCGTAGACCTTGGGATGGGTCTTGCCAAAACCGATCGCGTTATAACCGCCGTTGTTGGTCGCCTGTTTCTGCTTGATGATATCGGCATTGAGGGTTGCCGCCAGATGGTTGCCCTGACCGGTCAGATCGGCACTGGTGTGGTAATCCGTCCCCTCATGCTTGAAGGCGCTGTTACGCAAGTAGGCCCACAACACGGTCACCATGCCCAGTTCATGGGCATAGGCAAAGGCCTCGCTGACCTCCTGGATCTGCCGCCGTGACTCTTCTGAGCCGAAGTAGATAGTGGCACCCACAGCTACGGCACCCATATCGAAGGCCTGATCCACCGATGCGAACATCGTCTGATCGTAGAAGTTCGGGTAAGAGAGTATCTCGTTGTGATTGAGCTTGAGAATAAACGGGATGCGGTGGGCATAGCGTCTGGCCACGGAGCCAAACACCCCCAGCGTGGAAGCCACTGCATTGCAGCCACCTTCAATGGCCATCTCGCAGATGGTACCCGGGTCGAAGAATGCCGGATTGGGGGCAAACGATGCCCCGCCGGAGTGCTCCACCCCTTGATCCACCGGCAGGATGGAGAGGTAGCCGCTGCCGCCCAGACGCCCGGTATTATACATCAGCTGCATGTTGCGCATTACGGCAGGTGATCGATCCTTCTCCGCCATCACCCGGCTGACATAATCCCTTCCCGGCGGGTGCAGCATCGACTTCGGTATGCCCTGGCATATGTGGTTCAAAAGGTAATCCGCCTCATCACCCAGCATCTCGATGGTCGCGCTCATAGCTCTCTCCTTATTGTGTTTAAATAATGAAATTCAATAAGTTAAACAATATACTTAAATTTATTTCTATTTTATTGAAGTCCGGTGAGTTGTTGATTAATCGTAATGACTCACCCCTTAAAACCTCACCGCAAAGGCGCCTTTGCGGTGAGATCACTTTTTCGGGTGGAGCGAGTAGTCACGGTTTATCTGCACAATGTAGCAGACGGGGCGAAGGGATGCGTCACTCTCCGTTACCCGGTTCTCCCTGAACCACAGTGGAGAAGTTCAATCCCTCCCATGAACGGGGGCGATGAGCTCTAGTGCACTGTCGCCACAACGTAGACATCGAAGCGGTGTTTCTTGCTGGTAATGCTCATGGTCGGTTTCATCCCGGCCAGGTGCGGGGCGTAGTCCGGCCGCTTCACCACCACCCGCTTGCGGGCGATGCGCAGCGCCGCCGGCAGCAGGGCGTCGGCATCGGCATCCCCGCCAAGCAGGGCCTGCAGCAGCCGCATCTCCTTCTTCACCAGCGCGCTCTTGCGCCGATGGGGAAACATCGGGTCGAGGTAGACCACCTCGGGAAACGCCTCCTCATCCAGGGCCTCCATCCAGCTCACCGCTTCGGCATGCACCAGCTGCAGCCGTTCGCCAATCCAGGGGCCGATCTCCGCATCCTCCCGGGCGCGGGCCAGGCCATCCTCCAGCAACGCCGCCACCACCGCCGAGCGCTCCACCAGGGTGACGCGACAGCCGAGCGAGGCCAACACAAAGGCGTCCCGCCCCAGCCCGCCGGTGACATCCACCACTGTGGGGTTGGCGCCGCCCTTGAGTCCCACCGCCTTGGCGATGCTCTGGCCGCGACCGCCGCCGAAACGGCGCCGGTGCGCCACCGCCCCGGCGACAAAATCGACGAAAACCGGTCCATCCTGCCCGCCCTGCTGCACCAGTTGCAGGTGTTCAGCGGTCAGCTGCAGCTGAAAGCCGTTGGCAAGAGCCTCCAGCCCCCAACGCTCGGCGATGGCCTGCGCCTCGCCCCCTCTGCTCAGATCGAGGGCGACGACAAGCGGACTATTGCTTTCAGTCTGTGTCATGACAGCTTCAAGCGAGGCGGAAGAGGAAGGAGACCGCGACCACGGCGGCGATGATCGCCGCCACATCCGCGGTCAGTGCAGTCCACAGGGCGTGGCGGATACGCTTGACCTGCACCGCACCGAAGTAAACCGCCAACACATAGAAGGTGGTCTCGGTGGAACCCTGCAGGGTAGAGACCAGGTAGCCGGTGTAGCTGTCCGGGCCGATAGCCGGGTCGTTGATCACCGAGGCCACCACCCCGTAGGCACCGGAGCCCGATAGCGGCCGCAGCAGGGCCATCGGCAACGCCTCGGCCGGCATCCCCAGCGGTTCGCTCCAGCGACCGATGGCGCCCACCAGCATCTCCAGCGCCCCGCTGGCGCGGAACATCCCCACCGCCACCAGGATCGCCACCAGATAGGGGATGATCCGCAGCGCCACCTGGAAACCGTCCTTGGCCCCCTCGACGAAGACCTCGTAGATCGCCACCCGCCGCCATACCCCGAAGGCGAGAAAACCGAGCATCAGCCCCGGCAGGATCCACGGCGCGATCACCCGTCCGTAAAGCACCGTCACCGGAATCATCGCCACCAGTCCCCCGAGGGCGAGAAACGAGACCCAGAGCGGGTAGGCGCCGTGCTGTGCCACGGCCTCACGCTCCGTCCCGGTAGCGGTCTCCCCCTCCTCAGCCGCTACCGGCGGCTCAACCAGCGGAAAGAAGCGCCGGTAGAGCAAGGCGGCGATGATCGCCACGATGGTGGAGCAGGCGGTGGCAAAGAGCGTCGTCGGCAGAATACCCGCCGGATCGGCCGAACCGGCCGAGGCACGCAGGGCGATGATGCCGGTCGGCAGCAGGGTAATACTGGAGGTGTTGATCGCCAAAAAGAGCACCATCGCATCGCTGGCGGTGCCCTTGTGACGATTGAGGGTGTCGAGCTCCTGCATCGCACGGATGCCAAAGGGTGTGGCGGCATTGCCCAGCCCCAGGGCGTTGGCCGAGATATTGAGAATCATCGCCCCCATCGCCGGATGCTCGGCGGGGATATCGGGAAACAGGCGCACCATCAGGGGACGGATCAGCCGCGCCAGGATGGTCAGCATGCCGCCCGCCTCGGCCACCTTCATCAGACCGAGAAACAGGGTCATCACCCCTACCAGTCCGATCGCCAGCTCCACCGCTCCGGTGGCCGACTCCACCATCGCGCTGGAGAGCGCATGCATCGGCGTCTCTTCGGCGCTCGGCCATCCCAGTTGCTTCCACGCGGCAACGGCAAAGGCGCTCAGGACGATGAGGAAGAAGATGACGTTCAAGGCACTATCACACGGCTCTCAAGGACAGCAGGCATCGTACCATTATGTCGGAGCGGACGACATATTCAGCGCAAAGACGCCAAGGGCGGAGATGGATCTATCGCGAAGAAACCACCGACTCCATAGTTTGAAAGAGGAGTTGGCACAACGCCCGCTATCGCGCTATGTTGAGGCTATAGAGAGGTACGCCTGTTCGAACTACAACCCGAGGCATTAACGGAGCACGCATGACACGCCGCATGATTACCCTGGATGGCAATGAAGCCGCCGCCCGCATTGCCCATCTCTGCAACGAAGTGATCGCCATCTACCCGATTACGCCGGCCTCGCCCATGGGCGAGCATGCCGACGCCTGGTCGGCTCAGGGCAAGACCAACATCTGGGGTTCGGTACCCCATGTGGTGGAGATGCAGAGTGAGGGCGGTGCTGCCGGGGCGATCCACGGTGCGCTGCAGAGCGGCTCCCTGGCCACTACCTTCACCGCCTCCCAGGGGCTGCTGCTGATGCTGCCCAATATGTACAAAATCGCCGGTGAGCTCAGCCCTACGGTGTTCCATATCGCCGCCCGCTCCCTTGCCGCCCAGGCGCTCTCCATCTTCTGCGACCATGCTGATGTGATGGCTGCGCGCGGCACCGGCTTTGCCATGCTCGCCTCCAACTCGGTGCAGGAGGTGATGGACATGGCCCTCATCGCCCAGGCGGCGACCCTGGAGAGCCGGGTGCCGATCCTGCACTTCTTCGACGGCTTTCGCACCTCGCACGAGATCGACAAGATCGAGGAGGTGGACGAGGCGACCGTGCGGGCGATGATCGACGACGAGCAGGTCGCTGCCCATCGCAGCCGTGCCCTCAATCCGGAGCATCCGGTGGTCCGTGGCACCTCACAGAACCCCGACGTCTACTTCCAGGCACGGGAGAGCGTCAACCCCTATTACACGAAGATGCCTGCCATCGTGCAGGACTGCATGGATCGTTTTGCCAAACTGACCGGACGGCAGTATCACCTCTTCGACTACCACGGCGCGGTGGACGCCGAGCGTGTGGTGATCCTGATGGGCTCTGGCGCGGAGACTGTTGAGGAGACAGTGGATCACCTCAATGCTCACGACGAGAAGGTAGGGCTGCTCAAGGTTCGACTCTACCGCCCCTTCGCCGCCGCCGACTTCCTCCAGGCCCTGCCCGACTCGGTGCACGCGGTCGCCGTGCTCGACCGTACCAAGGAGCCCGGCGCCGACGGCGAGCCGCTCTACAAGGACATACTCGGCGCCCTGGCCCAGGGGGTCGCCAATGGCGATGCCCCCTGTGCGGCCATGCCGCGCATCATCGGTGGCCGCTACGGCCTCTCCTCCAAGGAGTTCACCCCGGGCATGGTCAAGGCGGTGTTCGATGAGCTCGGCAGTGAACAGCCTAAAAACGACTTCACCATCGGCATTCATGACGACCTGAGCGGCAGCAGCCTGGAGTGGGACACCTCCTTCCGTACCGACGCGTCGAAAAAGGCGGTCAGCGCCCTCTTCTACGGCCTGGGTTCGGACGGCACCGTCAGCGCCAACAAGAACTCCATCAAGATCATCGGCGAGTGCACCGATCTGCACGCCCAGGGCTACTTTGTCTACGACTCGAAAAAATCGGGCGCGGTGACCGTCTCTCACCTGCGCTTCGGCCCCGAGCCGATTCACTCCACCTACCTCATCGGCGATAACGAGGCACATTTCGTCGGCTGCCACCAGAGCGTCTTCCTCGAACGCTACGACATGCTCGACAAGGCCGCCGAGAGCGGCGTCTTCCTGCTCAACACCACTGCCTCGGCGGACCAGGCGTGGGATACCCTGCCGCGCAGGATGCAGCAGCAGATCATCGACAAACAGCTGAAGTTCTATGTCATCGATGCCTACCACGTCGCTGACGAGGCCGGTATGGGCCGGCGCATCAACACCATCATGCAGACCTGCTTCTTCGCTATCTCCGATATCCTGCCGCAGGAGCAGGCGATCCGCTCGATCAAGGAGGCGGTGGAAAATACCTACGGCAAGCGCGGCAAAAAGCTGGTGGAGATGAACTTCAACGCCATCGACGCCTCCCTGGCCAACCTCCATCAGGTGGAGATCCCGGGTAGCATCAGCAGCAAGTTCGACAAACCGCCGGTGGTGCCGGCCAGCGCACCGGGTTTCGTGCAACGGGTCACCGCCGAGATCATCGCCGGCCGCGGCGACAACCTGCCGGTGAGCCTGTTGCCCGCCGATGGTACCTACCCCACCGCCACCACCCAGTGGGAGAAGCGCAACATCTCGCTGGAGATCCCCGAGTGGGATGAGGATCTCTGCATCCACTGCGGCAAGTGTCCCTTCGTCTGCCCTCACGGGGTGATACGCAGCAAGGTGTTCGACCCGGCACTGGCCAAGGATGCACCACCGAGCTTCAAACACGTGCCGGTCAAGGGCAAGGAGTTTCCCGAGGGGTGGCACATCAGCTACCAGGTGGCGCCGGAGGACTGTACCGGCTGCACCCTCTGTGTCGACATCTGTCCGGTCAAGGACAAGGAGAATCCGGGACGCCGTGCGATCAACATGGTGCCGCAGCCGCCGCGGCGTGAGCAGGAGCGGGAGAACTGGGAATTCTTCCTCGGTCTGCCCGAGTACGACCGGCGCAAGCTGCGCCCCAACGTGATCAAGGAGGCGATGCTCACCCAGCCGCTGTTCGAGTTCTCCGGCGCCTGCTCCGGCTGCGGCGAGACCCCCTATCTGAAGCTCGCCAGCCAGCTTTTCGGCGACCGCATGATGGTGGCCAACGCCACCGGCTGCTCCTCCATCTACGGCGGCAACCTGCCCACCACACCGTGGGCGAAAAACCCCGACGGTCGCGGCCCGGCATGGAACAACTCGCTGTTCGAGGACAACGCCGAGTTCGGCCTGGGAATGCGCGTGGCGGTCGACAAACAGTCGGAGCTGGCCCGCGAACTGCTCGTCTCCCTGCAGGAGGCGATCGGCGCAGAACGGGTCGAGGCCCTGCTCAACGCCGAGCAAAATAGCGAGGCGGGCATTCACGACCAGCGCGAGCGGGTCAGCGAGCTGCTGCAGAGCCTCAAGACGATCGACAAACCCGAGGCGCGGCGGCTGGAGAGCATCGCCGATTATCTGGTGAAAAAGAGCGTATGGATCGTCGGTGGCGACGGCTGGGCCTACGACATCGGTTTCGGCGGCCTGGACCACGTGCTCGCCTCCGGGCGCAACGTCAACATCCTGGTACTCGATACCGAGGTCTACTCCAATACCGGGGGACAGACCTCAAAAGCGACCCCACGCGGTGCGGTGGCCAAATTCTCCGCCGGCGGCAAACCGGCGGCAAAGAAGGACCTGGCGATGATCGCCATGAGCTACGAGAACGTCTACGTCGCTCAGGTGGCCTATGGCGCCAAGGACATTCAGACCCTGCGCGCCTTTATCGAGGCCGAGTCCTACGACGGCCCTTCGATCATTATCGCCTACGCCCCCTGCATCGCCTGGGGCAATGACCTGGCCCAGAACCACCAGATGCAGGACCTGGCCACCCGCAGCGGTCACTGGCCCCTGCTACGCTACGACCCGCGGCGGCTTGACAGAGGCGAGAACCCGCTGCAGCTCGATTCGAAGAAGCCCTCCATCGGCTACCGCGACTTCGTCAGTAATGAAACCCGCTTCAGCATGCTCTGGCGTAGCCACCCGGATAACGCCGAGCAGTTCCTGCAGGCATCACAGCTTGAGGCGACAGCCCGTTACCATCACTACGAACAACTGGCGGCGATGGATTATCAAGAACCCAAGGCCGAGGACGAGAAGGAGTAAACCGTGGACCTGAGCACCAACTATCTCGGACTACAACTGAAGAATCCCGTGGTTCCCTCCGCCTCACCGCTAAGCCGTAGTCCCGGCATGGCACGCGCCCTCGAGGATGCCGGTGCCTCGGCGCTGGTGATGTATTCCCTGTTCGAGGAGGAGCTGCAGGATCAGCAGACCCGACAATTGGCCTTTCTCACGACCCAGGAGCTTGGCCACAGCGAGGCGGAGAGCTATCTGCCCATGCCGGCCGATCCCGGTGACGAACTGGACAACTACCTGGAGCAGATCCGCAAGCTCAAGGAGAGCCTCTCCATTCCCGTCATCGCCAGTCTCAATGGCATCTCCAACAGCGGTTGGGTGGAGAACGGCAAGCTGCTGACGGAGGCCGGTGCCGATGCCCTGGAGCTGAACGTCTACTACGTCGCCGCTGACCTGGAGCTCTCCGCCGAGACGATGGAGCAGCGCTACCTTGCCCTGCTCAGCGAACTGCGCAAGACAGTAAGCCTGCCCATCACAGTCAAACTCTCTCCCTTCTTCAGTTCACTCGGTCACTTCGTCAGCAGCCTGGAGGCAGCCGGCGCCAATGGGGTCGCGCTGTTCAATCGCTTCTACCAGCCGGACATCGACGTCGACAGCCTGCGAGTGGCCCCGGCTCTGCACCTCTCCCAACCCCACGACAACCTGCTGGCGATGCGCTGGCTGGGGATACTGCACGGCCGGCTCAAACTCTCGCTCGCCGCCACCGGTGGCATCCACAGCGCAGAAGATGCAATCAAGATGCTGCTCGCCGGCGCCGACATCACACACCTCTGCAGCACCCTGCTATTGCACGGTCCGAAGCAATTGACCCGCATTCTAAACGGGATCGAGGTGTGGCTGGAGGAGAGTCCCTATGACTCCATCGAACAGATCAAGGGAGTATTATCCCATCAACAGATGGCCGATCCCGCCGCCTATGAGCGCGCCAGCTATGTGAAAATGCTGGAGAGTTATGCGGTTAACCGCACGGCGTGGGATTGAGGTTAAACGATCAGCCGGCGGTCAGCTCATTGAGCAGCCGCTCGTGGGTCTGCAGCGCGGAAGTACTGTGCAGGACAAGGCGGACATGCTTCACTGTTCGCAGTTGCGGTGCCGCATCGACAAGCGTCCGCAGTGCAATACGGGCTGCCTCAGCCAGCGGGTAGCCGAAGGCACCGGTAGAGATCGCCGGGAAGGCGACACTGTGAATCTTCGCCTCCTCAGCACATCGCAAGGCATTGCGATAACAGTCGGCCAGAAGTTTATCGGCCGGCTCATCGAGGCCGTAAACCGGCCCCAGGCAGTGAATGACATACTGGTTAGGCAAGGCATGGGCACCGGTGATCACCGCCTGCCCCGGCTTGAGAGGGGCAAGTGGTGCACACTCCTCCTCCAGCCCTGGCCCCGCGGCACGATGGATCGCCCCGGCCACTCCGCCGCCACTTCGCAACTGCGCATTCGCCGCATTGACCACAACATCCATATCGGACTGCGCAACGATATCGTCCTGCCTGCACTCGATCGTCAGGCCGGCAACCGTTCTGCTACTCATCGTGCCAGGTCTCCTTGCGTGGTGGCGGTTCTCCGGAGTGTAGCACTGGCTGACATCCCCACCGTTCTTCTATTTTCTTAACGACGAGAAATTATCGACCAAGACGAAGAGTAATCACTATTGTTTATCACAAAGGAGAATTTACGGAAGGACAACAGCCAAAGAAACAGCATTGCGTTGTGCGTGGAACACTAAGTTGATGGTGCCCGGAGCCGGAATCGAACCGGCACGGTGTTGCCACCGAGGGATTTTAAGTCCCTTGCGTCTACCAATTTCGCCATCCGGGCTGAGAAAGCAGAGCCGAAATTTTAACTGACTCAACCGTTTATTTCAGCAGTTATCTGCGTTGCTGTGTTCTTTACCGTTTTTCTTTCAGACACAAAAAAAGCACTCGATGACGAGTGCTTTTTTGGATGGAGGTCGGGGCCGGAGTCGAACCGGCCTACGTGGATTTGCAATCCAGTGCATAACCGCTTTGCTACCCGACCGAAAGCGTTATTCGACGTTGCACCCTGCGGCATCGCCTGTCGGCATCCTGTCACGTGGACGTTTCACAGGTACCTAGAAAAAGACCCCGGTCGGATATCGAACCGAGGTCTCTGGAATATGGAGCGGGAAACGAGATTCGAACTCGCGACCCCAACCTTGGCAAGGTTGTGCTCTACCAACTGAGCTATTCCCGCCTCAAAAGATGGGCACATTCTAATGTTTTGGCGTTTCTTGTCAAGCGCCTGCAGTGATTTTTTTCAGCTCTTGCTCAATACCGGCCAGGCCGCCCTGAGATAGAGTAGCATCGACCAGAGCGTGAGTACCGCAGCGAGATAGAGCAGCAGCAAACCGACCGTCGCCGTGGGGAAAGGGCCAATCGGGGCTTGGAACAGCAAGAGCACCAGGGCCGCCATCTGTGCGGTGGTCTTGATCTTGCCCATCATGCTCACCGAGACGGTGGCGGAGGAGCCGATCTCCGCCATCCATTCGCGCAGCGCAGAGATCGTGATCTCGCGACCAATAATCACCACCGCCGGGATCGCCAGCCAGAAACCGGCATAGGCTGTCGGGTTGTTATCGACAATGAGCACCAGCGCGGCGGCAACCATCAGCTTGTCTGCCACCGGGTCGAGGAAGGCGCCGAAGGCGGAGGTCTCTTTCCATTTCCGGGCCAGATAACCGTCGAACCAGTCGGTAACTGCCGCCAGGGCGAAAATGGCCGTGGTAATGATATTGGCCCCCTCTACCGGCAGGTAGAAGAACAGCACAAACACCGGGATCAGCGCAATGCGCAGCAGTGTCAGGATGTTGGGAATGTTAAATCGCATTATGGGTTTTTCTCATCCTTCGTCGGCATGAAAGGCATCGTAGATGCCTTGCGCCAGTTGGCGGCTGATCCCTTTGACCTTGCACAGCTCCTCGACCCCGGCACGGGCCACCTCCTGCAGTCCACCGAACTGGCGCAGCAACTGCTGCCGACGCTTGGGCCCGAGTCCCGGGATCCCCTCCAGCGGTGAGGAGCGCCGCGCCTTGGCACGACGCTGACGATGGCCGGTGATCGCAAAACGATGCGCCTCATCCCGCACCTGCTGTATCAGGTGCCGGGCGGGCGAGTCTGCAGGCAGTATAATGGGCGTATCAGAGCCCGACAATATCAGCTGCTCCACTCCCGGCTTGCGGCTCGGCCCCTTGGCCACGCCAATCATGATCACACCGATAACCTGCAGCTCCTCCAGCACCTGTTCCGCCTGGCGCAGTTGCCCCTTACCGCCGTCGATCAGCAGGATGTCCGGGTATTTACCCTCCCCCTCCTTAAGCCGTTTGAAACGGCGGCTCAGGGCCTGTTGCATCGCGGCATAATCATCTCCTGGGGTGATCCCCTCGATGTTGAAGCGCCGGTAGTCGCTCTTGAGTGGACCATTGGTGTCGAACACCACGCAGGAGGCCACCGTCGCCTCGCCCATGGTATGGCTGATATCAAAGCACTCGATGCGCTGCGGCAAATCGTCCAGCTGCAACGCCTCCTGCAGCGCCTCAAAGCGGGCCATGATATTGAGTTTGTTGGCCATGTGGCTGGCCAGAGCATGCTGGGCATTGGTGGTGGCGAGCTCCAGCCAGCGGGCCCGTTCGCCGCGCAGCCTGGCACTGATGGTCACCTTTTTGCCGGCCTGCTCGGCCAATACCCCCTGCAGCAGCTCCACCTCCGGCAGCTCCTGGTTGACGAGGATCCGGGAGGGTATCGGCCGCTCCTGTGCTGAACCACCGAGGTAGTACTGGGGCAGAAAGGCGGTTAGCAGCTCCGCCGCACTGGAGTCGGCGGTATGGCGCGGGAAATAGGTCTTGTTACCCAGGTTGCGGCCGTTACGGATAAAGAACACCTGCACGCAGCCGACACCGCTCTGCTCAACCGCGGCGATCACATCCAGGTCAGCACTCCCCTCTCCCATGACATACTGCTTCTCCTGCACCTTGCGCAGGGTGGCGATCTGGTCGCGGTAGCGGGCCGCCAACTCAAACTCCAGGGCAGCGGAGGCCTGCTCCATGCGCCGCACCAGCTCGTCGATGATCGCGTTGTTCTTGCCCTCAAGGAACATCACCGCGTGGCGCACGTCCTCCTGGTAGTTCTCCTTGTCGATATAGCCGACACAGGGGGCGCTACAGCGCTTGATCTGGTACTGCAGGCAGGGACGGGAGCGGTTGCGAAAGAAACTGTCCTCGCACTGGCGCACCGGGAAGAGTTTCTGCAACAGGTTGAGACTCTCGCGTACCGCCGGCGAGCTGGGAAAGGGACCAAAATAGCGCCCCCTCTTGTGACGCCGGCCACGCTGGAAACCCAGCCGGGGAAAATCGTCAGCCGAGAGATAGATATAGGGGTAGCTCTTGTCGTCGCGCAGCAAGATGTTATAGCGCGGACGGTGGGCCTTGATCAGGTTATTCTCCAGCAACAAGGCCTCGTTCTCGGTATTGGTTACCGTGACCTCGATGGCCTGGATTTGGGAGACCATTACCCGTGTCTTGGGGCTGTTGTCGTGGCGGCTGAAGTAGCTGGATACGCGGCGCCTGAGATTTTTCGCCTTGCCCACGTAGATAATAGTGCCCTCGGCGTCGAGCATCCGGTAGACGCCGGGCCTGGTGGTCAGTGTGGCGAGAAAGGCCTTGTGATCGAACGTCTTGCTGCTTTCATTACTCATGGTGTGGGGGAGGTGGCGCTGCCTTTACCTGTCAGAACGAGCCAAAGAATAAATTATATACTTTAAGTATGCATTTCAACTTATTGTTTTTTATTATATTACGACAGCAATATCAGGTGTTATCGAGCATCCCGTGCCGCATGGCAAGGCGGGTCAATTCAGCATCATTGCGTACACCGAGTTTCTCGAAAAGGCGGCTGCGATAGGTACTGATGGTCTTCGGGCTCAAGTGCAACATACCGGCAATATCCTGCGCTTTCTCTCCCTGCACCAACATCAGCATCACCTGCATCTCACGCTGGGAGAGGTTATCAAAGGGCGAACCTGCATTACCGGGAAACAGGGAGAGGGCCAGATTCTGCGCGATTGCCGAGCCGATGTAACGCCCCCCGGCATATACCTCCTTGATCGCGGCGACGATCTCATCCACCTTGCAGCCCTTGTGCAAATAGCCAGAGGCGCCCGCCTTGAGCAGGCTTGAGGGAAAAGGATCGTCGGTATGGACGGTAAGGATGATAACCGGCAGCTCGGGGGCGAAGCTGTTGAGCTTGCGGGTCGTTTCAAGTCCACCGATCCCCGGCATGCTCACATCCATCAGAATCACATCGGGGCGCTTGGCCCGAACCAGTTTGAGCGCCTGCTCGCCACTCTCTGCTTCGGCATAGACATTGATACCGTCGACGTCATCCAGCAAACGTCTTATACCGCTCCTTACCAACTCATGATCATCAACAAGCAGGACACTAATCATCGCACAAACCAAAAATGCTTAACTGAACTCGACACTAATAGAGTACAGACAAAATGTCCATCCATTAAAAATGACCGTCGCGAAGGCCACTTGAATGCCGCGCAATTACACCTGCGCGCTACTCATTCCAGGGTAGAGCTCAGCGGCAAAACGCATAAACTCCCTGGATGCCTTACTCCAGGGGACCATCTCAAATACCCCCATCCCCTCGGTAAAGGAGCGACGAAACGCCGTTCGCTGACACAGGCGCTGCTTCAGCAAGGTAATGCCGTCAAGTTCAGCCAGCGCCTGTTCAGCCTCATCGGACTCGCGAACAGAGTGGTGGGTGTCGGCACGGTTTACAAAGACGAAAACCTGTGGGGTGTTATTCGCTACAGAGTGCCTGAGCAGAGTGAGGAATCGCTGGGTCGACCAGATATCGGCCTGGCTGGGAGGGACCGGGACAAGCACCCGATCAGCGATACCCAGTGCACCCGTAACCGCGACCATGTCCGCGGTGCCGACATCGACGATCACCTCTCCGCCTGTCTTGCTGATCGTATCCACCAACTCTACGCCGCCGTAGTACAAATCAAACGACGGTACCCCCCCCTCCTCGCCCCGCACCTCGGTAACATCGGTCAGGGTACGTTGGGGATCCAAATCAAAGGCAGTGACAGACTCATCGTGCATGGCCAGCCAAACGGCCAGATTGAAAGCAACCGTACTCTTGCCCGCTCCCCCCTTGAGATTAGCGACAACTGTGATCATCAATAGTTACCTGAATTCGTAATTACTCACCATTAAAAGCTAACCGCAGAGGCGCCAAGGCGCAAAGTATTTCGGCATGTTATGCCGGATATTATCCGGCATCCATGCCCTCTTGCGTCTCGTCAGAGAGCGGGGAAAGCATCGGTCCGTACGTGATAAGTCAGTTGTTATCCGCGTCGTCGGTCACCGCCGGCGGTTGCGGCTGCTCGGGAGACCCCGGTCCGTAGCCCTGTCCCGGCCCGTAGCCTGGTCCCGGCCCGTAGCCTGGTCCCGGCCCGTAGCCTGGTCCCGGCCCGTAGCCTTGTCCCGGCCCGTAGCCCTGACCCGGACCGTAGCCTTGTCCCGGACCGTAGCCCTGACCCGGTCCGTAGCCTGGTCCAGGTCCATAGCCTGGTCCCGGTCCGTAGCCTGGTCCCGGTCCATAGCCTGGTCCCGGTCCATAGCCTGGTCCCGGTCCATAGCCCTGTCCCGGTCCATAGCCCTGTCCCGGTCCATAGCCCTGTCCCGGCCCGTAGCCCTGTCCCGGCCCGTAGCCCTGTCCCGGCCCGTAGCCCTGTCCTGGACCGTAGCCCTGTCCTGGGCCGTAACCCTGTCCTGGGCCGTAACCCTGTCCTGGACCGTAACCCTGTCCCGGTCCGTAGCCCTGACCCGGTCCGTAGCCCTGTCCTGGACCGTAGCCTACCCCAGGTCCGTATCCCCGGCCGGTCTGTCCCGAACGCATACCCGGACCGTAGCCGGTGCGTCGGCCGGAATCCATCCGATCCTCAGCATCGGACGCTCTGGAACCCGGGCCGCCCCACCAGGCCTGTGCACTCTGAAGGGGAAACGCCACGGCACCCGCCAATGTCAGTGCCGAAATAGCTTTAATCAACTTGCTCATATCTCTCGCTCCTCTGATTTACGGCACGAGGTCCAAGTCAGTCACTCGTCCCAGATAGGAAAAGTGTAGCTCAAGGGCAAAACAAAGGGGGATAGAGAGAGGCAAAATGGATGGAACCAAAGCGACAACATCGCATCAAAAGGTGGGCTATACGAGAGGAAATGAATATGGCGGAGGGTCAGGGATTCGAACCCTGGATGGGCTATTAACCCATGCCGGTTTTCAAGACCGGTGCTTTCAACCGCTCAGCCAACCCTCCGAAAGCAGTGCGAATATTAACGGAATTATCAGGCCATTTCCAGCTTGATATTCATGAGTCTGACAGTATGCTATTGGCCATATTTGTGCCATAGTGGCGTTTAATAATCACGCTCAGCGACGACAACTTATAAGGAGTTTGTAATGAGCAGCTATGAGACGGTAACAGCCCGTTCACCTGAAGCGGCATTAGCCACCAACAAGCTGATCCGCAACACCTATACTCTGCTTTCCATGACCCTGCTGTTCAGCGCGCTGACAGCCACTGCATCGGTATTCATGGAGATGGGGCCGATGACCTATCTGGTCAGCATCGGCGTCGCGATGCTGCTGGCCTTCTTCGTCCTGCCGAAAACCGCCAACTCCGCCTCCGGCCTCGGCGTAGTTTTCGCCATCACCGGTCTGTTCGGTTTCGCTCTCGGGCCGCTGCTCAACATGTATCTGTCACTCTCCAACGGGCCGCAGATCATTGGTATGGCGATGGGCGGTACCGGGGTGATCTTCCTCAGCCTCTCCGGCTATGCGCTGACTACCCGCAAAAACTTCAGCTTCATGGGTGGTTTCCTGATCACCGGGATGATCGTAGCCCTCATCGCTGCACTGGCCAACATCTTCCTCGCCATTCCGGCGCTGTCGCTGGCCATCTCTGCCGTCGTTATCATGCTGATGAGCGGCTTCATCCTCTATGACACCAGCCGCATGATTCACGAGCCCCACGGCAACTATCTGATGATGACGGTCAGCCTCTATCTGAGCATTTTCAATCTCTTCGTGCACCTGTTGCACCTGCTCGGCGCGCTCTCCAACAACGACTGAGCCCAAGCGATAAAGAGACCGCCAACCCCGCCCCGCGCGGGGTTTTTATATTCAGGAGAATACGCTAAACGCGGATTGCATGGAGGCAGAAGCGCAGTGCCTGCTCAGCAGAGACCGATAGAAAATATCAAAATACAACGGAGATAGTCGAGATGGATTTATGGATGAAGATAGGCTCCGCGCTCCTGATTGGGACCATGCTGGTCATTCTCTGGCCACGGGCCAAGGTGATGTTCAAGGAGAGTCCCAAGGGCAGTGCCGAGGAGTGGAGAAGCGCCCTCATCCCGCTGCTGTTGGTGGCCGGGTTTGTACTCCTGCTCATCATGGCGTTATGAAGGCGCCCTAACGTGCAGGCGAGGAGGTGTAGTCCCCGCGTCGCTTCTCGATCTGGTACTTGCGTACCGCCCGGTTGTGCTCCGCCAGGGTAGTGGAGAAGTGGTGACTGCCATCACCACGGGCAACAAAATAGAGCTTGTCGCTTTTTTCCGGATGCATGACCGCATGCAACGCGTCAGCACCGGGCATGGCGATGGGGGTGGGGGGCAAACCCTCACGGGTATAGGTGTTGTAGGGGGTATCGGCCAGCAGATCCCGGCGACGGATATTACCGTCATACTCAAGTCCCATGCCATAGATCACCGTCGGGTCGGTCTGCAGACGCATCCCCTTCTGCAGGCGGCGGATAAAGACGCCGGCGATCGCTGTGCGTTCACTCTCCACACCGGTCTCTTTCTCCACAATCGAGGCCAGAACAAGTGCCTCATAGGGTGTCTGCAAGGGCAATCCCTCCTCCCGGTTCTCCCACTCATAGGCCAGCCGCTCGCTCATCGACCGGTAGGCCCGGCGCAGAAACTCCACATCGCTCATACCGCGCGGGAAGTGATAGGTCTCCGGTAAAAAGCGTCCCTCAGGATGCTGATCCGGATAGCCGATCGCCTCCATGATCGCCGTAGCGGAAAGGCCCTTTAGCCGATGCACAAGATAGGGGTTCTCATTGAGGGTTTGCATCATCTCCCTGAAGTTCCACCCCTCGACAAGGGTAAGGGCATAGTGCCGTACCTTGCCATCGACCATCCGTTGCAGCAGTTGTTGCGGACTCATGTCCGGCTGCAACAGATACTCTCCGGCCTTGATACGGTGTGCATCCCCGCGCAGGCGTGCCATCAAACGGAAGAGCCGGTTATCACTGATCACTCCGCCATCCTCAAGCTGACGGGCAACGCTCTGCAACGAGGCACCCGGAGCGACGATCAGGCTCTCACCCTCTTCATCCACCATCAGCGGCGCCTTGATGAACCCCTGGTACTGAATCCATCCCCAAGCCAGGGCAAAGGTGACAAGCAGCGCAATCCCTGCAATTATCGTGAATAACCGTTTACGCATATTCTCTCTCGAGTCTCTCCCGAAGTGCGCTCTGCAGACGCCGGGTAAGAGGGTTGTCATGATATTGAACCGTTTCAAATCGACTTACCGGACGAATGCCGAGAACGCTATTGGTGATAAAGACCTCATCCGCCGCCTCAACCTCTGCGACAGCGAGGCGAGTCACCCGGACGGACAGTAAAAGCGCATCGGCCAATGCCAACACCTGCCTTCGCATCACCCCGGCCACCCCGCACTCACTGAGATCCGGGGTGAGCAATTCACCCGCACGCACAACAAACAGGTTGCTCATCGTACCCTCGATAAGGTGGCCTGAGGGGTCACACATCAAACCTTCGCCGATCGACGCCTCGTCCCATTCCTGACGGGCAATCACCTGCTCAAGGCGGTTAAGGTGCTTGATTCCTGCAAGTGCCGGATTACAGCTTAACGGCGTTCGGCAAAGACGAAGCGTGATGGGCGCCGCATCATCGGCATGCGCCGGCCAGGGGTAGCAAAACAGCAGCCGGCTGGGTTGTGCATCAGCCGGTGGCAAGTAGCCACGTCCCCCGCTGCCGCGGGTGATGATGATCTTCAGTACCGCCCGCCCGGAACCGACACACGCCGCTGCGGCCTCGGCGGCAAGCTGGGCGACATCCGGCAGCGGGATCCCCAGACGATGGCAGCCTTCCAACAACCGCTCCATATGTGCCTGCCATAGTTGCGGCCTGCCATTGACGATGGCGATGGTTTCGAACAGACCGTCACCGTAGTGAAGGCCCCGATCGGTTACCTCAATCTGCTCCTGCTCTACGCCGTTAACAAGAATCACTGGCTACCCTTTCTGACTGTTTCCGCCACATTTTAGCCCGGGAGCACAAGGAAAGCCCTGACTGAAGAGAGGACGTCCCGCCATAGCCTCCCATCCCCGGATACAAAAAGACCGGGCACCAGGCCCGGTCTCTTCGCTTCGCCGTAGAGGTCCGGGACTACTTGAGCTTGGCCAGCACCAGTGTGGCGTTGGTACCACCGAAACCAAAGGAGTTGGAGAGCGCATAGTTGATCTCCATCTCACGGGCGGTACCGGCTACATAGTCCAGATCACACTCGGGATCAGGATTGTCGATGTTGATGGTCGGCGGCGCCACCTGATCGTGAATCGCCATGGCGGTGAAGATCGCCTCGACACCGCCGGCCGCACCCAGCAGATGACCGGTCATCGACTTGGTGGAACTCATCGCCAGCTTGTAGGCATGCTCACCAAAGCTGGCCTTTGCCGCATCGGTCTCGGCCTTATCTCCAGCCGGGGTCGAGGTACCGTGGGCATTGATGTAGTTGACCTGTTCGTGGTTGATACCGGCGTTTTTCAGCGCGTTGTTCATGCAACGGCTGGCACCCTCACCACCTGCGGCGGGCAGAGTCATGTGATAGGCATCGCCGCTCATGCCGTAGCCGACCACCTCGGCGTAGATCTTCGCGCCGCGGGCCTTGGCGTGCTCGTACTCCTCCAACACCATGACACCGGCACCGTCACTGAGAACGAAACCGTCACGGTCCTTGTCCCATGGACGACTGGCCGCTTCCGGATCGTCATTGCGGGTGGAGAGGGCACGGGCGGAACCGAAGCCCCCCAGGCCACAGGGTGAGGTGGCCATCTCGGCACCGCCGGCAACCATCACATCGGCATCACCATATTCGATCAGGCGTGCAGCATCACCGATGCTATGGGTACCGGTTGCGCAGGCGGTAACCAGCGCGATATTTGGCCCCTTGAGCCCATACATAATCGAGACGTGACCGGAGATCATGTTGATAATATTGCTCGGCACGAAGAACGGTGAGATTTTGCGCGGACCGCCCTTCATATAGGCCTCATGGCCCTTCTCGATGCCAGGCAGGCCACCGATACCGGAACCGACCGCAACACCGATGCGCTCGGCATTCGCTTCAGTCACCTCCAGCCCTGAATCCTTGATCGCCTCCATGGAGGCAGCGATGCCATAGTGGATAAAGGGGTCCATCTTCTTGGCATCTTTGGGTGACAGATAGTTACTGACATCAAAGTTTTTCACCGAGCCGCCGAAGGTGGTGGAGAAACCGGTGGTATCGAAATGAGTAATGGGAGCAATACCGCTCTTGCCGGCCAAGATATTTTCCCAGGACTCCTTAACGGAGAGACCCACAGGAGAAACCATCCCCATACCAGTGATAACAACACGACGCTTAGCCAAGGAACAACCCTCTTTAATTCCTTCAATTCACAGACAACAAAAGGCCGCGGCCACACATGGGTGGTCGCGGCCCAGGCGATTCGATCAGCGATCAGCCCTGGTGAGCATTGACGTAGTCAATGGCCTGCTGAACGGTGGTGATCTTTTCAGCTTCTTCATCGGGGATCTCGGTTTCAAACTCTTCTTCCAGAGCCATTACCAGTTCCACGGTGTCGAGTGAATCGGCGCCAAGATCATCAACAAAAGAGGCTGCATTGGTGACCTCGTCCTCTTTTGCACCAAGCTGCTCGATAACAATCTTCTTGACGCGCTCTTCAACACTGCTCATGACGGATATTTCCTCCCAGAGATATAAAAAATCTTTTTTCTGCTGCGGTATTGTAGTGAAATCCGCAAACAGATGCTAGTGCACTGTTTCACTCTTGGAGGTACGTTCGGAGTCTCCCCGATAGCACCAGAACAAGACTGTAAGATATTGATTTATTTAGAAACTTTTACCCCATATACATCCCGCCATTGACACTAATGGTCTCGCCGGTGATGTAGGCCGCCTCCGCCGAGGCCAGGAAGGCCACCGCCGAGGCGATCTCCTCGGGTTGCCCCAGGCGCCCCAGCGGGATCTGGTTGAGCAGCAACTGCTTGTGTTCATCGGACAGCGCACGGGTCATATCGGTATCGATAAAGCCCGGCGCAACGGCATTGACAGTAATACCGCGGGGGCCGACCTCACGTGCCAGCGACTTGGTAAAGCCGATGATCCCCGCCTTGGCCGCTGCGTAGTTGGTCTGACCGGCATTACCCATCAGCCCGACCACCGAGGCAATGCTGATGATACGCCCCTTTCGCGCCTTGGTCATGGGGCGCACGCAGGACTTGGACATACGGAAGACCGACTTGAGGTTGGTCTCCATGATCGCATCCCAGTCCGCATCCTTCATTCGCATCAGCAGATTGTCACGGGTGATGCCGGCGTTGTTGATCAGGATACCGGGAGCGGAAAACTCCTCGACGATCTGCTCCAGTACATGATCAATCTCAGACTGGTGAGTCACATCCAGCTTGACCCCTTTGCCGCTAACACCATGCTCTTTCAGATAGGCGCTAATCGCCTCCGCACCGTTGTCGGAGGTTGCGGTACCGATAACAACGGCCCCCTTGGCGCCCAGCGCCAGAGCAGTGGCCTTGCCGATACCGCGGCTGGCGCCGGTGATCAGTGCGACTTCGTTTTCCAGTGACATGCTGTACTCCTAATCTATATGCACCACAGAGCCACAGAGGACACGGAGGTACTGAATTGTGCTTTACAGCGCCTGATGACAGCGCTTGTTCTCATTGCCCGCCATTCAGGCTAACTCAGACAATGCCTTCTCCAGACCCGCCGGGTCGAACACCGGCATCGCCATCATACCCTTGACAATACGCTTGTTGAGCCCGGTCAGGACCTTGCCCGGACCACACTCGATCAGGGTGTCGACGCCCTCGCCCTCCATCGCCTGTACGGTCTCCACCCAGCGTACCGGGCTGTAGAGCTGACGCACCAGCGCATCGCGGATAGCATCGACATCAGTCGCCTTACTCACATCCGCATTGTTGATTACCGGAATTTGTGGCGCGCTAATGCTGATCCCGGCCAGACGCTCGGCCAGCTTGTCCGCAGCCGGTTTCATCAGTGCGCAGTGTGACGGTACGCTGACCGGCAGTATCACAGCACGCTTGGCGCCGGCCTCTTTGGCAAGACTCACCGCACGCTCAACCGCAGCTACCTGACCGGCGATCACCACCTGGCCGTTGGCATTAAAGTTGACCGCGGAAACCACCTCACCGCCGGCGGCCTGCTCGCACACCTGGATGACCCTGGTATCATCCAGGCCCAGGATCGCCGCCATGGAACCGGTTCCCGCGGGTACCGCCTCCTGCATCAGCTTGCCGCGCTCGGCAACCAGGGAGATCGCGTCGGCAAAACCGAGCGACCCGGCAGCGACCAGGGCGCTGTATTCGCCCAGGCTGTGGCCGGCCATCACTGCCGGGACAGCGCCGCCCTTCTCCTGCCAGATCCGCCATACAGCGATCCCGGCACTGAGCATCGCCGGCTGAGTGATATGGGTCTGATTCAGCTCCTCGGCCGGACCTTCCGAGGCGATCTTCCACAGATCATAACCCAGCGTCTCGGAGGCCTCGGCAAAGGTAGTCTTGACCTGGCTTTCGACCTCGGCCAGCTCGGCGAGCATGCCGACCGCCTGAGAGCCCTGTCCCGGAAATACAAATGCAAGCGACACGTGTTTTCCCCTTTATATTTGTTAAAAGCGATTCACCGCAAAGGCGCAAAGGACGCGAAGAAAATCAATATTTTGTTTTCATTGGTATGACGATTGCGCCTGAGCTTTACCAGAGCGCTGTCGCTGTTGGCACCAATTAGAATTACCCTTTGCGAACTTTGCGTCTTTGCGGTGAATAATCAGTATTTAATTAAAGCCGAGCCCCAGGTGAAGCCGCCGCCGAAAGCTTCGAGCAGAATAGTTTCGCCGCGCTGGATGCGACCGTCTCGCACGGCTTCGTCAAGGGCCAGCGGTACCGAGGCACCGGAGGTGTTGCCATGGCGATCGACGGTAACCACCACGTTATCCAGCGACATACGCAATTTCTTCGCCGTGGCATTGATAATACGGATATTCGCCTGATGCGGCACCAGCCAGTCCACCTCGCTCTTTTCCATACCGTTGGCTTCAAGGGTTTCATCCACGATGCGGCCCAGGGTGTTGACCGCCATCTTGAATACCTCGTTGCCCTTCATCGACATAAAGGCATTACCATCCAGAACCTTCTGGTAGTCGCTGGAGACACCGGCGTCGACCTTGAGCAGATCCTTGTACTGGCCATCGGCATGCAGATGGGTGGAGAGCACACCGGGCTCATCACTGGCCTGCAGCACAACCGCTCCCGCCCCGTCACCGAAGAGGATGCAGGTGCCGCGGTCACTCCAGTCGGTGACCCGTGACATGGTCTCGGCGCCGACCACCAGGGCGGTTTTGTGTGAGCCGCTCTTGATGAACTTGTCGGCAACCGCCAGGGCATAGACAAAACCGGTACAGACCGCCTGTACGTCGAAGGCCGGAGCGCCGTGGATGCCGAGCCGCTCCTGCAGCAGGCAGGCGGTGCTGGGAAAGACCTGATCGGGTGTGGTGGTGGCCACAACGATGAGGTCGATCTCGCTCGCCTCGATACCGGCCATCTCAATGGCGCGTAGCGATGCCTGTTCGGCCAGATCGCAGGTGTTCTCACCCTCGGCGGCGATGTGCCGCTCCTTGATCCCGGTCCGTTCGGTGATCCACGCATCCGTGGTATCGACCATCTTCTCCAGATCGTGATTGGTGAGAACCTTCTCCGGCAGATAACCGCCGGTGCCGATGATGCGTGAATAGATCAAACCACCTGCCTCTCTTACAGTAAGCTGCCCAGTTGTTGTTGAATTTTTCCGGGCACGTTTTTTTCCACTTCCAACATCGCCTCTTTGATCGCATTCGAATAGGAGAATGCATCGGCACTGCCATGACTCTTGATCACGATCCCGCGCAGGCCTACCAGACTGGCGCCATTATAGGCCCGCGGATCGATACGGCGACGGAACGCCCGAAGTACAGGAAGCGCAACCAGTCCCGCCAGCCGGGTCAGGATGTTGCGCTTGAACTCCTGTTTCATGTAGTAACTGATCATCTTGCCGACACCCTCGCTGGTCTTCAGCGCCACGTTGCCGACAAAACCGTCGGCCACCACCACATCGACCGTGCCCTTGAATATGTCATCACCCTCTACATAGCCGACATAGTTAAGCCCGTTGCCGCTGAGCATTTTATGCGCCTGTTTAACCTGTTCGTTACCCTTGATCTCCTCTTCGCCGACATTGAGCAGCCCGACCGAAGGGGAAACGTTATTGTCTACGGCGCTGGCCAGCACCGAACCCATCACTGCAAACTGGTATAACACCTCGGCGGATGAGTCCACATTGGCGCCGAGATCCAGCATGTGGGAGTGGCCGGTCATGGTCGGCAAGGCGGTGATCAGGGCGGGCCGGTCGATGCCGTCCAGGGTCTTCAACACAAAGCGGGCCGTGGCCATCAGCGCACCGGTGTTACCGGCACTGACACAAGCCTGTGCATCCCCCTGCTTGACCAGGTTGATCGCTACACGCATGGAGGAGTCCTTCTTGCCGCGCAAGGCGGAGGAAGGGGCCTCATCCATGGCAACAACCTGTGAGGCATGCTGCACAATAAGACGCTCTGACGGATCTCCGCCATGACGGCTGAGTTCTGCCTTTAACTGCTCTTCATCACCGACGAGTATCACCTTCAGATTGGGATACTGCTTCAGGGCCAGGAGAGAGGCTGGGACAGTGACGCCTGGACCGTGGTCGCCGCCCATGGCATCAATGGCGATTACGGTTTGTGTCATAGGATATCCCAAAACGAAATACCGGCCCGTGACAACAAGTCACGAGCCGGCATATAGACGACTATCCTTTGCGGCAAGGCTTACTCGCCTTTTACGTTGACCACCTTGCGACCACGGTAGTAACCGTCGGGGCTGATGTGGTGACGCAGATGGGTCTCGCCGGTGGTCTGCTCAACAGAGAGCGCAGCACCCTTGAGGGCGTCGTGGGAACGACGCATACCGCGACGGGAGGGGGACTTTTTGTTTTGCTGTACGGCCATTGCTAAAAACCTCGTTCAGAGTTTTTGATCAGTCTTCAGTCCGGCGAGGACGGAGAAGGGGTTATCCTTCTCCTCCTTGCCTCTATCTTCGCGCCCGGTCTCGGCCGGCGCATCCGCATCATCCAGCTTGACGCCGCACTCCTGCTTCGCATGCCTGGCCACAATCGGCAGGGCAAGGAGCAGTTCATCCTCGATCACATCGCGCAGGAACAGTGGCTTGCCATCCAGCTGCAACGGCTCATAGTGCGATGGCAGGGCTTCAGCCTCCGTCATGTTACGCACCATACCGAGTGCAAACCCGTTGTCGATGACAAACTCCATCGTATCCAGGCAGCGTTGGCACTCCAGCGACACCGTCGTGCTCAGATGTCCGCGCATGTAGCGGATCCCCTCTTCGTCAATACCGAACTCAAGGGAAACCTCAACACGCCCGCTGTGATCCATCAATGACTCACCCAGACGCACCATATCCGCCAGTTCGACATGCCCCTGCAACACCCGGCGTGTCTCTGCCATGCGTAGTGGGTCAATATGTACCGGCAAGCGCTCGTCAAACATAAGCCGGCAATAATAACCGTGCTTCCCCCGTACTGTCAAAGAGAAAATCCTGTAAAAACGGGCTGTTCCGCTCCATCTGCCCTCCGTTCGAGAACGCTTTCACCATCGTATTACTTGACAAGGGGTTGGGTTAATCTGTAGTTACTGACCCAACCATTTACACAGGCGATGTTCGGGGCCTTTCCGAACCATGCCTCCAAACGGGCGGGGACCATGATTAAAAAGATTCTCATCGCCAATCGCGGCGAGATTGCGGTGCGTATCGTGCGCGCATGCAGGGAGATGGGGATACGCTCGGTGGCGGTCTACTCCGAGGCGGATCACCACTCACTGCACGTCAAGAAGGCCGACGAGGCCTATAGTCTCGGCCCCGAGACCGTCACCGGCTATCTTAACGCGCACCGTCTGGTAAATCTGGCGGTCTCCACCGGTTGTAACGCCCTCCACCCCGGCTACGGATTTCTTTCGGAAAATCCTGAACTTGCCGCGATCTGCAAGCGTCGCGGCATCCGTTTTATCGGCCCCTCTGCCGAGGTTATCCAGCGTATGGGTGACAAGACCGCCGCCCGCGCGGCGATGATCGAGGCCGGTGTGCCGGTCACTCCCGGCAGCGAAGGGAGCCTGCGTGATCTGGAGGAGGCGGTGACGGTCGCCGCCGGGATCGGCTATCCGGTAATGCTCAAGGCCACCTCCGGCGGCGGTGGCCGCGGCATCCGCCGCTGCGAGGATGAACCGGACCTGCGCAAAAACTACGAACGGGTTATCTCCGAGGCGACCAAGGCCTTTGGCAGCGCCGAGGTGTTCCTGGAGAAATGCATCGTCAATCCTCGCCATATCGAGGTGCAGATCCTGGCCGACAGCCACGGCAACGTTATCCATCTCAACGAGCGCGACTGCTCCATTCAGCGCCGCCACCAGAAACTGATCGAGATCGCCCCCTCACCCCAGCTCAACCAGGCGCAGCGGGAGCATATCGGCAAGCTGGCGATCCGGGCAGCAGAGGCCGTGGGTTATGAGAATGCCGGTACCGTGGAGTTTCTGCTGGATGCGGAAGGCACCGTCTATTTCATGGAGATGAACACCCGTCTGCAGGTCGAGCACCCGGTCACCGAGGAGATCACCGGGGTGGACATCGTGCAGGAGCAGATCCGCATCGCCGCCGGTGAACCACTCAGCTACGCCGGACAGCTGCTCCACCCGCGGGGCTACGCGATGGAGTTTCGCATCAATGCCGAGGACCCGCAGAACGGATTCCTGCCCAGTTTTGGCCGCATCACCCGCTACTATGCCCCTGGCGGACCGGGTGTGCGTACTGACGGGGCGATCTACACCGGCTACGATATCCCGCCCTACTACGACTCAATGTGCGCCAAACTGATCGTCTGGGCCCCAACCTGGGAGGGGCTGCTGGCACGGGCCAACCGGGCGCTGGATGATATCGGTGTCTACGGTATCAAGACCACCATCCCCTACTACAAGGAGATCCTCGGGGCAGAAGCATTTCGTCAGGGACGCTTTGATACCAGTTTTGTCGAGCAGCACCCGGAGCTGACCCACTATCATCTGCGCCGTCCGCCCCGTGAGCTGGCCGCGGCGATCGGCGCGGCGATCGCCGCCTCCATGGGAATGTGATAAGGATAACCCAATGTCAAAGATCACCATTACCGATACTGTTCTGCGCGATGGCCACCAGTCGCTGCTCGCCACCCGTATGCGCACCGAGGACATGCTTCCCATCTGTGACAAGCTCGATGCCATCGGCTACTGGTCGCTGGAGGTCTGGGGTGGCGCCACCTTCGACAGCTGTATCCGTTTCCTCAAAGAGGACCCCTGGGAGCGACTGCGCCAGTTGCGCCGGGCACTACCCAATACCCGTTTGCAGATGCTGCTGCGCGGGCAGAACCTGGTCGGCTATCGCCACTACTCCGACGATGTGGTGCAATCCTTTGTCGCCAAGGCCAGTGACAACGGCATCGATGTCTTCCGCATCTTTGACGCGCTTAACGACACTCGCAACCTGCAAACCTCCATCGAGGCGGTCAAGCAGACCGGCAAACACGCCCAGGGGGCACTGAGCTATACCCTCAGTCCGGTGCACAGCAGCGAAACCTTTGTCGCCATGGCCCGGGAGCTGGAGGCGATGGGCTGCGACAGTATCGTGGTCAAGGACATGGCCGGACTGTTGACTCCCTACGCGGCCGCCGAGCTATTCCAGGCGCTCAGCCAGGCCGTTTCGCTGCCGCTGCACCTGCACAGCCACTCCACCTCGGGACTGGCTGAGATGTGTTTTCTCAAGGCGATCGAGAACGGCTGCAGCGGCATCGACACCGCCATCTCGGCGCTCTCCGGCGGCACCAGCCACCCGGCTACCGAAAGCATGGTCGCCGCCTTCAAGGGGACCGACTACGATACCGGCCTGGATCTGGCACAGCTGCAGACCATCGGTTTCTACTTCAACGATGTGCGCAAGAAATACCATCAGTTCGAGAGCGACTACACCGGGGTCGACACCCGGGTACAGCTCAACCAGGTACCCGGCGGCATGATCTCCAATCTGGCCAACCAGTTGCGGGAACAGGGGGCACTTAAGCGGATCAACGAGGTTCTGGAGGAGATCCCGCGAGTACGCGAGGATCTCGGCTTCCCGCCCCTGGTCACCCCTACCTCGCAGATCGTCGGCACCCAGGCGGTGCTCAACGTCCTTACCGGGAGCCGTTACCAGAGCATCACCAACGAGGTGAAATACTATCTGCAGGGTCGTTATGGCCGGGCACCCGGAGAGGTCAATGCACTGGTACGGCAGAAGGCGATCGGCAACGAGGAGGTGATCACCGTTCGCCCGGCCGATCTGCTGCCGGCAGAGATGGCGCGTTTAACCCGGGAGATCGGTGAGCTGGCCCACTCCGAAGAGGACACTCTGACCTACGCCATGTTCCCCGAGGTGGGGCGTGAGTTCCTGCAGCAGCGGGCCGAGGGCAGCCTCAAGCCAGAGCCACTGGAGCCGCTGCCCAACGAGGAGAGCACCATTGCCGGGACTCCGACCGAGTTCAACGTCACCCTGCACGGCGATACCTATAACATCAAGATCACCGGGAGCGGCCACAAAAATCAGGCCAGACGCCCCTTATTCGTTACCGTAGACGGCGTCCCTGAAGAGGTCGGTATCGAGGTACTGGAAGAGCTCTACATCGAGCAAGCCAGCAACGGCACCACCAAGACCATCCCCTCCCAGAGCGAGCGTCCGCGGGCGAGCAGGCAGGGGCATGTTACCACCTCAATGCCTGCTACCGTGGTGGAGGTGCTTGTTGAGGGGGGCGCCACAGTGGAGGCCGGTGCCTCGTTGCTGATCACCGAGGCGATGAAAATGGAATCCGAGATCCAGGCCCCCATCGCCGGCACGGTCAAGGCGGTACACGTCAAGAAGGGTGATCGCGTCAATCCCGACGAAGCGCTGATCGAAATTGAATAATTAATTGAATCTTCACCACAGAGACACGGAGAACACAGAGGGATTTATTAACCACGAAGAACACGAAGGGCACGAAGGGCACGAAGGTGTTGTTATGGTATGCATAAGCAAGTTCTGAATCAGCCACTACATCACCATGTGGCCAGAGCTGCATAAAGTCTTTCCTTCGTGTACTTCGTGTACTTCGTGGTAAACAGCTTTTCTCTGTGTTCTCCGTGCCTCTGTGGTGAACAATCAAAAAAAGGTTTTTTCTATGCCGAAACTGGTACTGGGCTCCACCTCGCCTTTTCGCAAGGAGTTGCTGGAAAAGCTGCAGCTCGATTTCACCACCGACAAGCCCGAGATCGACGAGAGCCGCCGGCCCGGCGAGACGCCGGGGCAGCTGGTGGAGCGACTGGCCTGTGAAAAGGCGCAGGCCGTGGCCCCCCGCCACCCCGACAGCCTGATCATCGGCTCCGATCAGGTGGCAGTGAACGGTGATGAGATCCTGGGAAAACCCGGTAACCATCAGCAGGCGATGGAGCAGCTGCGGGCCGCCTCGGGCAAGGTGGTCACCTTCCTCACCGGCCTGTGTCTCTATAACAGCGCCAGCGGTGAAGAGCAGGTGGTGGTGGAACCGTTCAGGGTCCATTTTCGCCGGCTCAGCGATCAACAGATCGACAACTACCTGCGCGCCGAGCAGCCCTACAACTGCGCCGGGAGCTTCAAGTCAGAGGCGATGGGCATCGCCCTGTTCGAGCGACTGGAAGGCGACGACCCCAACAGCCTCATCGGCCTGCCGCTGATTCGGCTGATTCGAATGCTTGAAAAGGAAGGCGTCAGGGTGATTTAAACCTGCCACTGAAAAGGTGGGACTATTTTTCTTTTACCACAGAGCTCACAGAGTACACGGAGGTAAGCCCTCGGTGCTCTCTGTGAGTTCTGTGGCTATACAGCTTTAAGTATGCAGTTTCTTTAGCGGATGATGCCCGGATTGAGCCCCATCTTTTCGCTGACCACATTGGCCATAGAGGCCCCCATGCGGTCGGCAAAGCGCTCCAGGAAGTCGGGTTTGTGGGTAAAATCGACCACGTTGTCGACCTTGATCACCTCGCGGGCCACATAGCCTACATCACCTACCTCATCGGCCAGGCCCAGCTCGATACTCTCTGCGCCACTCCAGAACATTCCGCTGAACAGTTGCGAGTTCTCGGCCAGGCGCTCTCCCCTGCCCGCTTTCACCGCCTCGACGAACTCCTGGTGAATCGCACCAAGGACACCCTTGATATGCGCCACATCCTCATCCTTGAGCGGCAGGAAGGGGTCGAGCATGCCCTTGTTCTCGCCGGCAGTCAGTAAGCGGCGCTCCACACCCAGCTTATCCATGGCATCGACAAAGCCGAAACCGTTCATCAGCACCCCGATGGAGCCGACCACACTTGAGGGATTGACGTAGATATTGTCCGCAGCCGAGGCGATGTAATAGGCACCGGAGGCACCCACATCGACGATCACCGCATGCAGCGGGATCTCCGGGTGCTTTCCCTTGAGACGCATGATCTCGCGATAGACATAATCGGACTGTACCGGACTGCCGCCGGGGCTGTTGATCCGCAACACGATCCCTTTGGTGTTGCGGTTGGCGTAGGCATCGCGCAGTCCCTTGATAATATTGTCGGCATTGGCACGACTGGCATCGGAGATCATGCCATTCACTTCCACCACCGCGGTGTGGCCACCGCTTTTGCCCACTTTGTCACTCACCTCACGTCCCTGGAAGGCCGTCGCCAGGATCACCAGCAGGTAGGCCAGGTAGGCAAAGGTCAGCAACTTGAAGAAGATACCCCAGCGCCGGGTCCGGCGCTGCTCGGCCAGTGAGGCAAAACTGAGTCGGTTGAGCAGTTCACGCTCCCAGTTCTCGCCGCCCGCCCCGTTCTCATTGTCGTTGTCAGCCATCTATCGTCTCCTCGGAGTATAATTTTAGCCTGCAGCGGCAGGACGGGCATTCACTTGTTCAAGCCACTGCACCAACTCATCAATGGCATCAATGCAGTGCAGCGGGTTGTGGTGTAACAGACGCTCCTTCTCATGCACCCCATAGCTCACGGCCAGCGCTGCGGTACGGGCATTGCCCGCCATCTGCATGTCGTATTCGGTATCACCGATCATCAGGGTCTCGCCGGGCTCCGTCCCCAACTCATCCATCAACTGCTCAAGCATCAGCGGGTGCGGCTTGGAGAAGGTCTCATCGGAGCAGCGCGTGGCGTGAAAGTAGCCCCCCAGGCCGGTCTCCTCCAGTACCTTATCCAGCCCCGCGCGTCCCTTGCCGGTGGCAACGGCCAGCAGATAACCTGTCTCGGCAAGGGCACTGACGGTCTCCGCCGCCCCGGCAAACAGCTCCGAGGCCGTCGGATTTGCGGTCAGGAAATGATAGCGGTAGCGGTCGGTCATCGCCTTGTGCAGGCTGCCGCCACTGCCGGGGTAGAGGGTATTGATCGCCTCGGTCAGCCCCAGACCGATGATATTCTTCAGACTGGCATCATCCCGCGGCTCCAGTGCCAAATCCTCGATGGCCGCACGCAGGCAGGCGACAATGCGTGCCTCGGAGTCCATCAGGGTACCGTCCCAGTCAAACACCAGCAGGTTGAATCGTTGCATCATTGATCACTATCCAGTTTGTTCAAAACAGCCCGCAGCTCATCATCCAGCGGGGCTTCCACATGAATGGTGGTGCTTTCGGGCAGGGTAAAACGCAGCTCCCGGGCATGTAAAAAGAGCCGTCTGAGTCCCCGCTGCGCCATCTGCCGGTTAAAGCCGGCATCCCCGTACTTGTCGTCAGCGGCGATGGGGTGGCCGGTAAACTGGGCGTGCACCCGCACCTGGTGGGTTCTGCCGGTCACCAGCTTCACCCGCATCAGACTGCAATCCCTGTATAGAGTTTCAGGGGTGAAGATACTCAGAGAGGGCTTGCCGTCATCACTCACCGTCACAATTCTCTCTCCCGAGCGGAGGGTATTCTTGCGCAACGGCGCATCCACACCGCGCCTGCCCCCTTCCCAGCGCCCCTTGACCAGGGCCAGATAGGTCTTCTCCATCCCGTCATCGCGCAGCAGCTGTTGAAAGGCACGCAGGGCGCTGCGCTTCTTGGCGATCACCAGACAGCCGCTGGTATCCCGGTCCAGGCGATGGGCCAGCTCAAGAAAGTGCGCCTCGGGACGCATCGCCCGCAGCGCCTCAATGACGCCGAAACTGATCCCGCTCCCCCCGTGCACGGCCAGCCCCGAGGGTTTATTGAGGACCAGCAGGGCCTTGTCCTCATAGAGGATGCTCTGTTCCAACAGCTGCTGCAGACGCTGTCCCGGATTGGCCGCAGCCGGTTTCTCGCTGACGCGAATAGGGGGAATTCTTACAATATCGCCGATTTTAAGGCGATATTCAGGCTTGATCCGCCCTTTATTGACGCGAACCTCCCCTTTGCGCAGAATACGGTAGATACGACTCTTTGGGACTCCCTTAAGGTGCTTGAGCAGGAAGTTGTCGATACGCTGACCACCACTCTCCTCCCCCACCGTCACCTCTCGGACCCTGGATGCTGGATTCTCATTCATCCGTGCATCATACCAAGCCAGAGGATTGATGCGCCATCCCAACACTGTTATAGTTCAAGGGCTTCTAGAAAGGTCTGGATGATTTTCTGTGTTTTTACTCCATGTACATCGTCCGGACAATAAGCGAGAAAACTGATTTATCTCACTTGCCGATGGGCGGCAAGTGATGAATGTGAAACCTGTGTCGATGGCGACAAAGGCCGTTGACACCAAAACAATAGCGCTCCCGCATCCGAATAACGGATCAGCTGGACGGACTTAACAGAGTGAGACTCCGCTGCCCGGCGCTTTACTTACGGGCAGCGATGGATATCGCACACCGCAACAGACGGGTGCCGCTCTGGCGATCCCGCATCCCGGCAAGGAATGTGGTTGAGCGCCTGTGAGAGAAAAATATGAAGAGAATGCTATTTAACGCAACTCAGCCTGAAGAGTTGCGTGTTGCGCTGGTCGACGGCCAGCGTCTGTACGATCTGGATATCGAAAGCTCCACTCGGAAGCAGAAAAAATCCAACATCTATAAAGGACGAATTACCCGCATCGAGCCCAGTCTTGAAGCGGCCTTCGTTGACTATGGCGCCGAACGCCATGGTTTCCTGCCCCTGAAAGAGATCTCCCGCAGCTATTTTGACCCCAAGGTTGAGGTCTCCGGTCGTGCCAGCATCCAGCAGGTGCTCAAAGAGGGCCAGGAGGTGGTGGTCCAGGTCGACAAGGAGGAGCGCGGCAACAAGGGTGCGGCGCTGACCACCTTCATCAGCCTGGCCGGTCGCTACCTGGTGCTGATGCCCAACAACCCGCGCGCCGGCGGCGTCTCCCGCCGCATCGAGGGCGAGGATCGCAGCGAGGTGCGCGACGCCATGAGCCAGCTGGAGATCCCGCAGGATATGGGAGTTATCGTGCGTACTGCCGGGGTCGGCAAGAGCACCGAAGAGCTGCAGTGGGATCTCGACTACCTGATGCAGGTGTGGAGCGCCATCGAAGAGGCTGCCGCCACACGCAAGGCACCTTTCCTCATCTACCAGGAAAGCAACGTCGTTATCCGCGCTATCCGCGACTATCTGCGCACCGACATCAATGAAATCCTCATCGACGACGAAGAGGTCTACACCCACGCGCGCGACTTCATGAGCAAGGTGATGCCGCACAACCTGAACAAGCTCAAGCTCTATCAGGACCGTGTGCCGCTGTTCACCCGCTATCAGATCGAGTCGCAGATCGAGTCTGCCTTCCAGCGCGAGGTCAGTCTCCCCTCCGGCGGTTCCATCGTCATCGACCATACCGAGGCGCTGATCTCCATCGACATCAACTCTGCCCGTGCCACCAAGGGCGGCGATATCGAAGAGACCGCCCTGAACACCAACGTCGAGGCCGCCGATGAGATCGCCCGCCAGCTGCGGCTGCGAGATTTGGGCGGCCTGGTAGTCATCGACTTCATCGATATGGGACCGGCACGCAACCAGCGCGAGGTAGAAAATCGCCTGCGCGAGGCGCTCAAGCTCGACCGCGCTCGCGTACAGATCGGTCGTATCTCACGGTTCGGCCTGCTGGAGATGTCGCGCCAGCGCCTGCGCCCCTCCCTCGGCGAATCGAGCCAGATCGTCTGCCCGCGCTGTAACGGCCAGGGTACTATCCGCAGCATCGAATCGCTCTCCCTCTCCATCCTGCGCATCATCGAGGAAGAGGCGATGAAGGAGAAGACCGGCCAAATCAAGGCACAACTGCCGGTTGAGGTCGCCACCTTCCTGCTCAATGAGAAGCGCACAGCGATCAATGAGGTCGAGTCCCGCCAGCAGCTCTCCATTGTGCTGATCCCCAACTCCTACATGCAGACACCGCACTACGAAATCGAGCGGATCCGGGTCGATGAGCTAGAAACCGAGCAGCCGAGGAGCTACGAACAGGTTACCAAGGTCGAGGAGAGCACCGAATCTGTCAGCGAAAAAGCCGAAGTCAAGGCCGAAGAGCCTGCAGTTAAAATGGTGACCCACACCACGGCCCCCCGCTCCACAGCAGCTTCAACAGCCTCAGCAGCACCTCAGGTCACAGAAACAGCAACTGCGCCAAAGAACCAGACCGGCTTTCTTCGTCGCCTGTTTGGCGCCCTGTTCAGTAATGGTGAAGAAGCCGAAAAGAGTGGCGAGAGCAAGGAAAAGGAGAAGCCCTCAGGCAAGCGTCCACAACCGGAACAACGGAACAAAGCGGGTTCCCAGGCGCGCGGCGGTTCCGGCCGCCGTCGTCCCCGTAGCGGTGACAAGGAAGAGAAACAGGAGCGTCGCAAAGGTACCACCGAACCGGCGAAAAAACCCTCTGCCGGCAAAGAGGGGGCACGTGATGGCGATAACGATGAGCGCAGTAGCGCTGAGCGTAGTACCCGCAGAGGCAAGCGCGGAGGCCGTCGCCGCGGTGGACGCCGTAACAGTGGGGAACAAGCCGATGCAGCGACGGCCCAGCCATCCCCATCAAACAAACAGAAAGAGAGCACTGCAGAAGAAGAGAGCAGCGGCCGTGCTGAGGAAGCGAAAAAACGGGGCAAGGGAGACAAAGGGCGCGATGATTCACAAAACCGTCGTCGCCAACGCACGAACCGGGATGTCGTAGAGAGCCCGGCCCGCATCGCTGCCCGTAAAGGCGGTGAGCGCCCCGGTCCGCTGGCGGCTACGTCTGATGATATCTCGGCCAGCGAGGGCGGCAAACCGGCACAGCCGCCTGTTGAGAGCAGGCCGCAGGCGGCCGAACCGGCCCCGCAGCAACCCGCTGCCGAGGAGAGGCCGAAACCGGCCGAGCCCGCTCCGCAGCAGCCCGCCGCCGAGGAAAAGCCGAAACCGGCCGAGCCCGCTCCGCAGCAGCCCGCCGCCGAGGAGAAACCGA
>JAPHTQ010000075.1 GCA_026196275.1 Gammaproteobacteria bacterium
CAACAAAACAACTACCTAATGAAAAATGGAGCCCAGGAGCAGATTTGAACTGCCGACCTCACCCTTACCAAGGGTGTGCTCTACCAACTGAGCTACCTGGGCCTCTAACCTTTTAATAAAACTGATGGAGCGGGTGATGGGAATCGAACCCACGTAATCAGCTTGGAAGGCTGAGGTTCTACCATTGAACTACACCCGCGTAAAACGCGCGCGCTAGGGTAACTCTATGTACCCCCGCTTGCTTCCACTTAAAAATCTGGTGGAGGGGGAAGGATTCGAACCTTCGAAGGCTGAGCCAGCAGATTTACAGTCTGCCCCCTTTGGCCACTCGGGAACCCCTCCAGGCGAATGTAAGCCGCGTATTCTGAGTCAGGGAGTCACCCGTGTCAACCACTGATTCACACAATATCCCCACTGAACCCCGAGATTCCGCTCTACCGTTCCCGTAACTGGATTGGTGCCGGTTAAACTGGCAACCGGATCACAGGTCGGTATCGTCGAGAGCCGTGAAAATGGTGCCGACAGAGGGAGTCGAACCCCCAACCTACTGATTACAAATCAGTTGCACTGCCAATTGTGCTATGTCGGCGTAAACTGTTTCACAGCGTCTATACCGAGGCTGCCCGCGGTATCTTAAAGACGTCTCATTTGCGACAGCGGCGTATTCTAAGGAATCCCATGGCAGTTGGCAATTTGAAACTGCTATTTACACGTTATTTCTTTGACGCTAGCTCCGGCGTGGTCAGCGACAATCGCCTCCAGCGCCTGCTGCTGTGCGATTTCCCTTAACTCGTAGCGTAACCAGTAACTCTCGACGCTCCGCTCCCGTGACGTAATTACCGGTCTGCGTAACCCCGCTTTGAGCCCGCGGATCTCCTTCGCCCGTGCCTCTGCCCGCTCTCTGCTCGAGAACACCCCCAGCGAAACGGCATTTTCATATTCCCCACTGCGCACAATAAAGAAATCACTGATACGTCTCTGCTTGAGCATGGCGGCGGCCTCTGCCGCCTTCTCGCTGCTCGGGTAGGGCGGAAGAATGACCCAGTAATTGGTGGCCCCGGGTGTCTGCTCACTGCCCTGAACCAGCGAAACCGCCCCGACCTGCTTGAGTTGTTCCAGCAGGCGCTTTGCTTCTGCGGCCTCGGTAATCCCCTCAACCCGGGCACAGTAGCGCTTATCCGCCGGCCCCCCGCTGTCCGCAGCCGACGTCGGTTTCGCGACAGCTCTCTGGGTGATCGGCGCTGCCGACTCGAGCCTCTCCTCGACACCCTCACGCAGGGCGGGGCGCTGCGCCGGGGGCAGCTCTGTCAGCAATGCCAGCCCCTGATCACTGACAACACCGCTCTGACGGTGCAGCTCACCCCCCTCGGGACTGACTTGCAAATACTGCCAGCCGAGAAACGCCAGATTGGTTAGCAACAACAGGAAAAAGAAACTTCGCACGCCGGCCTACCCCTCCTGCTGACGCACCATCATAGACATCCCCTGCAGGACAAGATGCTCTTCATACACCACCTCTCTTTCCAGCAAAGACATTATCAGCAGGGCATCGCCTCCGGTCATCACGACTTTAACGGTACCCGGCAACTGGCGGGCAAGATCCCGTGCGCTATGCTCGACCAGTGCGGCCATGGCATGGACACTACCGTGCTGGACACAGGCCGCACTATTCCTCCCCCACATCCGCCCCGTGTCGAGATCGCCCTGTGCGTCCCCAATACGGGCTGTACCCTGCAGCAACGATCGTTGCTGCAACTGAACTCCGGGAAGGATCAGACCGCCCAGGTGACGGCCGCTGCCATCCAGTGCATCCACGGTCATTGCGCTGCCACAATCGATCACACACAGCGGTCCGCGACACAACCGGTAGGCCGCCAGCATGGCGGCCCAGCGGTCGACGCCGAGCCTGAGCGGTTGCTCATAGCCATTGTGTACACCACAGCAGGTCTGCTGACTGAACAGCCGTACCGCACAGCTCCCCCACCTGGCCTGCAGATAGGCCTCCAGTCGGCTGTTTAGCTCATCAGCGGCTACGCTGGCAAAATAAACTCTCTCCGGGCGATCGACGCAATCCAGTGCAGCTGGCCAGTTCTCTCTCTCGTGGTAACTGCAACTGCCATAGCCATCAAGCCTGTCATCCCGCATCTCGGCCCACTTCATCCGACTGTTACCGAGATCAATCAGCAACTTCATTTCATCCCCTTTTCCAGGCTGACCTCGCCGGCGGCATAACGATGAACCCCCTCGGGCTGCTCGAGCAGTAAAAGCCCCTGCTGATCCACGCCCCGCGCTATCCCGTGAATCAAACCGTGACCATGATGAATGGTTACTTCATGGTCACGGGTAATATCGTAGTGAGACCACTCCCCGCGAAAGGCCTCCAGTCCGCCAGCCTGATACTCCTTCACCACCTTCACCAGGTGGTGCAGCAGACGGCCAACCAGCTGATTCCTGCCGGTACGCACCCCCTGCTGCCACAGATCGGTCCAGGGCTGATCAATTTGCTCACCCGCCTCGTCAGGCATTCGGTAGTTAAGTCCGACGCCAATCACCGCATAACACGGGCCGCTGTTCTCACCGACGACATCGATCAGTACCCCCGCCAGCTTTCGCCCCTCAAGCAGAATATCGTTCGGCCACTTGATGCCTGCTCCCTCCACACCCAGCTCAAGCAGCATGCGCATCAGTGCCACAGCCACAGCAAGACTCAGGCCACCAAGATGTGCTGTGCCTTGCTGAAATCGCCATAAAAGGGAAAGGTAGACATTACTGCCGTAGGGGGATAACCACTGGCGTCCGCGTCGACCACGGCCACCGGTCTGGAACTCCGCCACACAGACGCTGCCGGAGGGTAGACCGGTACGGGCAGCCTCAAGCAATTGCTGATTGGTTGAATCGGTTTGATACAGGGTGATCAGCTCGGCAACCAGTGCGCGACTTTCACTGTCGAGTCGGCCAAGGATATGCTCCCGCTCCAGTGGCTCAAATGATCTGGCAAGCCGATAGCCTTTACCGCTAACGGCGTAGACTTCCAGCCCCAATGCCTCGAGTTTTGGCAACATCTTCCACACCGCGGCACGACTCACTCCCATGGCCTTGCCCAGGGCCTCACCGGAATGAAAACGACCGTCGGCCAGCTGATGAATAAGCCTGTAAAGCCTCGCAGTCATACTGGACCGTGGTGGTATTATTTGTGAATGCGTACGGCAAGAACATCGCATTGAGCATGGTGCAGAACGGCATTGGCCGTGGAGCCCAGCAGCAGTTCGACACCGTGTCTGCCATGACTTCCGACGATGATCAGATCACTGACCAGGTCGCTGGCCTTACGACAGATTTCCCGCTTGGGTACACCGATTTCAAGGAAGCGTTGTTCTGCTCGAATGCCGTATTTAGCGCCCAGTTGCTGAAGACGCTCACGCAGGCTCTGCAGACGCAGATCATCGAAATCCACAGGAAGGGGTGGCATCGTATCGAAGGCCGAATCGCTGACTATCGGCTCCACCACACTTATCACCGAGAGTGAGGCCTGGTGCAACTCCGCCATTTCGGCAGCCTTTTGGCACAGCAGCTCTGCGTGGGATGAGAGATCCACGGCAAGCAGTATTTTCTGGTACATCGCCATCCTCCTACCTTGCAAGCGGGGTTATTCTTGCATGATGACGGCAAAAAAAAACCCCTGCAAGCAAAGCAGGGGTTTTTCGGTATTAAACCCTGGCGGTGACCTACTCTCACATGGGGAAACCCCACACTACCATCGGCGCTGAGCA
>JAPHTQ010000081.1 GCA_026196275.1 Gammaproteobacteria bacterium
GACTTTGGCACCGGCTTCTCTGCCCTCTCCTATCTGCACCAGTTTGACATCGACTACCTGAAAATCGATCGCTCATTTATCATGGATCTGTCAGAGAACGGCGCCCACACCGCCCTAACCGAGGCTATCATCGTGATGGCCCATAAACTTGGCATCAAAACGATCGCCGAAGGGGTCGAGAATGAAATGCAGCGCGATCTGTTAAGGCAGTTCGGCTGCGACTACGTCCAGGGCTTTCTCTACTCCCCACCTGTACCCGCTTGCGAATTCGAGCAACTTCTGTCCCGTATATGGCATTGAGCGCGAAAGCGGGGCAACCAGTCGTCAGACCGGCTCGGCCTCGTTCTCGCCGCCAAGGGCGACGATCAGCTCGGCGATGAATTTCGACAGCTCCACGGTCATGAAAGCGAAATCGCTGTCAAACTGCACCACCGGGTCTTCGTGCTCCTGGTCCATCTCCTGCTTCAGCGCATCGGTAAAGCGCAGCCGCTTGACAGTCAGATCCTCGCCCAGCACGAACTCCAGCCGCTCGCGCCAGACGAGCGCCAGTTTGGTCACCTGCTTGCCGGCACTCAGGTGGGTCTGCACCTCCTCGGAGAAGGGCTCCTGACGGCGGCAGCGCACGATTCCGCCCTCCTTCTCCGCATCCTGCAACTCATACTCGTCGCCCAACTCAAAGGCGGCGGGGATACCCTCACCGTTCAGCCAGCGGGTCATGACGGTGCGCGGCGACTCGGCGGTATCGGGCAGGCGGGCGCGCAGTGCGGTGCCGGCCTCCTCCAGCGATTCACGCAACAGGGCGATCAGCGCCTCGGCCTTGTTCGCTGCAGCGGCATCCACCACCAGCCAGTCTCCGCTGCGATCAATGTAGGCGAAGGTGCGGCCGGAGCGGGTAAAGGCCTGCGGCAGCAATGTCAGGGTCAGCTCCTCCTTGAGCTGCTGGCGCTCCTTGCGCCCCACCGGACGGGCCTCGGCCTGCTCGATCTCCTCGACCTTCTCCGCCAGCTGCTCATTGACCACCGCGGCCGGCAGCAGCCGCTCCTCCTTTTTCGCGCAGAGCATCGAACAGCTCCCCACCGTGTGACACAGCTCGCTGCCGTGGCGCCCCAGCGGGGTACTCCAGCCGTAACTGAACGGCACCGCCTTGCCTACCGGCTGGAAAAGGTGAGGCTCAAGGGCCGCATGCAGGGCATCGTGGTCGAGTTCCAGGGGCTGGGTAAGGCGAAACAGGTAGAGATTCTTGAACCACATGACAGGTCGTTTTCCGTTACAGACAGAGGGGCGCCATTATGGCGCATCTAGTGTAGTGTTTCATACTGCTTGGCATTTTCAGAGGCCCGCAAATGCCCCAATCCTGCGTTGCAGCCCTTGAAAAGGACGGGCCATTCCCTGCGCAACGCGCCTTGCAGCTAACGGCTTCTCGTCACGCTGAAAACGTCAATCAGTATGAAACACTACACTAGGCAGCTCCCCGCACCCCCTGATGGCCGAAACCTGCGCAGCGCCCCGGAGAAGGGGCGACAAAATCGTCTCGGGACGTTGTCCGGCGGCTGCCCCGGCACGCGACTGTGCAGGTGTAGTGCGCGACGGTTGGCGCTACACTGGCACCCACCCCCTTTTGTCAAAGTGAACAGCAACCCGCATGGATAATGTTACCCACCAGCTGGCCGACCTGCTGCTCGCCATCGAAGCGGAGATGCGCAACCTCGGACTCTGGGAGGCACAACCGCCGCCGGCCGATGCGCTTGAGAGCCTGATCCCTTTTTGCCACGACACTCTGCATCTGGAGCAGTGGCTGCAGTGGGTGTTCCTGGTAAAAATGAAACAGGTGGTGGAGAGCGGAGAGGATTTTCCGACCAGTAGCGATATCGAGCCGTTGGCCGAATACCGTTTTGAGATGTTGCCCCAGCGAACCGAGCGCCTGCTTGAGCTGATCGGCCAATTCGATCGGTTTATTAACCGTACCCCTTGAACCTGCTGCGTGGCTGACGGCGCGCAGACCCGGCCCCGTGCTGAAGCGGCGGCTACTTTCCCTTGAGCGGTAAACTCTCCCGACTGTCGAGCCAGTCGAGCAGCGGCTGCCACTGTTCGATATCGTGTTCAACCTCGTGGGGTGCGAGTTCGAAGATCCCCCGCCCCTGCTGCGCGGCGCGAATGTAGTTCTGGCTGTCACGCAGCGAGGTGAGGAAGGGGATGGAGAGCTGTCTGAGAAAACGCTCCAGGCTATGGTAGATACGTGTCTGCTCCCGCACCCGGTTGGCCAGTACGGCGATACGGGTTTTCTCGCGAGAGACGCGTCCCACCAGCAGCAACTCCTCGATAAAACGCGCGGTGGCCCGCATATCCATCGGCGATGGCAGCACCGGGATAAGCAGGGTTTGGGTCCGTTTGACATACTGCTTCAGGCGCTTGCCATGGATCCCGGCAGGGGCATCCATGATCACCACCCCGCTGGCATGCGGGATAAGAAACTCTCCTTCGTCGGCCAGCACCCCATGAATCGGAGGGGACGCTTCGGGGCGAGCCTCGAGCCAGTCCATGCTACTGCCCTGACGATCACAATCAACCAGGTAGGTGTTGCTACCGTTAGCGGCATAGTAGCTGGCGAGGTTGGTGGCGATCGTGCTCTTGCCGCACCCACCCTTCGGGTTCAGTACCATGATCCTGCGCATTCAACCGGCTCCTCTTCCGTCGTATTGTCTTTTCCTCTCCAACACCGACTCAGCAACCGCTGTCCAACTCGCCGCAGCGCCGCTCGACCCGCTCTTTCACCGCAGCCAGCGCCACCTGGTAACAGGCGTGCACCTCTTCGCTGCTGCTGGCGGACATATGCAGGTCACGCAGCAGGCCGTCATGAATGCTGTAGATGAAGCCGTGAATGCTCAACTCCTGTCCACGCGCCCAGGCATCCTGCACCACGGTGGACTGACTGACATTGACCACCTGCTCGATGACATTCAGCTCGCACATACGATCGACCAGCGCAGACCCTCCCTCCAGCGACTGCAGGCAACTGCTGTGCTTTTGCTGTACGTCCTGAATATGACGCAGCCAGTTGTCGATAAGCCCGAACTTTTGCCGCTCCACCGCGGCCTTGACCCCACCGCAGCCGTAGTGACCGGTAACGATAATATGGCGCACCTTGAGTACGTCCACCGCGAACTGCATCACCGACAGACAGTTGAGATCGGTATGCACCACCACGTTGGCGACGTTGCGGTGAACGAAGACATCCCCCGGCAACATGCCCAGGATCTCGTTGGCGGGCACCCGGCTGTCGGAACAGCCGATCCACAGATAGTCGGGGTTCTGCTGCTGCGACAGGCGCTGGAAAAATGTCTCATCCTCCTTGAGGATGGCATTGGCCCAGTTACGGTTCTTGGCAAACAGTTCGGCGATGGTCGCCTCGGTCGATTGTTTCTTCTCTGACATAAACGTTAATCCATCTCTCTTTGTATTCATCGCAGGGCGCACAGTGCGCCAGCTGTTTTATATCAATCAACCCGCATAGTGGTTTTACGACCTTTCAGCGGGGCAAGTGGAGTTTTGCTCCGAGTTCAGCCGTCGATCCCCAGCTCATCCCAGATCGCATCGATACGCTGTTTCACCGCCTCATCCATAATGATGGGGCTGCCCCACTCCCGCTCGGTCTCGCCGGGCCACTTATTGGTGGCATCAAGACCCATCTTCGAGCCGAGGCCCGAGACCGGGGAGGCGAAGTCGAGATAGTCGATCGGCGTATTCTGCAGCAGCGTCGTGTCACGTGCCGGGTCCATACGGGTGGTCATGGCCCAGATCACATCCTGCCAATCGCGGGTATCGATATCCTCGTCGACAATGATGACAAACTTGGTATACATGAACTGGCGCAGGAAGGACCAGACCCCCAGCATCACCCGCTTGGCGTGGCCCGGATACTGCTTGCGGATGGCGACCACCGCCAGGCGGTAGGAGCACCCCTCGGGCGGCAGATAAAAATCGACGATCTCCGGAAACTGCTTCTGCAGAATCGGAACGAACACCTCGTTGAGCGCCACTCCCAGCACCGCCGGCTCGTCGGGTGGGCGGCCGGTGTAGGTGGAGTGGTAGATCGGATCCTTGCGGTGGGTGATGCGCTCGATGGTGAAGACCGGAAAGCGCTCCACCTCGTTGTAGTAGCCGGTATGATCACCAAAGGGTCCCTCGTCCGCCTCCTCACCGGGATAGAGGTACCCCTCCAGCACGAACTCGGCCGACGCGGGCACCTGCAGATCGCTACCTAAACATCTAACCACCTCGCTCTTGCCGCCACGCAGGAGGCCGGCGAAGGCGTACTCGGAGAGGCTGTCAGGCACCGGGGTAACAGCACCGAGGATGGTGGCCGGATCGGCTCCCAGCGCCACCGCGATAGGGAAGGGTTCGCCGGGGTGTTTCTCCTGCCAGTCGCGAAAATCGAGCGCACCGCCGCGGTGGGAGAGCCAGCGCATGATCACCTTGTTCTTCGCGATCACCTGCTGACGATAGATCCCCAAATTCTGCCGCGGCTTGCGCGTGCCTTTGGTGACCACCAGTCCCCAGGTGATGAGCGGTCCCACATCGCCGGGCCAGCAGGTCTGGATCGGCAACTTGCCAAGATCCACCTCCTCACCCTTCAGCACCACCTCCTGACAAGGTGCCCTCTTCACCACCCTGGGTGACATGTGGAGCACCTTTTTGAACACCGGCAGCTTCTCGATCATATCCCGCAGCCCCTTGGGCGGCTCCGGCTCCTTGAGATAGGCCAGCAGTTTGCCCACCTCGCGCAACGCCGCCACCGACTCCTCGCCCATACCCAGGGCCACCCGCTGCGGGGTGCCGAAGAGGTTGGCCAGCAGCGGTATATCCGACCCCCTGGGGTTTTCGAACAGCAGCGCCGGACCGCCAGCGCGCAGGGTACGGTCGGCGATCTCGGTGATCTCCAGATTGGGATCGACCTCGGTGCGGATCCGCTTGAGCTCGCCGCGGTCCTCGAGTTGCCGGATAAAGTCGCGCAGGTCGTGGTATTTCATGGCAGCCTGTGTGGTGGTGGAGAGGGTGAATTATGCGTGGCCCGGCAGAGAGAGGCAAACCACAATGGTATCGGCAAACCGGCGCACATACTTTACAATGCACCCTATCCTCGGCGTTCACCACTACAGATACCTGGCATGCCTATCTACCTTGTAAGGGCGTTACTGCTCATCCTTGTCGTTTTCGGCAGGCAGGCCGGCGCCGATACGTCGGAGACCGGCTCGGCAATAGACCATCGCCAGGCACTGGAGTGGGAGAACTACGACAACCCGTTCTCCATCACCCCACACCGCCCGACCTATATCCTGCCTCTGACCTATAACAACGACCCCAATGAGGAACCCTATGCGGCAGCCAACAGCGACCTGATACCAGAGCCCAACGAGATCAAGTTCCAGTTCAGCTTCAAGGTACCGCTGCTGGAAAATTTCCTCTTTGGCCGCGGCTTCTTCTCCTTTGGCTATACCCAGCAGTCCTACTGGCAGGCCTACAAGGGACGCTCCTCCTCACCCTTTCGCGAGAACAACTACGAGCCCGAACTGCTGTTCAGTTTTCCGGTGGAGGAGAAGGTGCTGGGGCTCAACTGGCGCCGGATCGGCCTCTCGCTCAACCACCAGTCCAACGGACGCCCCGAACCGCTGTCGCGCAGCTGGAACCGGGTGATGCTGGAGCTGGTGGCGGAGAGGGAAAACCTCTACGTCAGCCTCAAGCCGTGGTGGCGCCTCCCCGAGTCGTCGGGGAGCGACGACAACCCGGACATCGAAAAATACCTGGGCAACTTTGAACTGCGCATACTACAGAAGTATGAGAACCACACCTTTGGCTTGATGCTGCGCAACAACCTGCGCAGCGACAACCACGGCGCGGCACAATTCGACTACACCTTCCCGATCAACAGGCGCATGCGGGGCTATGCACAGATATTCTCCGGCTATGGTGAATCACTGATCGACTACGATCACTACAACAACAGTATCGGGGTCGGGATAATGCTGACCAACTGGTTGTGATCTACACAAATTCGGCAACCACCGGGGTGTGGTCAGAGGGACGTTCCCAGCCGCGCGGTTGCTGGTCAATCACGCTGCTGCGACAGCGTGCAGCCATCGTCTCGCTGGCAAGGATCAGGTCGATACGCAGGCCCCTGTTGCGAGGGAAGGCGTTCATACGATAGTCCCACCAACTGAAGAGTCCCGGCTCCTGCTCGAACAGGCGGAAAGTATCGCGAAAACCCAAATCCAGGATCTGCTGCAGCGCCTCACGTTCGGGGGTGCTGCAGAGGATACGCTCGCGCCAGGCCTCCGGGTTGTAGACATCGTCATCTTGCGGGGCAATATTGAAATCACCGAGAATGAGATACGCGCCATGCTGCTGCATATCCTGCGCCACGAAGTCCCGCACCCTCTGCAGCCAGTCGAGCTTGTAGTTGAACTTCTCCGAACCGACCTCCTGACCGTTGACCACGTAGAGGTTAAGCACGCGCACGCCATCAATGGTGGCGCCGAGAATACGCCGCTGCGGATCGACCAACCCCGGCACATCGGTAATCACATCGCTGATCGGTTTTTTCGCCAACAGCGCAACACCGTTGTAGGTCTTCTGCCCGGAATACGCGACATGATAGCCGGCCGCCTCGATCTCACTGACGGGAAACTTCTCATCGCTCAGCTTGGTTTCCTGCAACGCCAGCACATCGGGCTGCACCGACGCCAGCCACTGCAGCACCTGCGGCAGCCGCACGTTAAGTGAATTGACATTCCACGAAGCTATTTTCATTGAGTAAAATCCTTTGCGGCCTCTGCGTCTTTGCGCGACATGCATGGATGCATTAGTGCCGCGATGACAGGATGTCATGGAGCGGCCCTTTGCGTTAAGATTTTTTTAGGCCGCAATTCCACTGTGTCTGAGCAGCGCATCGATGGTCGGCTTGCGTCCGCGGAATTCGATGAACAGCTCCATCGGCTCACGGCTGCCGCCCTGCTCCAACACCGTTTCGAGAAATGACAGGCCGGTCTCCCGATTGAAGATCCCCTCCTCCTCGAAGCGTGAGAAGGCGTCGGCGCTGAGTACTTCGGCCCATTTGTAGCTGTAGTAGCCCGCGGCATAGCCGCCGGCGAAGATGTGCGCGAAACCGTGCTGGAAGCGGTTGTACTCCGGCGGGGTAACCACTGCCACCTCGGCGCGCACCTCGTCGAGGATCTGCTGGATGCGCCCGCCCTCTTCCGGTACGTACTCCAGGTGCAGGCGGAAGTCGAACAGCGAGAACTCCAGCTGGCGCACCATCTGCATCCCGGCCTGAAAGTTCTTTGCCGCGGTCATCTTGTCGTAGAGGTCGTCCGGGATCTTCTCGCCGGTTTGGTAGTGGGCGGCGAACAGGTCCAACGCCTCTCGCTCCCAGCACCAGTTCTCCATGAACTGGCTGGGCAGCTCCACCGCATCCCAGGGCACGCCGTTGATGCCGGCGACCCCGGCGGTGTCGATCTGCGTCATCATGTGGTGCAGGCCGTGGCCGAACTCGTGGAACAGGGTCTGCACCTCGTCATGGGTGAAGAGCGCCGGATCCTCGCCCACCGGCGGCGAGAAGTTGCAGACCAGATAGGCGGTCGGGATCTGCAGCGTTCCGTCCTCGCATACCCGGCGGACAATGCACTCATCCATCCACGCGCCGCCGCGTTTGTTCTGCCGGGCGTAGAGGTCGAGATAGAAACGACCGCGCAGACGGTCCTGATTATCGTAGATCTCGAAAAAGCGCACATCCTCATGCCAGGTGGAGACCCCCTCGACCTCGTGAATATCCAGTCCGTAAAGCCTTTTGACTACCTCAAACAGGCCTGAGATCACCCTCTTCTCCGGGAAGTAGGGTTTGAGATCCTCCTGAGAGATGGCGTACTTGGCCTGGCGCAACTTCTCGGCGTAGTAGGTGATGTCCCAGGGCTGGATCAGCGCCATACCGTGCTGCTCGCGGGCGAAGGTACGGATCTCCTCCAGCTCCTCCTGCGCCAGCGCCAGCGAGCGGGCCGCCAGGTCACGCAGGAAGTCGAGCACCTGCTGCGGCTCCTCCGCCATCTTGGTCGTCAGCGAACGCTCGGCGTAGTTCTGAAAGCCGAGCAGTTGGGCCAACTCATGGCGGATGGCGAGGATCCGCTCCATCACCTCGGAATTATCCCATTTGCCGGCATCAGGCCCCTGGTCCGAGGCGCGGGTAACGAAGGCCTGGTAAACCTCCTCGCGCAGAGCACGGTCATCCGCATAGGCCATTACCGCAAAGTAGCTGGGAAACTCCAGTGTCACGCGCCACCCCTGCTGTCCCTCGCGTTCCGCGGCCTGCTTGAGCATCCCTTTGCTGGAGTCGGGCAGACCGGCGACACCCGACTCCTCGGTGATCAATTTCGACCAGGCATTGGTGGCATCGAGCAGGTTGTTGCTAAAGGTAGTAGTCAATGTCGACAGCTCGGACTTGAGCTCCTTGTAGCGCGCCTTCTGCTCGGCCGGCAGGGCTACGCCGGAGAGGCGAAAGTCGCGCAGAGTATTATCAATCACCTTCTGCTGCGCAGTGTTGAGGGTGTCGTACTCCGCACCGTTACGGATCCACTCGAAGGCCTGGTAAAGCTGCTCGTTCTGTCCCATCTCGGTGGCGTAGTCGGAGAGTTTGGGCAGACATGCCTCGTAGGCGCTGCGCAGTTTGGGGTTATTGACCACCGCGTTCATGTGCGAGACCGGCGACCAGATCCGACTCAGGCGATCGTCCAGCGCCTCCAGCGGCTCAACCAGCGTGAACCAGCTGAAACCGTCATCGCGCTCCAGCAGCCGCACCACCTCGGCACGGTTCTCCGCCAGCACCGCATCGACGGCCGGCTCCACATGCTCGGGCTTGATCGCCTGAAACGGCGGCAAATCATTCATCTGCAACAGCGGGTTCTGCATAACGTGTACAATCCTTTAATCAAATTTTTAATGGCCACCGAGGACACAGAGAGCACAGGGAAAACCGCCCGGGAGTCCTGTCCGGTATCACGACAGGGTTCCACCTCAACGGCACCGCTTTCGGTTTGACCTCAGTGTACTCTGTGCCCTCTGTGGCAAAAACACCCAACAACAGGAAATGCTGTGTCCAACACCTCGCACCCCTATGAAGCGCTGACGCCGGATACGGTGCTCGATGCGGTCGAGAGCGCCGGCTATCTGCCGACCGGCTCCCTGTTGGCTCTTAATAGTTACGAAAACCGGGTTTATCAAATCGGCGAGGAAAACGAGGGCTTTCTGGTGGGCAAGTTCTACCGCCCGGGGCGCTGGAGCGAGGCGCAGATCCGCGAGGAGCATGCCTTCGCCGCGGAGCTGATCGAACTGGAGATACCGGTGGTGGCCCCGCTGGCAAACGCCGCTGGCGAGACCCTGCAACATTTTGGCGATTTCCTCTTTGCCCTCTTTCCCCGCCGTGGTGGCCGCTCGCCGGAGCTGGACGACCCGGACACCCTCTACCGCCTGGGCCAGTTCCTCGGCCGTATCCACGCGGTGGGCGCCACGCACCCCTTCGCCCACCGCCCGGCCATCACGCCGCAAAACTACGGCGACGAGAGTCTCGCCTACCTGCTGGAGAACGACTTCCTGCCGCCGGACTACCGTAACCAGTACGAGGACCTTGCCAGGGCGTTGATGGAGACCGTCCACCGCCGATTCGGCGAGGTCGATTACACTCCGATCCGGCTGCACGGCGACTTCCATCCCGGCAACATCCTCTGGACCGACTACGGCGCCCATCTGGTCGACCTGGACGACTGCCGCATGGGCCCCGCGGTGCAGGACCTGTGGATGATGCTCAGTGGTGAGCGTGCCGACATGACCCGGCAGCTTGATGAACTGATTGCCGGCTACGAGGAGTTTTTCGAATTCGACCGCGGCCAGCTCTCCCTCATCGAACCGCTGCGCACCCTGCGCCTGATCTACTACGCTGCCTGGCTGGCCCGCCGCTGGGAAGACCCCGCCTTCCCCATGGCCTTCCCCTGGTTCAACACCGTCAAATACTGGGAAGAGCAGGTGCTGACCCTGCGCGAACAGCAGCTGCGCCTCGACGCACCGCCGTTACGGTTGGGATAAAACACTTTTCACCACTGGCACACTCTGGCACTCCTGGAAGATACGCCGTTCACAGCGACGGCAGGTCTCGCGCTGGAGGTGCAGGAAGATGGTCTGGATCGCCTCGCTCTTGGAGTCGAAGATGTGCTCTTCGCCGATCTCCTCGACCAGACCGCTCTTGCGCAGGAACTCGCAGACGCTCTCCTTGACGTTGCACAGGTAGAGGCCGCCGCCGTTCTTGTTCAACCGACTCGCCTCCTGCATCAGCCACTCGGCACCGGCCACGTCGATGAAGTTCACCGAGTTGCACAACAACAGGATATGTTTCTGCTCCGGCGACTCCTCGGTGAAGTTGCGGAACTGGCCGGCAGCATGGTTGACCGCACCGAAAAAGAGCGAGCCGTCCATGCGCACAATGCGCAATTGCGGGCACTGCTCCACCGGCTGGCGGGCGGTGTTGACCATGGGTCGGTTTATCTCGCTCGGGTCCGGCGCCATGGTGGTGATCTTGGGTCGCGAGGTTCGGCTGAGATAGATGATCAGCGACAACATCACGCCCACATAGATGGCAAACTCGAGCTCAAGGAACAGGGTAGCGAAGAAGGTGGTGGCCAGGATCCCCGCCTCGGCACGACTGGTATGGATGATACTGCGGATGTGGTGCCAATCGATCAAGTTATAGGCCACCAACAGCAGGATACCGGCCATTGCCGGGATCGGCAGGTAGGCGGTCAACGGCGCGATCAGCAGCAGGATCAACGCCAGGGAGACCGCTGCGGTGATCGCCGCCATCGGGGTGCGTGCCCCGGCGGTGTAGTTCACGCCGGTACGGGTAAAGGAGCCGGAGGAGGCGTAGGAGGAGAAGAAGGAGCCGAACACATTGGCAAGGCCCTGGCCGATGAATTCCTGGTTACCATCGATACGCTGGTGTGACTTGGCCGCTACCGACCGGGCGATGGAGACCGCCTCCACCAGACCCAGCAGCGCCACGGCGAAGGCACCCGGCGCCAGCTCCTTGAGAGTGGAGAGGGAGAAGTCGGGCGATGAGAGCGGCGGCAGCCGGCCTGGCAGCTCCCCGACCAGGGCAATGCCGTGCTCCTCGGCACCGAGGACCAGCGCCAGCAGCGCACCCACAACCATCGCCAGCAGCATGTTGGGCCAGCGCGGCAGCAGCCGCTTGAAGATGATGGCGCTCACGAGGGTGATCAAGGCCACCGCCACTACATAGAGATTGGAATCGGGCACCTTCAGCGCCAGCTCCATGAGGGTGTGCGCAAAGGATTCGCCGCGCGGGATCTCGACTCCGAAGAAGTGCTTCATCTGGCTGGTGGCGATGAGGATCGCCGCCCCGGCGGTAAAGCCGACGACCACGGTATGGGAGACGAAATTGACCAGGGTGCCCATGCGGGCCAGACCCAGTGCCAACTGAAATACCCCGGCGATCAGCGTCAGGGTCAGCACCAGGGTGATGAACTCGGCGCTGCCCACCTCGGCCAGCGGGCTGATGGTGCTGAACACCACGATGGAGATCGCCGTGGTCGGCCCCGAGATCAGATGATAAGAGGAGCCAAACAGAGCGGCAATAATCGGCGGAACAATCGCTGTGTAGAGACCATACTCCGGCGGCAGGCCGGCGATCATGGCAAAGGCTACCCCCTGCGGCAGGACGATCACCGCTCCGGTCAGTCCGGCCATGATATCGTCGCGTACGGTCCCCGCATTGACCAGCTGGAACCAGCGCAGGAACGGCAACCAGCGGATCAGGCCAAGGTTTATCACGTTTTTAGACATCAACAAGACTCCTGCTAAGACACCGACTTCAACAAGCGTATGTGGCAAAGCGCCACACGGGGAACGGCCAAGTCAGGAAAAGGGTGGGGCGCGTGCATCGCGGTGGATTGGCGCAAACGGGATATAGTGCTGCACGACAAGGCCGTTCAGATCGTACCTGCCGTCTGTCGAAAACGCGGACAAGCGCACGGCCACCACACCGGGCAGGTCCCCTGCGCCTTCCTCGCCGGCAGATGAGTCGGTCGGCTGTGGTGATGAGCTGAGCGCCGCCTTCGTCCCCTCCTCCACGCCCTGAACCACAACCTCTGCCGGCAGCACGGCAACAGCCATGATCAGCAACAGCAGACCTGTCAGCATGGATCGGTATCCGAGCCGGGAGATTGAAGACAATACCAGGGACCTCAGCGGAAAAGTGAGCCGCGTATTATGACATTAGTCGTCTGCCGAAGGCAAAAAGGATTCACGGCGTACCGGAAATCAGGGTGTTATTCGCCCACCGTCACAGGATTGATTCGGCATCGATGTAGGGCTGGAACAGTGGCTTGAGTTCATCCAGCGTCTCGCTGATCATCACCGGCATGCTCTTGACGAACATATCCAGCAACACGATGGCATTGACCGTGCTGTCCTCACGTTGCTCGGCGCGTAGTCTGTTGGCGATCCCTTTATTCACCCCCGCCACCTGGCTGTAAAATTTGAGCAACCCCTCCAGCTCCAGATCCACGCTTTTGCCCGCCTGCCAGCGATAGTACTGCCCCAGCATGTACATTGAGGCGGCGCGATAGAGGGTTTCATCGGTATTGGCGAAGGGAAGGTGGAAGCGCGCCATCGGTTTGAAAAAGACGGTATGTGGGCAACCACTGGTGGCGGTGATGATCCCCATCAACGAACTGAGCCCCCGCTGTGCGGTGGCAGTGCGGGTGACGGTCCGCTCATCCAGTTTCACGGTCACATCGACATTGTCGATGGAGGTCACATCACCCATCCGCTGCACCAACGGCACCAGACGCCGTGCCAGCGGACAGAAGCGCACCTTCAGCGAGTCGAGCGGGCAGTGGCTGCACTTGTTTTTGTCCAGATGGGTCCACTCTGGCGGTTCCTCCGTCAGCGGATCCAGTGCATCGAGATTTTTGGCATCCAGGCGAATATCGAAGATCTCTTCGCGCCCGCTCTCAAAACTAAACCGGTACTGATAACTGATTGGCTCCATCTCTTCCCCGTTGATATGGTCGGACCAATGCACTACATCACTCTCTGGGTGTACCGCCGAGAGTGGCCCACTACACTATTGCGCTTTTCGAAAGACGCAGCCACCCTTGCCGCAACAGTCTATACAAAAATATAGCCACGTTCACAAAAAGGCCACTTGCCGCCTCACGATTTTCCGGACCAGGGTGATTCCAACCGGCTCAGGACATCAGTGGTTGAGACTGCTAGAATCGACCCAAAGCTATACCCTATCTTCCAGCCAAGCTAACCACAGGATCAGGAAAGAGCATGAGCAAACACTACGATCTCCTCGCCATCGGCGGCGGCAGCGGCGGCCTCTCCGCCGCGGAACGGGCCGCCATGCACGGCAAAAAGGCTGCCGTGGTCGAAATGGCCAAAATGGGCGGCACCTGCGTCAACGTCGGCTGCGTGCCCAAGAAAATCATGTGGAATGCCGCCGCCGTGGCTCACGTCCTGCGCGATGCCCAGGGCTACGGCTTTGATGTGATGGTCAACGATTTCGACTGGGGGGCGCTGGTCAAGAGCCGCGAGGAGATGATTCAGGGGATCAACGACTGGTACGGCAACTACCTCAAAGACTCCAATATCGACTGGCTCAAGGGGCAGGCGAAGTTCGTCGACGCCCACACCCTGGAGGTGAACGGCGAGCACTACACCGCCGATCACATCGTAATCTCCCCCGGCGGTCGACCGATGGTACCCGAGATCCCCGGCGCCGGGCACGGCATCACCTCCGACGGCTTCTTCGCACTGACTGAACAACCCAAACGAGTCGCGGTAGTCGGTGCCGGCTATATCGCCGTCGAACTGGCAGGACTGCTCAACGCGCTGGGTTCCGATGTCGATCTGCTGCTGCGCCGCCAGCACTTCCTCTCCAGCTTCGATGCGATGCTGCGTGAGACGCTGATGGAGGAGATGGTCAACGACGGGGTCAACATCCTGCCCAACATCAATCTGGAGAAGGTGGAAAAGGGTCCGGACGGCAAGCTCACCCTCACCGCCCAGGGCGGCCACATTATGCAGGGCTTCGACACCCTGATCTGGGCCATCGGCCGTGAGCCGCTCACCGCCGACCTCAACCTCGCCGCCGCCGGTGTCGAAACCGACGAGCGCGGTTACATCCCTACCGACGAGTTCCAGGAGACCGGCGTCGAGGGAGTCTACGCCGTAGGTGATGTGACCGGTCGGGCCCAGCTCACGCCGGTGGCTATCGCCGCCGCACGCCGCCTTGGCGATCGGCTGTTCAACAACCAGCCGGAGCGCCACCTGGTCTACGAAAACATCCCCACCGTGATGTTCAGCCACCCCCCCATCGGCACTGTGGGGCTCACCGAGGGAGAAGCCCGCGAACAGCATGGCGATGCGGTCAAGGTCTACCAGACCCGCTTCACCCCGATGTACAACGCCCTGACCCCGCACAAGACCAACACCGCGATGAAGCTGGTCTGCGTCGGCGCCCAGGAGAAGGTAGTGGGGATCCACATGATCGGCCACGGCGTCGACGAGATGCTGCAGGGCTTTGCCGTGGCGCTGCGCATGGGCGCCACCAAAAAGGACCTGGACGACACCGTCGCCATCCACCCCACCAGCTCTGAAGAACTGGTGACGATGCGATAGAAGCTTTCACCACAGAGACACGGAGAACACAGAGTAAAAACAAAACTCTATTGTCACCTGTTATACGGCCGGGTTTCATCCTGGTAAAACGGTTTTTCTCTGTGCCCTCTGCGTCTCTGTGGTGAGACCGCAGTTCCGAAGTTCAACTGAAATCGAACTCCAGCGACAACCTGGCGAGCATCGGCTCGATGCGGTTGGAGCGGGATGACATTTTCATTGAGGCGGGTAAACTGTCGCCGACCTCCCACTGCAGGAATGAACATGAGTGTACGCAGCTACGAGGGGCGGCAACCGCAGATCGCCCCCTCCGCCTATGTGGATAAATCGGCCGTGGTGATCGGCGATGTGGTAATCGGCGATGAGAGCTCGGTGTGGCCGATGGCGGTGGTACGCGGTGACGTCAACTATATCCGCATCGGCCGCCTCAGCAACATCCAGGACGGCTCGGTGCTGCACGTGACCCACTCCCATGACGGCGCACCCGGCGGCTTTCCGCTGCTCATCGGCGATGAGGTGACCATCGGCCACAACGTCACCCTGCACGGCTGCACCATCGGCAACCGCTGTCTCATCGGCATGGGCTCCATCATCCTCGACGGCGCCACGCTGGAAGAGGGGGTACTGCTCGCCGCCGGCAGCCTGGTACCGCCGGGCAAGACCCTGCAAGGCGGCTACCTGTGGCTGGGCAGCCCGGTAAAGAAGGGGCGGCCACTCAGCGAGGAGGAGTGGGCGTGGTTCGGCTACTCGGCACAGCACTACGCGCGGCTGAAAGCGGCGTACTGCTGCGAGGAGTAGTCGCTGTTTTGCAATACCTGTAATGCGGCCTATACTGGTGTACTGCACCGCAATTAATCGCGCAGTACAGCAGAAGTCGCAAAAGAAAAGGGAATTCGCATGGAACTCTTTGTCGGCAACATCACAACCACCACCACACTGAATGATGTGATAAATCTGTTCAGGAGCTTTGCCAGCAAAGCTCGCTTCCGCATGGTGGAGAAGAAAATGGAGAACGGTAACCGCGCCTACTACGCGGTGGCCGACTTCGATTCCGACAAACTCGCCGCCAAGGCCATCAAGAGGCTCAATGGCAGCATCATCCGCGGGCAGAACGTCATCATCCGTGAATTTATCCACCGCAGCTACAGCAACGAGCGCCGTGCCGTTAACTGGCGCGACAAGCCCTGGAACGGGCCGGAACGACGCAGGAACGAACGACGCAACAAGGTTCAGGCGAAACAGCGAGATGACTTCGATGAGCTGCTGGAGAGCTCACAGAAGAACGAAGCGAAAGAGAAGACGGGAGACTCTTTCAGCATCAAGGCCTACAACAACATGGCCCGCAAGTTCTGAAACCACTTGCCGGGCGCCAACCCTGTCACCGCCCGGCAAGTGTCCTACGGCAATTGTTCTCTAACCGCTGATTTGCTCACGTACCGCACGGATCACCGGCGCAGTCTCCGGACGCACTCCCCGCCAGATCGCGAAAGACTCGGCCGCCTGCTCCACCAGCATTCCCAGTCCGTCACTCACCTGCTCGCATCCCTCCTCTTCGGCCCACCGCATGAACGCGGTGGGCTCGCCGCCATACATCATGTCGTAGCAGAAGGCTCCCCTGGCAAGAATGCCCTCGGGTAGTGGCGGCACCTCGCCCTTAAGGCTGGCGGAGGTGCCGTTGATCACGATGTCATAACGCGAACCGTCCAGATCATCGAAACCGCAGCCATCCACCCGCCCCTGCTCCTCGAAGGCATCGGCCAGCTCCTGGGCCCGATCCGGGGTACGGTTGGCAATTACCACCTCGGCCGGCTTCTGGTTGAGCACCGGACCGAGCACGCCACGCACCGCACCGCCGGCCCCGAGGATCAGCACCTTTTTCCCTTCGATGGCCACGCCCTGGTTATCCTTGATGTCGCGCACCATGCCAACCCCGTCGGTGTTGTCGCCGTAGAGCGTGCCGTCCGGGCGCAGCACGATGGTGTTGACCGCCCCGGCCAGCTCGGCGCACTCGCTGCGCTCATCCACCAGGCGCCAGGCGTCACGCTTGAAGGGCACGGTGACGTTGAGCCCCTTGCCGCCCTGTTCCTGGAACTCACGCACCGCTTCATTGAACTGGCCGATCTCGACCAGGATGGCCCGATACTCCAGTTTCTGTCCGGTCTGTGCGGCAAACAGTGCGTGGATCTGCGGGGATTTGCTGTGGGCGATGGGGTTACCCATCACTGCGTACTGTTCAAGCTTGGCCATGTACTGTACTCACTCCGGGGCGCTCTGCACTCATTCAGGCAGACGGGGCAAAATCAGGAAAAGATCCCTTTTAGCATGAAGAAGAAGATGATCGCCAGAATCGCCCCTGCCGGGAGGGTGACGATCCAGGAGAGAAAGATGGTGCGTACCACATTCAGGTTAAGCGCGGCGATACCCCGCGCCAGCCCCACACCCAACACCGCACCGACCAGCGTATGGGTGGTGGAAATCGGCAGGCCGGTACCGGAGGCGATCACCACGGTGGTGGCAGCGCCCAGGGTGGCGGCAAAACCACGACTGGGGGTCAGCTCGGTGATCCCGGTACCGACGGTGGCGATCACCCGGTGGCCATAGGTCACCAGGCCGATGACGATACCGACCCCGCCCAGTAGCAGAATCCAGGCCGGCATGACCGTCTCGGCGGCCACTGAACCGGTCTGGGCGATCCCCACCACGGCAGCCACCGGTCCCACCGCATTGGCCACATCGTTGGAGCCGTGGGCGAAGGCCATGGCGCAGGCGGTGAAGATCATCAGTACCCCGAACACCTTCTCCACGTTGGCAAAGTGGAAGTCGGCATCGGCGGCGGGGTCGAACTTCAGCCGGCGAATAAAGAAAACACCGATCACCATGACCGCCAGCCCGAGCACTACTGCCGCCACATAGCTCTCCTGTGTGGAGAGGTGCAGGCCGACGTGTTTCAGCCCCTTGTATACGGTTACCAGCGCGATGATAAAACCGACCAGAAAGATATAGAACGGCACATAGCGCTTGGCGCTGGCCAGTGGATTTGGGGTATCGAGGATGAGCCGCTGCACGCTGACAAACAGCCAGTAGGAGATCACCCCGGCCAGTGCCGGTGAGATCACCCAGCTCATGACGATGGTACCGACCTTGCCCCACTGCACCGCCTCCATACCGATGCCGACGGCGGCAAAACCGACGATGGCACCGACGATGGAGTGGGTGGTGGAGACCGGCCAGCCGGCCCGTGAGGCGACCAGCAACCAGATCCCGGCGGCCAGCAGCGCGGCCAGCATGCCGAACACCACCAAATCGGGGCTGGCGGCAAGCACATCGGGATCGATCATCCCCTTGCGGATGGTCTTGGTCACCTCGCCGCCGGCGAGAAAGGCGCCGGAGAATTCAAACACCGCCGCGATAATAAAGGCCTGCTTGATGGTGACCGCCTTGGAGCCGACCGAGGTGCCCATGGCGTTGGCCACGTCGTTGGCCCCCACACCCCAGGCCATAAAAAACCCGAACAGACAGGCGAGAATAATGAAGATCGTTGCGTATTCCACTTCGGTTACCCCTTAGCGTGCGAGCATGATTTCAAGACGGCTGCCCACGCGCTGGGCCAGATCGGCCAGATCACCGATCCACTCGATCACCCGGTAGATGAACATCACCTCCACCGGAGGCAGCTCCTTCTCCAGGGCAAACAGCTTGCTGCGTACCGCCACCTGCATCTTGTCGGTATCGCCCTCGATCTCATCGAGCCGGGTGATCATCGACTCGACCAGCTCCACCTCGCGACCGCGGAAGCCGGTCTCCAGCAACTCGTCCAGCTCATTGATAGCGGTCTGTGCCTGGGCCGAGGCGTCGATGCAGCGTTTGACGAAATCGAACATCAGCGGAGCAACCTCGCCGGGAAAGGTCATCTTGCGGCCCAGCATCAGCCCGGCGATATCCTTGGCCTTGTTGGCAATGCGGTCCTGCATGGTCAGGGTCTCAAGCAGGTCGCGCCGCGACATCGCCATCATCAGGCCGCTGGGCAGGTTCAGTCGCAGTTCGCGCTTGAGATCGTCTGCGGCCCCCTCCTGTTTTGCGATGCGGGCCTGCACCTCGGCGGCCTTCTCCCAGTCGCCGGCCAGCGCGGCCTCAAAGAAGGGGATCAGCTCATTGGCACAGGCCTGCACCTCGGCCATGTGTTGCTGCATCGGACGGATCGGCGAGGTACCGAACATGCTGAAGATATAACTCTTGCGTGACATGGGAACATCTCCTCCCGGAAAATTTGCGCGCAGTATAGTGTCTCACTGCGCTGACGCCCACCCTTTGTGGCGTATTACCGCACTATCAATCAGTTACGCCTCTTTCAGCCAAACCGCGGCGCGCTTGGCGAAATAGGTGAGGATGCCGTCGGCCCCGGCGCGCTTGAAGGAGAGCAGTGACTCCAGCACCACCTGGCGCTCATCCAGCCAGCCGTTCTGCGCTGCGGCCATCAGCATGGCGTACTCGCCGCTCACCTGGTAGGCGTAGGTGGGGGCGCCGAACTGGTCTTTAACGCGGCGGACGATATCCAGGTAGGGCATTCCCGGTTTGACCATCACCATGTCGGCCCCCTCCTCCAGGTCCTGGGCCACCTCCCACAGCGCCTCGTCGGAGTTGGCCGGGTCCATCTGGTAGGTGCGCTTGTCGCCGCCGCCGAGGTTGGCGGCGGAGCCGACCGCATCGCGGAACGGACCGTAGAAGCTGGAGGCGTACTTGGCTGCGTAGGACATGATGCGGGTGTTGACGTACCCCTCGCGCTCCAACGCCTCTCGGATCTCGCCGATACGCCCGTCCATCATGTCTGAGGGAGCCACCACCTGGGCGCCGGCCTCGGCGTGGGAGACCGCCTGGCGCACCAGGGTCTCGACGGTCACATCATTCACCACATAGCCCGAGTCATCGATAATGCCGTCCTGGCCGTGGGTGGTGAAAGGATCCAGCGCCACATCGGTCATCACCCCCAGCTCCGGGAAGCGCTCGCGCAGCGCGCGCACCGCCCGCTGCGCCAGGCCGTCGGGGTTCCACGCCTCGGCCGCATCCAGACTCTTCTTCTCCTGTGGGGTAACCGGAAAGAGGGCGACCATGGGGATGCCCAGCGCCACCAACTCCTCGGCCTCCTTGAGCAGCAGGTCGATGGAGAGCCGCTCGATACCGGGCATGGAAGCGACCGCCTCGCGCTGGCCCTCGCCCTCAAGCACGAACATCGGGTAGATGAGATCGTTCGTCGTAAGCACGTTCTCGCGCATCAGGCGGCGGGAAAAATCGTCGTGACGCATGCGGCGTTTGCGCACCCAGGGAAAGGCCCCGCGGCTGGTTTCGAGTCGGCTCATGAAAAAACCCCCGGAAGAGTAAAGGTTGAAATTGAGACAAAGGCTACCGCGAGTGGTGATGCGGCGCAATCGGCCAATGGACAACACCCATACGCTTTGACATACCATAAAGAGCATATATACCTTTTATGGTATGTGCGGAATATACGAACACAGGAAGTTAACCAAGCAGTTGGCCGGACTACCGGAAGAGGTAAAATGAAAGAATTTATCAAAGCCAAAAAGCGGATTGAGGTCTCGGTCGGTGACTCCGTCCGCATCATGCGCGAACTGCAGGAGCTGAGCCAGAATGACCTGGCACGACTCACGGGCATCCCGCAATCCACCCTGTCGGCCATTGAGAATGATCGCATCAATCTCGGGGTGGAACGGGCCAAGGTTCTCGCTCGCGCCCTCAAGTGCCACCCAGCCGTGCTGGTATTCCCCGGCTGGGATACCGAGCAGGACTCCGCCGCATAAAATCCGCGACAAGCTGTTGTTCAGCCACTCGTGTACTAAACACGCGCCGGCTAGTCGATATTGCCCCGCCCGTGGAAGGCACGGGAGAGGATCGCCCCCTTCACCCCCGGCAACGGTTCGCCGCGGTAAACGATACGATAGCGGTAGTTCCACGACAACCGACCCATGGGAGTCGGTTTGTCGCCAAATATTACCTGCCAGTGTGGGCGATTGAGATCAAAACGCACGGCGTGCACCTCACCGGGGGCCAGCGTCACCGGTTCGAGCGGTGCATCCATACATACCGTGCGCTCGGCGGCAAACCTTGTGGCATCCTCCGGTGCACGCTGGGCGCCGATCAGGGTAAAGGAGCAGTTGCCCCGCCTGAGCGGCAGCGTCACCACCGACTCGCCCCGATTTTGCAGACTCATCTGAATGACGGCGCTGGCCTGCTGCACCTCAGCCTCCCGCTCAGGGGTACGCAGAACTTCGGTTTTGACGGCAATATCCGCCCAGCTGTAGCTGTGGATCACCGCCTCGCCCGAGGCCGAAACGCGGGCATGGATGAGCATCGGCAGCTGGTAGTCGTTGCGCCCGCCGCGCCGCTCCTCGATGGCCAGGCCGCTGCCCTGCTCCAGGTAGTACTGCTCGATGCCATACTTCACCGCCACCGGCCCCGGAGTAATCTCTGCACGCCTCTCCGGTGGCAAGCGGCGGTAGCCGCGGTATGGCCAGTCATAACGCACGCGCCCGGCCAGCCAAGGCTGTCCTGCTGGCGGCTGACGATAGAGCCTGCCGCCGTGATGGATACCGTTGATATCCTGCTCCAGCGCCAGATAGACCTTCCGCCCCTTGCGCAGCCCCTGCTCGATGATCGCCGGCTCCAGCTGCGCCACCGCCACATTGGAGAAGAGGTAATCGAGGCGCACATAGTCACCACGGAAGATATCGCGCGGGTCGATGGGGGCGGTCTGGAAGGTGTAGGGGGTGCCGTAGGCGAGGATCCACTCGCGCGACAACACCATTGCCGCCACCACGCCGATCTGAAAGGCGACGGCGAGCCCGATAAGAACCGGCCTAAGCTTCACGGCTCACCTGCCCTTTGTTGCGCTGGTAGAAGTGGCTCACCGCAAACAGTGCTGCCCCCACCAGCAGGAACACCAGTGCCCGGGCGATCAGGCTGTCGAACAGGTCGGTATAGCGCGCCGCCGCCAGCAGGGCGAAGAGCAAAGAACCCTGCACCATGTGCCGACGATCGGCGTTGCGCGCCCCGTCGACCATCAGCCAGACACTGAGCGACAGCAGGGTCAGGTTGAAGCCCAGCGCCACCCAACCGGCACCGCCGCGAATACTCTCCTCGCCCGATGCATAGGCCAGCAACGAAGGCAGCAGTGCCAGCAGCAGCGCCAGTTCGGCCAGGCGCACAAGCGCATTGAGCCGCTCCCGCCAGAGCAACCAGAAGAAAGCCCCCTGGCTCACCACCAGGGCGGCGATGAAGTAGGCGACGGCAACCCCGCTCTGCAGTTCGATATCGATCAACTCCGGCACAAAGTCGCCGAAGCTCATCATATACATCAGTACCACCATCACCAGCAGCGCGGGGCCTGCCCCCGCACGGGCGATCTCCCGCTGTATCTCACTGGCAGCCGGACCAGCCAGCCCCTCCAGCGCGAGCAGCGCCATGGCGGTGAACAGCAACATACTCACCACCAGATCACTCTCGACCACACTGATACTGAAGCCGATGGTAACGAACAGCACGGCCGAGGCGAAGCGCCCCAGCATCGGCGAGCGCAGCCGCCATGCCAGCGGAAAGATAGCGAGCACCAGCGGCAAGGCCAGATGGTTGGCAGCATGGAAATCGAGCACCTCGGTCAGGTGCCAGGTCATTAACAGCGCCACCGCCATGAAGGCCTGGGTGAGTGAGGGCAGAGCCCAGGCCAGCGCCAGTGCGCCAAGCGACCAGAAGAGAAAGGCGTTCGGGTAGTGGCTGTCCATGTGGTAGACCTGCCCCACCAGAAAGATACCGGCCCCCATCAGCATGGTGCCGAGGGCGAACAGGCTTTCGCTATAGACATGGCTGCGGGTGCGCAGGAGGAGGGCCGCGACATGGGCGCCGCCGAGAAAGGCAAAGATCACCGCCAGCTTGCTCAGCTTACCCATCGCCGACCAGTTGTAGGCGAACAGCAGGATCACTCCCAGGCCGATCATCACTGCCGCAATGCCGGTGAGCAGCAGTCGCCCGAGATTCAATGTATCCCTGAGCGGGTAGCGCTCACGCAGTGCCTCGGCCTGCGCATCACTCACGAGGCCATCGGCGATCCATTGAGGAAGTTGCCGTGCCAACCACTGATGGTGGTTACTCATCCCGCTGCCTTTCCCTGCACATTTCAGCCACAGTAGCGCGACAATCGGTAACGCGCAATTAAACATCGTATCTGCCACAGAGGGCACAGAGAACACTGAGAAGAATAGCCCTGTGTTCTCTGTGCCCTCTGTGGCAAATCTATATCAAAAATTTCGGGTGATAAGCGCCTTGCCGTAGGATGGGCAAAGGAGTGCAACGACGTGCCCATCTAACTTAAAAATTCCGGGTAATCAGCGCCTTGTCGTAGTCGCCTTCAGGCAGCGGGATGCGCACGGTGTAGCCGCCGCCGGGTACCATCTCCATCGGCTCGCCCTTGTCGCTCTGCATCGACTCGAGGGTGATGGTACGGTTACCGGCGGGGGTCATGACCTCCAGGGTGTCGCCCACGGCGAACTTGTTCTTCACCTCGATCTCGGCAAGACCGCTGTCGCTATCGTAACCCAGTACCTCGCCGACGAACTGCTGCTGGATGGAGGCGGAGTGGTTGGTGAGGTAGTTCTGGTACTCCTGGCTGTGGTGGCGCTGAAGGAAACCGTCGGTATAACCGCGATTGGCCAGATTCTCCAGCACACCGAGCAGGCTGGGATCGAACTGGCGGCCAGCGACGGCGTCGTCGATGGCGCGGCGGTAGACCTGCGCGGTACGCGCGGCGTAGTAGTGGGACTTGGTGCGGCCTTCGATCTTCAGCGAGTCGACGCCGATCTCCACCAGCCGCTGCACGTGTTCTACAGCCCGCAGGTCCTTGGAGTTCATGATGTAGGTGCCGTGCTCATCCTCCTCGATGGGCATCATGGTGCCGGGGCGTTCGCTCTCCTCCAGCAGGAACACCTGCTCGGAGTTTTCGTGGCGCTCGCCGCTGCCGGTCTGCGAGGGGGCGAGCAGATCCGTCGCCACTACATCACCGGTCTCGTTCTCTGCCGCCGGCTTGACATCGTACTGCCAGCGGCAGGAGTTGGTGCAGGTGCCCTGGTTGGCGTCGCGGTGGTTGAAGTAGCCGGAGAGCAGGCAGCGACCGGAGTAGGCGATGCAGAGCGCGCCGTGGACGAACACCTCCAGCTCCATCTCCGGGCACTGCTGGCGGATCTCAGCCACCTCGTCCAAGGAGAGCTCGCGCGAGAGGATCACCCGGGTCAGACCCAACGACTGCCAGAACTTCACGCTGGCGTAGTTGATGGTGTTGGCCTGTACCGAGAGGTGGATCGGCATCTCCGGCCACTTTTCGCGCACCATCATAATCAAACCCGGGTCGGCCATGATCAGGGCATCGGGGCCCAGCTCGATGATCGGCTCAACATCACGCAGGAAGGTCTTCACCTTGGCGTTGTGCGGCAGCACGTTGCTGGCGAGGAAGAACTGCTTGCCGGCGGCGTGCACCTCATCGATACCGTTTTGCAACTGCGCCAGGGTATCGAAATCGTTGTTGCGCACGCGCAGCGAGTAGCGTGGCATGCCGGCATAGACCGCATCGGCACCGTAGGCGATGGCGTAGCGCAGATTCTTCAGGTTACCGGCCGGGGCCAGCAGTTCAGGCGTTTTCATATCAACCAATCGGAAATCCGGAATCCAGGGGGTATGGGTAGGACCCTATCAGGGTGTGCAAGTTTCCATTCTACCATCCGTACCGTTAATTTTGCGCGCGGCCCCGTTTTTGGCGACAATCATACTAAGTGGTCCCGCGACCAAGGAGAGAGATGATGATGCACCGCCCCCAAAGCCGCTCACTGTCGGCCGGCAGCTTCGGCCTCTGGCTGATCAGCCTGCTGTTATTCGCGCTGGTGGCCCGCGCCGAGGCCAATGTGCCGCCGGAGCAGATGCTGCAGTCGGTGAGCGATAAGATGTTCAAGGTCATGGAGAGGGAGCGTGAGGCGCTCAAGCAGGAGCCCACCAAACTGTTCGCCCTGGTGGAGGAGGTGTTGTTACCGCATGTGGACATGGAGGTGATGTCGCGCTTCGTCCTTGGCAAACACTGGCGAACCGCCAGCGCCACACAGCGCGAGCGCTTCACCGAGGAGTTCAAGAACCTGCTGATCCGCTTCTATGTCTCCGCGCTGGTGGAGAACCCGGAGAAAATCGACGAGCTGCTCTCCAGCACCGAGGGGTTGATTACCTACCTGCCCAGTAACATCGAGGCGGATGCCCGCAAAACCAGCGTACGTGCCGAGGTAAAAATGCCCAACGGCGGGCCGAAGGTACCCGTTGTCTTCAGCCTGTTTCTCAAAGAGGGGCAGTGGCTGCTCTATGATGTGAACGTTGACGGTATAAGTCTGGTGACCAACTATCGCAGCAGCTTCTCCACCGAGGTCAGCCGGCAGGGGCTGGATACGCTCATCGAGCGCCTGGCCAAACGCAACCAGGAGCTGCTGGAAAAGGCCGAAAACGGTCAGGCGGAGGCCTCCGCCGGGCAATGATCGCCGGGCTGGGGGACAATACCCTTGCACTCTACCTTGATGCGGCGCCCTGGCTGCTGCTGGGACTGCTTGCCGCCGGCCTGATCAAGGCCTGGGTCGCCGACTCGCTGCTGCTGCGCTGGCTCGGCGGCAAGGGGATCTGGCCGGTGGTCCGTGCCGCCCTCATCGGTGCGCCGCTGCCGCTCTGCTCCTGCGGCGTGCTGCCCGCCGCGCTGGGTCTGCATCGTGGCGGCGCCTCGCGTCCCGCCACCGTCTCCTTCCTTATCGCCACCCCCGAGACCGGGGCCGACTCCATCGCCGTCAGTTACGCTCTGCTCGGCCCGCTGATGGCCGTCGTACGCCCCCTCGCCGCCATTCTCAGCGCCATCACCACCGGCCTGCTCACCACCCTGGTCCCTGTCACCAGCCCGGCCAATACCGCTGCGGCCGAGGGCTGTTCCAGCGACTGCTGCAACAGTGGCTGCACTACCCCGCAGCCGCCAGCACGGACCGGCGCGCTGGCAACCACCCTGCAGGGCTTGCGCTACGCGGTTACCGATATCCTCGACGATATCGCCCTGTGGCTCGCCATCGGCATCGTGCTGGCGGGAGTAGTGGCCACGCTGGTGCCGCCACAGGCCCTGGCCGCATGGGGCAGTGGCCTGCCGGCAATGGGCGTCATGCTGCTGGTGGGGGTGCCGATGTATATCTGCGCCACGGCCTCCACCCCGCTGGCCGCGGCGCTACTGCTGGCCGGTATCTCGCCGGGCACGGTACTGGTCTTCCTGCTCGCCGGCCCCGCTACCAACATCGCTACCCTGGCGGTGGTGCGCAAGGAGCTGGGAGACCGTATCCTCGCCACCTACCTGGCCGGCATCGCCCTCTCCAGTATCACCCTCGGCCTGCTGCTGGACTGGCTGCTGGGGCGCTGGGGAGTCGATGTGGTGGCACAGATGGGTGAAGGGGGTGAGCTGATCCCCTCGTGGCTGGCCTGGCTCAGCGGCACAATACTGCTGCTGCTGGCGATCCGTCCGCTGCGCCGCAGGATCTTTGAGTTGAAAGTTGAAAGTTGAAAAAGTAGC
>JAPHTQ010000027.1 GCA_026196275.1 Gammaproteobacteria bacterium
CGAAAGGCGCAACTACGATGTGGTCGGTCCGGTGTGCGAGACCGGTGATTTTCTCGGCAAGGAGCGTGAGCTGGCGATCCGCGAAGGGGATCTGCTGGCGGTGCGTTCCGCCGGTGCCTACGGCTTTTCCATGAGTTCCAACTACAACAGCCGGCCGCGCGCGGTGGAGCTGATGGTCGACGGCGAGAAGGTCTACGTGGTGCGTGAGCGCGAGACCCTCGTCCAGCTCTATCAGGGCGAACAGCTGCTGCCCGAGTCATGATCGAACGTATCCCCGAACCGGAACTGATGGACGATTTCGAACAGGCGCGGGCCTATGCCCTGGCCGATTTCGAGGAGCCGCACACGCAGTTCATCGAGCTGTTTCGCCAGCACTTCCCCGAAGAGGTGGTCAACGGGGTGGTGCTCGATATCGGTTGCGGCACCGGCGATATCACCAAACGCTTCGCCTACGCCTATCCTGCCTGTCGCATTCACGCCGTGGACGGCGCCGAGCAGATGCTGATGTTCGCCCGCCAGACGGTCGACTTCGAGATGTTGCATGAGCGGGTACGGCTGTTTCAGCGTACCCTGCCCACCGACAGTCTGGCCAAGGAGAAGTACGATGTGCTGATCTGCAACAGCCTGCTGCACCATCTGGCCGAGCCGCAGGTGCTGTGGGACACGGTCAAGCAGTTTGCCAAGGAGGGCGCAGCCGTGTTCGTGATGGATCTGATGCGCTGCGAATCGACCAAACAGGCCGCGGCGATGGTGCGCGAGTATGCCGCCAATGAACCCGAGGTGCTGCAGCGTGACTTCTACAACTCTCTGCTGGCGGCCTTCACCCCCGCGGAGGTCGAGGCGCAGTTGGCCGAGGCGGGGCTGTCGCATCTCACGGTGGAGGTAGTGAGCGACCGCCACCTCATCGTCAGCGGGCGGTGCTAGCCGTCATCCCGCCCAGCCGCGGCAGGTGTGGTTTGTTGCCGGCCAGCAACGCTGTGCTAACCTGAAGGCTATTCTACGTCGGCCGCTCTTAAAGGCCCGAGTTTCAACATATTTTCGCTATTTGCGAACAAATAAATGTACATAGCTTAATATGTCGAATATTTAGAGTTTTTTCGACGTTTATTATTGATGTGTCGATGGGATCGACATAAGCTTGGAATATGTCGATAAATTAGAAAATAATAAACATATGACGCAATTTGACCCAGCCAAGCCATATAACCAATTGCCGCAGCTTCCCCCGTCGGCGGACATAGAGAGCAAGGCCATTCTTAAGAAATGTGTCACGGCGCGTGCGGCGTTGGCTGCTTTAAAACAGGCGGGCGGGCTGATTCCCAACCAGGCTGTCCTGATTAACACCATTCCATTGCTGGAAGCTCGAGACAGCTCGGAAATCGAGAACATCGTCACCACGACGGATAAGCTTTTCCAGTATGCCGAACAACAGGAAAACCAGGCCGATCCGGCCACTAAAGAAGCCCTGCGCTATCGCACCGCCCTATATCAGGGCTACAGGGCGCTAAAGGATCGCCCCTTATGCACTGCCACAGCAGTGGAAGTTTGCACCACGATAAAAGGTGTGGACATGAATATTCGTCGTGTTCCCGGCACGACCCTGGCCAATGATGCCACCGGCGAAACCATCTATACACCACCCGAAGGGGAGGCCCTTTTACGGGAGCTCATGGCAAATTGGGAACAATTTGTCCATAACCATCCACAGATCGAGCCCCTGGTACGCATGGCCGTTACCCATTACCAGTTCGAGGCTATCCACCCTTTCACAGATGGTAATGGGCGTACTGGCCGTGTACTCAATTTGTTATTCCTCATCGAACAGGATTTACTGGATACCCCTATCCTGTATCTCAGCCGTTACATCATCCAGCATAAAGCTGGCTATTATCAGTGTTTGCTGGACGTCACCACTAAGCAGCAATGGGAACAATGGATTCTTTATATATTGGATGCCGCGGAAGAAACAGCCAACTGGACACGGGAAAAGATTATCGCCATCCGGGACCTGATGGACCACACAACTGACTTTGTACGCTATAAAGTTCCCTCTATTTATAGCCGTGAGCTGGTTGAGCAGACTTTTATGCAACCCTATTGCCGCATTGCCAATCTGGTCGATGCCAATATTGCCAAACGGCAAACCGCTTCAACTTACCTAAAACAATTATGCGGCATAGGCGTGTTGAAAGAGGTTAAGGTGGGTCGAGAAAAGCTGTTCAGTCATCCTAAACTGATGCGTTTATTAACCCAGGACAATAATGGGTTTGAACAATACAGATAATGAATGTTGCGACATTTGTCATTGCGCTGGTCACTCTGTTGCGGTGGCTAAATTGAACAGCCGTTCTATACTCTTTGGCAAACCAGCCAAGGAGTTTTTGTCATGAAATCGAATATGGGAACGGTCGATCGGGCCATTCGCCTGATCCTGGTTGCGATTATCGCGATCCTTTTTGCTACCGGTCAGCTCACGGGCCTGGCGGCCACCATCCTTGGTATCGTCGCCGTGATTTTCCTGGTAACCGGCGTGATCGGCTGGTGCCCGGCCTATCTGCCCTTCGGCATCTCCACGCGCAAAGGCGGGCAGAAATAGCGTCCGCTCAGCCCGGAAAGTGGCGCTCCAGCGTGCGCAGACGGGCGCGCAGCTCCTCCAGCTCCTCCAGCAGTTCAAGCGCCAGCGCCACGCCGGGCAGATTGACCTCCAGATCCTGCTGCAGTCGCAGCGCACGGCGCAGGCGGATCAGGTCCTGGCCGCCGAAGTGCCACTCCTCGGGTTGATCGCCCCGAGGCTCCAGTACTCCCTCGTAAACCAGGGCGACGACAAATCCGGTTTCGACCGAACAGCGCTGTGCCATGTCGTGCAGCGTCAGTTCGATACGTTCATCGAGAATTTCGCCGATAGGAATCATCTGTTTTTCGCCCATACTCAGATGCCTCTCTTCTTGCGCGGGTTATAGGGCAGGGTGTCGGCCATCCGGCGGTAGAGTGCCCGGGCCTCTTCGCTGTCTGCCGGCGGGGTCTCGATGCGCAGCACCAGAAACTGATCGCCGGGCGGGTTGCCCGGCAGGCCGCGCCCCTTGAGACGCAGCTTGCGGCCGCTCTGGGAGCCGGGCGGGATATTCATCTCCACTCTCCCGCCGAGGGTGGGGATGTCGAGTCGGGTGCCCAGCGCTGCCTCCCAGGGGGTGATGGGTAGCTCAAGAAAGATGTCGCGACCATCGGCGTGAAACAGCGGGTGGGGGGCGAATTTGACCTCCAGGTAGAGATCCCCCGCCTGGCCACCGCCCAGCCCCGGCGCGCCCTGACCGCTGAGGCGGATCTGCTGTCCCTCACGTACCCCCTTGGGGATCTGCACATTGAGCTGGCGGGTGCGTTGTGTGACCCGGCCCTGTTCGTCGATATCGGGCGCCTGTAGCGAAAGGGTCCGGCTGCCGCCGTGAAAGGCGTCTTCCAGCGAGATCTCGATGGCGGCATGCAGGTCCTGGCCGCGCACGCGAAAATTGCGTTGTTCAAAGTGGAAGCCGCGCTCCGGGCTGCCACCGCCGAAGATCTCGGCAAAGAAGTCGCTGAAACCGTGCAGATCCTCGGGTCTGAAACCACCGCCGGCAGCCTCCCAGTCAGGCGGTGGGTGGAACTCCTGGCCCTGTTTCCAGCGGGAGCCGAGCTCATCGTAGGCCTTGCGCTTCTGTGGATCCTTCAGTGCATGATAGGCTTCGTTGATCTCCTTGAAGCGGGTCTCTGCATCGGCCTCCTTGCTCACATCGGGGTGGTACTTGCGCGCCAGCTTTTTGTAGGCGCGCTTGATCTCCCCCTGGCTGGCGTTGCGATCAATGCCGAGAATTTTGTAGTAATCTTTATATTCCATCAGTGGCGTCGTCAGTCGGATTGGAGAGGGTTATAATCTTCCGCAAAGCAGGTAACATGAGCGGCGGGCGTTAAAACAGCATAGGTGATGGGGTGTCTGGGCTCAATACAGGTCTGGTGGAATGAGAATAGTTGTAATCTATGCCAGTGCTCAGGGTTGTCCCGGGAAGTCGGTAGCGCTTATCCGGCGTTTGCTGGGCGATAACTGCGAGACCTTCAATCTGGATAGCGGGGCCGATATCGACCTTAATGGCTATGAGACGGTGATCATCGGCGGCCCCATCCGTTTTGGCCGGATGCCGGCGTCGGTGCAGCGCTTTTGCCAGAATCACCTTGCAGCGCTGCTACAGCGACGGGTGGGGCTCTTTATCTGCTCGATGCAGGGTGGCGGGGCCGCTTTGCAGGAGCTGCAGCAGGCCTTCCCGAGCGAGCTGCTGGCACACGCCCGCGCCACCGGTATCTTCGGTGGTGAAATCCATCTGGAGCGGATCAGCTTTATTGAGCGGTTTATCGTGCGCGCGGTCGTGCGTACCGAGTACAGTGTCACTACCTTCTCCGAAGAACGCGTATCACGATTCCTGCGGCAACTACTGGCCGGATGATGCCACTGATTAACGCACCGCCAAGCGTACTCTGGCGGAACGAAACACAAACAATGGACACGAGGAGAGCATCTGGCAGCAGGCTGCCAAAGGTAAAAGGTAAAAAAATGGCCTGGAGTACCGGGCTGTATACATCGGTTACCTTTACCCGTTGCAACAGGCTGCCAGTCCCCCCGGCATGAATAACAGTTTACTGCTTCCGCTGATCCTCCTGCCGCTGTTCGGTGCGCTGCTACCACCGCTATTCCACCGGTTCGGTCGTACCGCCAGTGCCTGGGCGGCGGCGGTGGTCGTTGCCGCGGCGCTGCTGTTGTTGCTCTCGCTGCTCTCACCGGTCTTCGGGGGCCAGACGCTGCTCTACCACGCTGACTGGCTGCCGGCCTACGGGCTTAATCTGTCGCTGCGGCTCGATGGCCTGAGCATGCTGTTCGCCCTGCTGATCCTGGGGATCGGTCTGTTGGTGATCCTCTACGCCCGTTACTACCTCTCGGAGCGCGATCCGATGGGGCGTTTTTATGGTTTTCTGCTGCTGTTCATGGCGGCGATGCTCGGCGTGGTGCTGTCCGAAAACCTGCTGCTGATGCTGGTCTTTTGGGAGATGACCAGTCTTAGTTCATTCTTGCTCATCGGTTACTGGAAATACCGGGCGGATGCCCGCCAGGGTGCACGCCTGGCGCTGACCATCACCGGCGCCGGCGGCCTGTCGCTGCTGGCAGGGATCCTGCTGCTGGGGCAGATCAGCGGCAGCTACGAGTTGTCGGTGGTGCTCGACTCGGCGGATATCATTCAGGCCCACCCGCTCTACCCGGTGACCCTGGTGCTGATCCTGCTCGGCGCCTTCACCAAGTCGGCGCAGTTCCCGTTCCACTTCTGGCTACCCCATGCGATGGCGGCCCCCACCCCGGTGAGCGCCTATCTGCACTCGGCGACTATGGTCAAGGCAGGGGTATTCCTGCTGGCGCGGCTCTTCCCCGCACTGGCCGGCACCGAGCTGTGGTTCTATCTGGTGGCCTCCACCGGCATGATTACCCTGCTGCTGGGGGCCTATCACGCCCTCTTCAAGCATGATCTGAAGGGGCTGCTGGCCTACTCCACCATCAGTCATTTGGGGTTGATCACCCTGCTGTTCGGTCTGGGCACGCCGCTGGGTGCGGTGGCCGGGGTGTTCCACATCATCAACCATGCCATCTTCAAGGCCTCGCTGTTCATGGCCGCCGGGATCATCGACCACGAGTCGGGTACTCGCGACATGCACAAGCTCAACGGGCTGTGGCGCTACATGCCGCACACCGCCACCCTGGCGATGGTGGCCGCCGCCTCGATGGCGGGGGTGCCGCTGTTCAATGGCTTCCTCAGCAAGGAGATGTTCTTCGCCGAGACCCTGCACCAGGGATGGCTTGGCGACTGGAGCTGGCTACTGCCGCTGGGGGCGACCCTGGCCGGGGTGTTTGCTGTGGCCTACTCGATCCGTTTCATTCACGATGTCTTTTTCAACGGTGAACCCATCGATCTGCCGCGCACGCCGCACGAGCCGCCGCGTTACATGAAGGTGCCGGTGGAGATCCTGGTGGCGCTCTGTCTGCTGGTGGGTGTTGTGCCGGCCTGGACCGTGGCGCCGCTGCTGGCCACTGCCGCAAGCAGTACTATCGGTGGTGAGCTGCCTCGCTATAGCCTGGCCATCTGGCACGGTATCAATACTCCGCTGTTGATGAGTCTCATTGCCATGCTCGGTGGTGCGTTGATGTATGCCCTGCGTCATCACCTGTTCGCCCTGCATGCGCGCTGTTTCCGTCCATTCGATGCCAAGCAGGTATTCGAGCGGCTACTGTATAAACTTATCCTCCTGGCTCGTGGTCTCACCGAGGTGCTGGAAAACGGTTCGCTACAGCGCTATCTCGGCCTGCTGATTGGCAGTGTGGTGCTGGTGACAGGGGTGGCGTTATGGGATACCCCGCTCAGTGGGCCAGTGCCGAGCGCTGAGGTGGATGCGGTGACCCTGGTGGGGGCACTGGCGCTGGCAGCCAGTGCGTTGACCACGACGATCTGGCATCGACACCGTCTGGTGGCGCTGATCCAGCTCAGTGTGGTCGGACTGGTGGTGTCGGTGGCCTTCGTCCGCTTTGCCGCACCGGACCTGGCGTTGACCCAGCTGTCGGTGGAGATGGTGACCATCATCCTGCTGATGCTGGTCCTCTACTTCCTGCCGCAGCACACCCCGGCCGAGTCCTCGTCGCTGCGTAAGGGGCGTGACCTGTTGCTGGCGGGCGGTGCCGGTGCCAGCGTGGCGCTGCTCGCCTGGGGGGTGCTGACCCGCCCCTACCAGACCATCGGTGACTACTTCATGCAGCAGAGCCTGCCCGGCGGTGGCGGCCACAATGTGGTCAACGTGATCCTGGTCGATTTTCGCGGCTTCGACACCCTCGGCGAGGTGACGGTGCTGGGTATCGCCGCCATCGGTATCCTGATGCTGCTGCGCGGCCTGCGGCTGAAGATGCCGGCCGCCGACGGGGAGGGCCGCCCCTGGGCCAGCGATCGCTACCCGATGATCCTGGCGGTGATCTCCCGCCCGCTGCTGCCGCTGGCGCTGGTGGTGGCGATCTATCTGATGCTGCGCGGCCATAATATGCCCGGGGGCGGCTTTATTGCCGGTCTGGTGACGGCCATCGCGCTGATCCTGCAATATGTGGCCAGCGGGATCGCCTGGACCCGGGCACGGATGAATATCAACTACATCAAGCTGACCGCGACCGGGGTGCTGCTCTCGACCTTGACCGGCCTGGGCAGCTGGCTTTTCGGCTACCCCTTCCTCACCAGCGGCTTTGGTCACTTCCATCTGCCGCTGGTCGGCGAGTTCGAGCTGGCTACGGCGATGCTGTTCGATCTCGGCGTCTACCTCGCCGTCATTGGCAGCACCCTGCTGGTATTGGCTAACCTCGGCACGCTGACCCTGATCAACCGCGAAATGGCGGAGGAGAACTGATGGAGCTGCTGGTCTCGCTGTTGATCGGCCTGATGGTGGCCTGCGGTGTCTACCTGCTGTTGCGGGCGCGCACCTTCCCGGTGGTGATGGGGCTGATCATGCTCTCCTATGCGGTCAACCTGTTTCTCTTCGCCATGGGCCGGTTGGGCGCCGAACTGCCGGCACTGGTGGGGCTGCAGGGGCAGACCTCCGACCCGGTGCCGCAGGCGCTGGTACTGACCGCCATCGTTATCGGCTTCGCCATGACCGCCTTTGCCGTCACCCTGGCGCTGCGCGCCAACTCCGAACTGGACAGCGACCACGTCGATGGCGTGGCCGACGGGGATGAGACGGGGGGAGGCGGGCAGTGAGTCACTGGATCATCCTGCCCATCGTCCTGCCGCTGCTCAGTGGCCTGCTGTTGCTGATGGGCAGGTCGAGTGCGTTGTTGCGCAAACGCCTGCTGTCGTTGTTGTCGACGCTAATGTTGTTGCCGCTGGCGCTCTACCTGCTCTACCTGAGCAGTGACGGAGACTATCAGGTCTACGCCCTGGGCAACTGGGCCGCGCCCTACGGCATCGTACTGGTGCTGGATCGGCTGGCGGCGCTGATGCTGGTGCTGACCGCGCTGCTGGCCCTGCCGGCGGTGTGGTACGCCAGCCGCGGCGACGATGCCCGGGGGCGTCACTTCCACGCCCTGTTCCAGTTCCAGCTGATGGGGCTGAACGGTGCCTTCCTGACCGGTGATCTGTTCAACCTGTTTGTCTTCTTCGAGGTGTTGCTGATCGCCTCTTACGCCCTGCTGCTGTTCGGCGGCGGCCGGGCACGCAGCCGCGCCGGACTGCACTATGTGCTGCTCAACCTGGCAGGCTCGAGCCTCTTTCTCATTGCCCTGGGCGTGCTCTATGGTGTGACCGGGACCCTCAACATGGCCGACCTGGCCGGCAAGGTCGCCGCGGCGGAGGCCTCCGAGGCGGGACTGCTGCACGCCGCAGCACTGCTGTTGTTGCTGGTGTTTGCCCTTAAGGCGGCGCTGCTGCCGCTCTACTTCTGGCTGCCAACGGCCTACAGCGCCGCCAGTGCACCGGTGGCGGCGCTGTTTGCCATCATGACCAAGGTGGGGGTGTACGCCATCGTGCGGGTCTATACCCTGATCTTCGGTGCCCAGGCGGGATTGCTGGCCAATGTGGCCGATGGCTGGCTCTGGCCGCTGGCGCTGGCGACCCTGCTGCTGGGTGCCATTGGTGCGCTGGCGGCAGGCAAGCTGCGTACCCTGGTGGCCTATCTGGTGATCGTCTCGGTGGGGATGCTGCTGGCGGCGGTGTCGCTGCATACGCCGGAGGCGCTGGCCGGCGCGCTCTACTATCTGTTGCATACCACACTGGTTAGCGGGGGGCTGTTCCTGCTGGCGGGACTTATCCGCCACCACCGCGGACCGGCCGGGGACCACTTCATCACCGCGGCGAGGATGCTGCAGCAGCCCCCACTTGGGATACTGTTTTTCATTGGTGCGGTAGCCGTGGCCGGACTGCCGCCGCTCTCCGGCTTTGTCGGCAAGCTGGTGCTGCTCACGGCGGTGCCGGCAGGTGAGCAGCAGGCGTGGTTCTGGGCAGTGGTGCTGGGGAGCGGACTCATCACCATCGTGGCGCTCAGCCGCGCCGGCAGTCGCCTGTTCTGGAAGACCGATGAAAGCACGCCGGCGGGCCACCGGCTGGACCCCTGGCAGCTGGCGCCGACACTGCTGCTGGTCGCGGTGGCGCCGCTGCTGCTGAGTCTCTTTGCCAGGCCGGTGATGGAATATACCGGTGCCGCCGCCGCGCAGCTGCTTGTGCCTGAGGGGTATGTCGCCGCGGTGCTGGGTAGCGAGGCGCCGCTGCCGGCCACTATCTTGCAGGGAGGCGTGCAATGAAACATCAACGCTGGTTGCCCCATCCGCATCTGAGTATTTTGCTGCTCATCATCTGGCTGCTGCTGGTCAACTCGGTGGCGCCGGGACAGATCGTCCTCGGTGTAGTGATCGCCATCCTGGTGCCGATCTACACCAACGATTTCTGGACCGATCCACCTGCACGGCTTCGGCTGCTGCCGCTGCTGCGCTACGCCGGGGTGGTGCTCGGCGATATTGTGGTCGCCAACGTTCAGGTTGCGATACTGATCCTCGGGCCGGCGAAGCGGTTGCGGCCGGCCTTTATTCACTATCCGCTGGAGCTGGAGAGCGAGTTTGCCATCACCCTGCTGGCCAGCACCATTTCGCTGACGCCGGGTACCGTCTCCGCCGATGTGGATGCCGACGGTCGGGGGCTGCTGATCCACGCCCTGGATGTGGACGACGATGAGGCGCTGCTGCGCCATATCCGTGAGCGCTACGAAAGGCCGTTAAAGGAGATTTTCGAGTGTTAAGTCTGGCTATTGAGGCGGCGTTTGCCATGATGTCACTGGCGCTGCTGTTCAATCTCTGGCGTGTGGTGCGCGGCCCCGACCTGCCGGACCGTATCCTCGCGCTCGATACCATGTACATCAATACGATTGCGCTGATTGTGCTCTACGGGGTGCATGAGCAGAGCGGGTTCTATTTCGAGGCGGCGCTGTTGATCGCGGTGATGGGTTTTGTCGGTACCGTGGCGGTGGTCAAGTACCTGCTGCGCGGTGATATTGTGGAGTAACCGGAAAATGCTGGTAGAGATAATCGTATCGCTGTTTCTGCTTATCGGTGCGGCTTTCGCGCTGATCGGCTCCTGGGGACTGGTGCACCTGCCTGACTTCTATATGCGCCTGCACGGCCCGACCAAGGCGACCACCCTCGGTGTGGGCGGGATGATCGTCGGCTCGGTGATCTTTTTCAGCACTCAAGGGGAGGGGATCAGTCTGCATGAATTGTTGATCACCCTGTTTCTCTTCATCACCGCCCCGGTCAGTGCTCACATGCTGGCCAAGGCGGCGCTGCACCTGCAGCTGGAGCGGGTGGAGAAAACCCGTGACGTGGCGCGGAAAAACACTAGTGGGCCATGCGGGAAATAGTGTAACTCTCAGCCGTTCCACAAAGCCCATAGGCAAGGCGCACGAGCGCAGGACTAGCGGGCCTAATTCAAGCGAGTGCAACGCCGAGTATGGGCTCTGAGTATCACACTATTTCCCGCATGGCTCACTAGCTGACGGAATAACGCCATGGCTTTCAGCAATCCACCACCGGATGAGGCTGCCGCTGAAAGGGCGCGGCAAGCCGGGGTGATGGTGGTGATGGATCGCTACATCTACCGGGGCTATCTTCAGCACTGCAATCCGGTGAATTGACCCAGTTACTATGGCAAATGCCCTGCTAAAATGGATAAAAATAGGGGAAATGGCCTAATATTTGACATATGTCCTTTGAAATTATTATTCGTTAGTCTAAACTTCAAAGTGAAAGATTTCGGCATCAGGCCTGATGGTAAAAAGCACGCGTCAGCGCTGGCGCGGAACAATTGCAGGAGAGATGATGCACCCACATCAACCCCCCCCCGGGTACCTCAACACCATGCTTCGGCTGGTGATGTTAATGGCCACATTGTGGCTGGTTTCAGGCTTTGCAGCGGCCAATGCGGCAACCATCGATGAGCAGCATCCGCAGGTCAAGGCCTTCTTCCCCCAGGCAGACCGCTTTGGCACGATCGAAGGAGACCCTCCTGCCGCCCCCGTCTACAAGGGCGACGAGATCATCGGTTACGCCTTTGTGAGCGATGACATCGTCTCGATCCCGGCCTACTCCGGTAAACCCGTTAACATGCTAATGGGCATCAGTACCGAGGGAAAGATCACCGGGGCCAAGGTGCTGGAGCACCATGAACCGATCCTGTTGGTGGGGATCCCTGAGCACAAGCTCTTTGACTTTGCTGATACCTATGTTGGGCGCAAGGTCACCGAGCGGGTCAAGGTCGGTGCAGGAAAGCGCGAAGGCTTTTCCAATGTCGATGTGATTACCGGCGCGACCGTCACCGTCATCGTCGTCAACCGCACCATCATGCGCGCGGCGCAGCGCGTGGCCGCATCGCGCGGGATTATCAAGCTTGGCAAGCGAACCCGCACCAGGGCACGCGCAGAGGTGCGGCTTGATCGCTTCAATCAGGCGGATTGGACCTTCCTCACCGGTGACGGCTCAATACGGCGCATGCTGATTACCCAGGATCAGATAGACGAGGCCTTCCGCGGTACCGAGGCAGAGACCCCTGAGGGTGCCGAGGAGGCCAACTCAATCTGTGCGCCGACGGCCGGCGGCGGAGAACGTTGTGACGTCTTCGTCGATCTCTACTATGCCTATCTTAACGCTCCGACTGTTGGCAGAAACCTACTGGGAGAGAAGGAGTACAACTGGTTGATGGCGGAGCTGAAGCCAGGTGAACATGCCATTGCCATCATGTCCAATGGTGTCTACTCGTTCAAGGGATCAGGTTATGTCCGCGGCGGGATCTTCGATCGCATACAGGTCGGTCAGGGTGATGAGGTGATCAATTTCCGTGACCTCGACCACTACCGTCTCAGCGACGTCTATGCCGAGGGGATGCCTGACTTCCGGGAAATGGGGATCTTCGTTGTCCGCGAGAACTACGGTTTCGACCCGGGCTCGGAGTGGAGCATGTCCCTGCTGGTGCATCGCGCCACCGGCCCGCTCGACAGCGTATTTACCACCTTTAGCGGCAATTATGAGTTACCCGAAGCGTACCTGTCCCGGCCTGAGGCCCCGGCCGTGCCGGACATCTCCGAGAGCGATGACTGGCCGATGTGGGTGGCGGTATGGGAAGAACGCACCTTCCAGATCGTGGTGCTCGGTATCGGATTGAGCGTGCTGACGCTGATCCTGGTGCTTCAGGATTGGCTGGTTCGTTTTCCGCGTCTGATCACCTATCTGCGAACCGGTTTCCTCTTCTACACCCTGTTTATTATCGGCTGGTATATGCTGGGCCAGTTGTCGGTGGTGAATGTACTGACCTTTGTCAACGCGGTGATCAAGGACTTCAGTTGGGAGACCTTCCTTATTGATCCCGTTATGTTCATTCTGTGGAGTTTTGTCGCCGTAACCCTGCTGCTGTGGGGGCGTGGCGTCTACTGCGGCTGGTTGTGCCCCTATGGCGCGCTGCAGAAGCTGGTGAATATGGGCGCACGCAAGTTGAAAGTGCCGCAATGGAATGTCCCCACACTGGTACACGAGCGTCTGTGGGGGATCAAATATGTGATCCTGCTGGTGCTGTTTGGCATTGCACTCGGCTCCATGGGAACGGCGGAGCGCTATGCGGAGGTGGAGCCATTCAAGACAGCCATTACGCTGCGCTTTGACCGTGAGTGGCCGTTCATTTTGTATGCCGCGGGATTGGTTCTGATCTCGGCGTTTAACGCAAAATTCTACTGTAAATACCTCTGTCCTCTGGGGGCAGCCCTGGCGGTGCCGGCGCGGCTGCGCCTGTTCAACTGGCTGCGCCGGCGCAAGGAGTGTGGCAAGCCTTGCCAGATCTGTTCGCACGAGTGCGACATTCAGGCGATTAACGACACCGGCGAGATCAATGCCAACGAGTGTCACTACTGCCTTGATTGTCAGGTTATCTACTGGGACGAAAAAACCTGTCCGCCTTTGATACAGCGGAGAAAGCGGCGGGAGAAAGCCGGTAGAGCCCGTGAGTCGGTTCGCTGGATGGAAAAAGAGTTGGGGGCTGAAGCCGGCCTTGAAGAGACAAAAAATAGACAACAACGAGATGAGAGCGGGGCTCGTGAATAATATATTCCCCGTGTTTTACATTTAAACCTTGGCAAAAGAGGAATCTGAAAATGGCAAAGAAGAATGAAGTCGCGTCAATCTCGCGGAGGAACTTCCTGGCGGCAACGGGGGCTGCGACAGGCCTCGGTGTGGCAGCAGCAGTTGCTCCCTATCCGGTCTGGTCTGAAGCCCGTGAGGGCGGACTGAATATCCATGTCGGCCCCGGTGAACTGGATGAATACTACGGTTTCTGGAGTGGCGGTCAATCGGGTGAGGTGCGTGTTCTCGGCATCCCCTCGATGCGTGAACTGACACGGATCCCGGTATTCAACTACTGCGGTGCCACAGGCCATGGCCTGACCAACGAAACGAAGCGGATCCTGGGCCCCGATGCACCGCTCAACGGTGACACCCACCACCCGCATCCGAGCTTCACGGACGGCACTTTCGACGGCAAGTATCTCTTTATCAACGACAAGGCTAATACACGTGTAGCGCGTATCCGCCTTGATGTGATGAAGACAGACAAAATTGTAAATGTCCCGAATGTGCAGGCCATCCACGGTATGCGTCCGCAGAAGGTGCCGTATACCAAATACATCTTCTGCAACGCAGAATTCCGCATGCCGCATCCCAATGACGGTAGCAACATGGATGACAACAGTCAGTACTACACCATGTTCAATGCCATCGATGCAGAAAGCATGGAAGTGGCCTTCCAGGTCATCGTCGACGGTAACCTCGATAACACCGAGGCCGACTACTCCGGTAAGTATGCGATCTCCACCTGCTACAACTCCGAAGAGGGCTTTACGCTGGGCGAGACCATGCGCAATGAGCGTGACTGGACGGTAATTTTCAATATTCCGCGCATCGAAGCGGCCGTCAAGGCCAAGAAGTTCACCACCCTGGGTGACTCCAAAGTGCCGGTGCTTGATGGACGCAAGGGCTCGAAGCTGACCATGTATGTGCCGGTGCCGAAAAGCCCGCACGGCATCAATTCCACTCCGGATGGCAAGTACGTCGTTGCCAACGGCAAACTGTCACCCACCGTTACTGTGATCGAGTGGGCGAAGGTGGACCAGTGGTTTGCCGGTAAGCTGAAGAGTGAGCGGGATGTGGTCGTGGCTGAGCCAGAGCTGGGCCTTGGGCCGCTGCACACCGCCTATGATGGCCGTGGCAATGGTTATACGACTCTGTTCATCGACAGTCAGATCGCAAAATGGAATATCGCCGATGCGATCCGTTCCTACAATGGCGAAAAGGTTAACTACATTCGCCAGAAGTTGGATGTGCAATACCAGCCGGGTCATAACCACACCAGCATGGGTGAAACCAAGGAAGCCGATGGCAAATGGTTGATGGTGCTGTGCAAATTCTCCAAGGACCGGTTCCTGCCGTGCGGCCCGCTGCATGCAGAGAACGACCAGTTGATCGATATCTCAGGCGATGAGATGAAGCTGGTGCATGACGGTCCTGCATTTGCCGAACCGCACGACTGTGAGATCGTTCGTCGCGATATCATCAAGACGAAGAAGATCTGGACACGGGATGACCCCTACTTCGCCGACACTGTTGCCATGGCCAAAAAAGATGGTGTTGTGCTTGAGAAGGACAACAAGATCATCCGTGATGGCAAAAAGGTGCGTGTCTATATGACCTCGGTGGCGCCGAACTTCGGCCTGAACGAGATCCGTGTCAAGAAGGGCGATGAGGTAACGGTTACCATCACCAACCTTGACCAGATCGAGGATGTTACCCACGGCTTCACCCTGGTCAATCACGGGATTGCCATGGAGATCAGTCCGCAGCAGACCTCGTCGGTCACCTTCACTGCAGACAAGCCCGGTGTGCACTGGTACTACTGCCAGTGGTTCTGCCATGCACTGCATATGGAGATGCGTGGTAGGTTGTTTGTTGAAGCCTAAAGTGTAAAAAAACTGCCCGATTTGAATCGGGCAGTTTTGTTTTTCTTGCTGGAAAATAATGATTAAAGACAAATTCTTTGTGGTGTGGCTGTTGTTGCTGACAGCGGCGCCAACACTTGCAGCGAGTGACTGGCCGGTAACTGCCGGCAGTACGCCGTTGCCAGAGGTTATCGCGCAGGCATCCCCGGGTGATCGCCTGCTGCTTTCGCCCGGTCGTTACCGGGTGAATCTGTTGCTGGACAAACCGCTGGTGATTGAGGGGCAGCCAGGTGCTGTGCTTGATGGCGGCGGTGAGGGTGACGTGATCCGCATTGTCGCGGAAGATGTCACACTCAAGGGGCTGGAGATCACCGGTTCAGGTCGTGATCTTACCGACATGAATGCGCTGATCTTTGTGGAACGAAGTGCGACTCGGACGCGTATCGAGAACAACCGCCTGCAGGGCGATGTTTTCGGCGTCTGGGTGGATGGTGCCAGGGATGTGCACATCATTAATAACACTATTCAGGGTAATCCGGATATCCGTTCACAAGACCGCGGTAACGGGGTGCATCTGTTTAGCGCTACCGGTGCGGTAGTGGATGGGAATGAGATAATGGGGACAAGGGATGGTATCTATATTGATACCAGTAACCACAACAGGCTTAGCAATAACTACATCCACCACCTGCGTTACGGTATCCACTATATGTACTCCTACCACAACGAGGTTGTGGGCAATACAACGGATACTACCCGTACGGGCTACGCCCTGATGCAGTCAAAGTTTCTGACGGTTACCGGTAACCGCTCGAAAAACGACCAAAACTACGGCATTCTTCTCAATTTTATTGTTTCAAGCCATCTGCAAGGCAACACCGTCGAGGGTGTCCGCGCGGGCACAAGCCGTATCAATGGTGGATATGATGTCGGTGGTGCCGAGGGCAAGGCGATATTCATCTACAACTCGCAGTTCAACACGCTACAGGAAAACCAGTTCCTCAACAGTGATATCGGTATTCACATAACTGCCGGTTCGGAAGATAACAAGATCTTCAACAATGCGTTTGTGCGTAACAAGACACAGGTGAAGTATGTGGCCACGCGTAAGCAGGAGTGGTCACATGAGGGCATGGGAAATTACTGGAGTGACTACATCGGTTACGATATGAATAGCGATGGCCGGGGCGATACGGTGTATGAACCGAATGACGGTATCGACCGGGTGCTGTGGAAATATCCGATAGCCAAACTGTTGTTGCACAGCCCTGCGGTAGAGACTCTGCACTGGGTGCAGCGGCAGTTTCCGGTGTTGCGTCCGCAAGGGGTCAAGGACAGTTATCCATTAATACGAATGCCTGACAGCGTTAGGGAGCTGTAATGTCTAATGTGATTGAATTGGAGGGGGTTAGCAAGCAGTATAAGGGGGTCGCCGCGCTACGGGATCTCAACCTGCATGTGCCCCGTGGCGAGGTCCTTGGTCTGTTGGGTCATAACGGGGCCGGCAAGACCACGACCATCAAGATTATTCTCGGAATTATCGAGCAGAGTGCCGGCCGTGTGGATGTGCTCGGCCACTCGCCATCCGGCCGAGACTCGCGGGCCCTGCGTATGCAGTGGGGCTATCTTCCGGAGAGCGTCAGTTTTTATGAGCAGCTCAGCGGCCGTGAAGTGCTGGACTACTTTGCGCGCCTGAAACGTGTCAATGCGCAGCAGCGTGATGCATTGCTTGAGCGCGTGGGGTTGGCCGCGGCAGCGGATCGCAAGGTCAAGACCTACTCCAAGGGGATGCGTCAGCGGCTCGGGCTGGCACAGGCACTGCTGGGTCAGCCCAAACTGTTGCTGCTTGATGAGCCTACTGTTGGCCTGGACCCGGTGGCGGTGCGTGATTTCTTCGCTACTCTGGATGAGCTGCGCAGTAAGGGCACAACTATCATTCTCTCCTCGCATGTGTTGCCCGGGATTGAACAGCATATCGATCGGGTGGCCATTCTGCGCGAAGGGAAATTGAGTGCTGTCGGAACATTGGATGAACTGCGCCGCGAGACGGGCATGCCTCTGCAGATACGTGCCCGGGGCGACTGGGCTGCCGGAGCATGGGAGAGTCGGTTTTCCGAGAACGGTATCCAGGGCTATCAGGTTAATGGGCATCAGATCAGGGTGGAGAGCCCCGCAGATCAGAAGTTGGCAGTAATGCGATTGCTGCTGGATGACAGCAATACACATGATCTTGATATACAGCAGGCCTCGCTGGAGACGCTCTATCTCCACTACATGGGCACAGCAGGAAGAATACAGAACGATGCATGAGATCCTCACTGTCGCAAGAAAAGAGTTTCGGGATGGCCTTCGAAATCGTTGGGTGCTGGCAATTACGGTGCTGTTTGCCCTGTTTGCACTGGGTCTGGCCTATTTTGGCGCCGCAGTCTCCGGGCAGGTGGGATTCACCTCACTCGATACCACCATTGTCAGCCTTGCCAGTCTGGCGATCTTTGTGATCCCGTTGATCGCCCTGTTGCTGGCCTACGACAGCCTTGTCGGTGAGGCCGAAATGGGCACCCTGATGTTGCTGCTAAGTTACCCGCTGAGCCGGTTCCAGCTGCTGACAGGGAAGTTTATGGGTCACGCCATGGTGATGGCCTTCTCCTCGGTGCTCGGTTTCGGCCTGGCTGCGTTGACCATCGGGGTGTTAACCGGGGAGGCTGATTCGCTGGCGCTGTGGAAGGCCTTTGGACTGTTTATTCTGTCTGCGGTGTTGCTCGGCTGGGTGTTTGTTTCACTGGCCTACCTGGTAAGTGCCCTGAGTAGCGAAAAGTCGAGGGCCGCCGGACTGGCGTTGATTGTCTGGTTCATGTTTGTGCTGGTGTTCGATTTGGCGCTGTTGGGAGTTCTGGTAGCGACAGAGGGGGGGGTTAACGAGACCTTCTTCCCCTATCTCTTGATGCTCAATCCTGCAGACGTCTTCAGGATGATTAACCTGGCGGGCTTCGAAGCGGCCGAGGTCTACACCGGCATGGCGGCCTTTACATCAGGGCAGTTGTCCAATATACCCCTATTGATAGTAGTATTGTTGCTGTGGAGCGTAGCTCCGCTGGCACTTGCATCATGGGTGTTTAACCGTCGCCTGAGCTAGGCGTATTGCTAATTAGACAAAATTGATGGAGATATGAACGATGTTAGAAGTGAAAGCTGTATCAATGTTCAGTGCGGGGAGAGTCGGTCGTGTGTTGGGGCTCTCCATGGCCCTGTTGCTGCTGGCCACCACCGGCGCGGGTTGTAGCGAACAGTCCACTACGACGGAAAATCTGCCTCCGGTGGCAATCGATCAGGGTGACGAGTGTCATGTCTGCGGTATGATCATCAAGCGTTTCCCCGGGCCCAAGGGCGAGGTCTTCAGCCGCCACCACGAAGAGGCGCTCAAGTTCTGCTCCACTACCGACATGTTCAGCTATCTGCTTCAGCCTGAAGCGAAGGCGGCGGTGCAGCAGGTTTATGTGCATGATATGGGGGCAACCGACTGGCAGCAGCCCGATGACAGCGCACTTATCGACGCACAAAGTGCCTGGTATGTTGTCGGCCATTCGCTCCAGGGCGCCATGGGTGAAACACTGGCATCGTTTAAGACCGAGGCAAGCGCACAAAAATTTGCCGAAGAGCACGGCGGCAGGGTTATTGCCTATACTGATGTTACGCTGGAATTGCTGGCAAACCTGAATAGTGGGGGCATGAAGATGGATTCTCACAACGGTGACGGAATGAAAATGGACTCCGCCAGCGATGATGGGATGGAGATGGACTCCGACAGCGATGAGGGGATGAAGATGGACTCCCCCAGCGATCACAGCATGTAATAACCGCGTTATTGGCTAAGTGTCAAAGGTGGCACGATGTGCAAAGACAGGTGAGGGAGCAGGTATATGGCTGAAAAGTTACTGATAATCATGATGAATACAGATCCAGCCCACCCCGTTGCGGTGGCTACCCCCCTGTTCCAGGCCACCATCGCCGCCTCGATGGAGTTCGAGGTGGAGGTGGTGTTCACTGGGCGTTGTGGTGAGCTGGCGGCTAGTGGTCTGGCGAAGCGCTATAGCCTGCATGAGGGAGGCTCGCAAAGCGTCTATGACCTTATCCGTGAGGCGCATGAGGCCGGGGTAACGTTCAAGGTGTGTTCCAGCGCACTGGAACAGGAACAAGCCGATACTATCCCCGAGATTGCTGAGACGGTAGGCAGTGCCTATATTATCGCCCAGGTGATGTCGGATGATGTAGTCAGCCTCACCTACTAGCTCTCTCTTGGAGGCTCTGAGGGTATCCCCAGGGGCAAACGGCTCATGATCCGCTACCGTAATGCGGCATGGGCCCTGTTGCCCCAATCTATGCGGGCGGACGGTGTCTGTTTAGCCAAACAGCTTCTTCACTACGCCACTGATCCATGACTGGCCGCCCTCCTTCTCAATAGTCTGACCGACCGCGTCGGCGTATTTCTGATCCTCCTGACGGATATGGATGTTGACCCAATCGCGCAGCATGCTGGTCAGCGCTTGGTGCACATCCTCACCAGCGCTATGGCGGCCGCGAAGATCGGCCAGCTTCTTGGCGAACATCTCGTGGATCGCCTCGTGCGAGGCGCGGTATTTGTAGTTAGCCTCCGCCATCAGGTGCTCTTCAAACAGGAAGTGGTTGACAGCGTAGTCGAGCAGATTATCGAGGGTGGTGCCGAGGACGGCGCTGTCGCCCGACTCATGGGCATCGGAGAGGGCGTTGAGGTAGTGAACGATTTTTTGATTTTCGGCGTCAATTTCTGCGATGCCGGTATTCAGGTCGTCGCTCCAGATCATATGCATAGTATGGCTTTCCCCTTGTTGTTCTGCACACACCGTGGCGTCGTTGCCAGTCGTATGCCACTATCAGAAAGCACTCCCTGCTGCACTATCAAAGATAGATGGCACAAACTGTGTTTTGTGCCTCATAGAGATAAAAAATATACGTTTTAAGCCGTCGTTACCAGCGTTTTTCTAAATAAGTAATTGATTAGTAAAGAATAATATAATTATACGATACCCGGGTCGAGGTGGGGATGTTGAGGGGTGATCGGGGGACGCGTGCCTGTCCCCCGTGGGGTTCAGAACAGTTCGAGCTCCATCTCGCGATAGACAAAGTTGGCGTTGGCGCGGTGGTTCAGCTGGTACAGCCGGGTGTCGTGCCAGTCGGGGTAATCCGAGCTCTCCACCGCCTGCTGCAGAGTGATCCCCGCTTCCACCGCCTCGCCCATCTCCTCGCGCAGCCGCTCCACGTAGCTGCGGGTTTTGCTGACCATGGTGAACGGCGCCCGTTGCGCACTGCCGTGGCCGGGGACCATCAGTTTCGCCTCGGCGAAATTGTCCAGTAACCACTGCTGGCCTTCGATGGCCTGACGGCTGCTGCCGTCCCCCATGAAGGTGGTGCGCTGGTTGAAGGCGAGATCGGAGATCCAGAGGATCTGCTGCGGCAGCTGCTGCATCACCAGGTCACCGTGTGAATGGTGCTTACCGCTGTTATAGACGACGAATCGCTTATCTCCCAGAGTGAAGCATTTTTTGCTGAAGTGTTCGTCGTCGATCAGTACGTCCGGGGTAACGGCGGCGAAGTTCTGCATATCCTGTTCGATAAAGCCGCGGCGGTACTCCACCGAGCTGTCGATCTGCTGTGAGTGGATATAGTCGAGCGTCCCCTTGTGCGCGATCACCGTGGCATCGGTGTTGCGGCGAAAGGCGATGGCGCCGTAGGAGTGGTCGGGGTGGTTATGGGTCAGCAGCAGGTAGCGCACCGGCTGGTCGGTGACGCTGCGGATGGTGGCGAGAAAACGGCGGCCCAGCTTCGGTGTACCCAGGGAATCGATGACGAAGACACCGTCTTCGGTGACGACGAAACCGGCGTTGCCGTTCCAGCCACGGTTCTTCTCATCCACTTCGGCGATATTGCCGAACAGCATGTAAGTGTCGGCGGCGATGCGGTAGTAGGGCAGTGGTTCATCGTCGGGGGCGTCGGCGTCGATAACCATAGCGGGTATCGCGTCGGTGTTGATCGCCGTGGCGGGCAGGTCGTATTCGCCTGAAGGCTTATCCGGTACCCGGGCACCGCCGGCCAGAGAGGCGGTGCTGAACAGGTAGAGAAGGATGCTGCCGATTGCTGTGCGGATTGCGGTACGTCCCATGGGACCACCTCCGTCCGTTGTCAGAGTGAAATGATGAATTATTAGCAGTATAGACCCTGACATTGTTTGCCACAGAGCCCACAGAGCCCACAGAGGGCACAGAGGCATCAGGCTCAGTGTTCTATCTGTCCTCTGTGGCAAAATTATGTGTGTCATTCCCTGCGCCTTGGCGAGAGTTTCATTACGTTGTGCAGACATAAAAAAAGCGGGGCGTTGCCCCGCTTTTCATTCAGGCCCGGTATTGCTTAGGCCAGGTACTTCTCCAGATCATCGGAACCACCGATGTGCTTGCCGTCGATAAAGACTTGCGGCACGGTGTCGCGGCCGGTGATGGCGCGCAGTGAGCGCAGGGTGGCATCGTGGCCGAGGCTGATCTCTTCATAGCCCATGCCCTTGGCCTCCAGCATCTCCTTGGCCTTGGCGCAGAAGGGGCAGCCGGGCTTGGTGATGATGCTCACCGGTACGGGCTTCTGCGCATTGGGGTTGATGTGGTTGAGCATGGTGTCGGCGTCGGAGACCTCGAAGGGGTCGCCCGGCTTCTCCGGCTCAATGAACTGCTTCTCGACCACACCGTCCTTGACCAGCATGGAGTAGCGCCAGGAGCGCTTGCCGAAGCCGAGGTCGGACTTGTCGACCAGCATGCCCATGCCCTCGCTGAACTCGCCGTTGCCGTCGGGGATCAGGGTGACGTTCTCCGCCTCCTGGTCCTCTTTCCACGCGTTCATGACGAAGGCGTCGTTGACCGACATGCAGATGATGTCGTCCACGCCGTTCTCCTTGAAGGTGGCCGCCAGCTCGTTGTAGCGCGGCAGGTGGGTGGAGGAGCAGGTGGGGGTGAAGGCACCCGGCAGGGAGAAGACCACCACGGTCTTGCCCTTGAACAGCTCGTCGGTGCTGATATCGCGCCAGTCGTTGTTCTCGCGGGTGCGGAATACGACGTTCGGTACTTTCTGTCCTTCTTTGCTCTGCAACATGTGATTGTCTCCTTATCGTCAGTTGAATCGGTTAACAGCAGTGCTGTTGTCTGAACACGTGGCAAGTATGGGGGAATTCGTTAAATAGATAAAATCGTTTTTTTCTATTATATTGATAGATATTGAAAATCAAAAGAGAACTGTAGTCCATGGCGATTAACCTGCGTGATCTGGAGTATCTGGTAGCAGTGGATGAGGAACACCATTTCCACCGTGCCGCCGAACGTTGCTATGTTAGTCAACCTACACTCAGTGGGCAATTAAAGAAACTGGAGGAGCGGCTGGGGGTGACGCTGGTGGAACGCAGTACACGCCAGGTAGTGATGACCGATGTGGGCCGGGCCGTGAGTGCCCAGGCGCGGAGGGTGCTGTCGGCGGCACGCGGCATCGAGGAGATCGCCCAGAGCTTCCATGATCCAATGGCCGGCGAACTGCAGGTGGGTCTGATCCCCACCCTTGCCCCCTACCTGTTGCCACAGATTATGCCAGCGGTGAAAAAGCGTTTTCCCGATCTGAAGCTGTGGTTACATGAGCAGCAGACCGCTGTATTGCTGGAGCGGTTGCACAAGGCCGAGCTGGATCTTCTACTGCTCGCCCTGCCGGTGGCGAGCAATAAGTTTGTCGAGAGGGATCTGTTTTGTGAGCCGTTCTGGTTGGCACTGCCCAAGAGCGACCCGCTGGCCAGAAGCAGGCAGGCCAGACTCTCTGATCTCAACTCGCGGGAGCTGATGCTGCTTGAGGAGGGGCATTGCCTGCGTGAGCATGCACTGGATGTCTGTCTCACCGCCGGTGCCAGCGAGTATGCGTCGTTTCATGCCACCAGCCTGGAGACCCTGCGTCATATGGTGGGCGAGGGAATGGGGATCACCCTGATGCCGCAGCTCTCTCTGCCCAGGCGGCTGACCAAAAGCGATCCGGTGCAGTACCTTCCCTTCCCCGAGCCACAGCCGAGTCGACGCATCGGTATGCTCTATCGCAAGGGCAGCTATCGGGAGGAGGCCTTCCTCGCCCTTGCCGAGACCATCCGCGAAACGGTGCAACTGTGAGGGGGTTGCACAAAGGAGTTCTTGCCACAGAGGCAAGATAGTGGTCACCAGTGCTCTCCATCCAAGCCCATGCTGCAGTCAACACACTCCACTCCAATACCGTGTTAAGTCTTACCAGGGCCAACCTTTCAGGCGTTTCTTCTCCGTGTACTCTGTGTCCTCTGTGGCTAAATATCCTTTGTGCTTTTCAACCTTCTGGCTTCGCTGTAAGCTACTGACATGCCTTTGAAATTCACCAAGATGCACGGCCTGGGCAACGATTTTGTGGTGTTCGACGCCATCAACCAGTCGGTATCGCTCTCCACGGAACAGGTTCGCTTTATCGCCAACCGGCGCTTCGGGGTCGGTTGCGATCAGCTGTTACTGGTAGAGTCGGCGCAGCAGAGCGGTGTCGATTTTCGCTACCGTATCTATAATGCTGATGGTTCCGAGGTGCAGCAGTGCGGTAACGGTGCGCGCTGTTTCGCCCGCTTCGTGCGTGACAAGGGGCTGAGTGACAAGGATGCGATTGTGGTGGAGACTGCCTCGGGCATCATCACCCTCCATATCGAAGCGGACGGTCAGGTGCGGGTGAACATGGGCAAGCCAGACTTTAACCCTGCCGCGTTGCCGTTTCGCGCCGAGCGGGAGCAGCTGGTCTACGAAATACCTGTTGGTGATGAGCTACTGCGCATCGGTGCCGTTTCGATGGGCAATCCGCATGCGGTGTTGCAGGTGGAGGATGTGACGCTGGCGCCGGTGGAGCGGCTGGGACCGTTGCTGGAATCCCACCCGCTGTTTCCCGAGCGGGTCAATGTCGGTTTTATGCAGGTGGTGGACAAGTCACACATCCGCCTGCGGGTCTACGAGCGTGGTGCGGCGGAGACCCTGGCCTGCGGCACCGGTGCCTGTGCGGCAGTAGCCGTCGGCCACCGTTGGGGTCTTCTGGCGGATGAGGTGAGGGTGAGCTTGCCGGGGGGTGAGTTGCTGATTCACTGGGCCGGCCAGGGGGGGGAGCTGTGGATGACGGGTCCGGCAATAACGGTATTTGAGGGGACAATCGTGTTATGACAGATCAGAGTGGGGCGACAAGAAACGAAAAAGAGCTCAACGAACGCGAGGTGGCCGATTACCTGCATCGCCACCCCGATTTCTTTTCCCGCCATGAATATCTGTTGCAGGAGATAACCATCCCCCACGCCGACACCGGTAAGGCGGTGTCGTTGATCGAGCGCCAGATAGGTGTGATGCGTGAGCAGAAACATCAGCTGCGACAGCAATTGCATCAGCTGACCCTTGCGGCAAAAAGCAATGAAACGCTACTGCAGCGGTTTCAGGTGTTGATCCTCAACCTGATCGACAGCGGCAACCTGGATCAGGCCATCGCCTATATTCGTGATGCGCTACAGGAGGACTTTCATGCCGATGCGGTGGAACTGGTGCTGTTCGATTGCCCCTCGCGCCCGGAGAGCATCCCGTGTGAGGATGATCGTTTGCAGCCCTTCCAGCGCATCATGCAGGCACGTTACCCGGTGTGTGGGCACTTCAAGCCGGAGCAGATGGCGCTGCTGTTCGGCAAACGTGGTGAAGAGATGGCCTCGGCGGTGGTGGTGCCACTGTGCGAGGATGGGGATAATGCGCCCTGCCTCGGTCTGCTGGGTATCGGCAGCATCGACCCCAAACGCTACCACCCGGATATGGGCACGGTCTTTGTCAGCCACCTCGGCGCGGTAATGAACCGTATCTTCGCTGCCCATCTGGAGCGCTAGTGTGCAACAGCACACCAGCATGAGTCCCGAGGCGCTACAGTGGCTGCAGCGGTTTTTCACCTACCTGCAGCATGAGCGGCGCCTCTCCCCACACACCCTCAGCAACTACCGCCGCGATCTGACCCGACTGCAGGCGTATTGCGAGGCCATGGGTGTGGCTGACTGGCAGGCGCTGGACAGCCATGGTGTGCGCAACTTTGTTGCCTGGCGCCACCGCCAGGGGATTGGCGGGCGCAGTTTGCAGCGCGAGCTCTCGGCCCTGCGCAGTCTCTATAATTTCCTGTTACGTGAACGGGTGGTGGGCAGCAATCCGGGGATCGACGTACCGGCTCCCAAAGGACAGAAACGCTTGCCGCGGGCCCTGGATGTGGACCAGGTCAGCCATCTATTGGCGATCCATGACGACTCGCCACTGGCTATCCGTGATCGCACGATCATGGAGCTCATCTACTCTTCGGGGCTGCGGCTGGCGGAGCTGATTTCGCTGGATCTGGAGAGCATCGACCGCAGCGATGCCACGGTACGCGTTACCGGCAAGGGCAGCAAGACGCGGTTGGTGCCGGTCGGCCGTCAGGCGCTGGCGGCGCTGGGAGAGTGGCTGCGGGTGCGCGGCCAGTTGGCGTCACCCGAACAGCGTGCGCTGTTTGTCAGCCGCGACGGCAAGCGACTCTCCCCACGCAGTGTTCAGCAGCGGCTGCGCCAATGGTCGATAGGACAGGGTCTGGGTAGCCCGGTACACCCTCACATGCTGCGCCACTCTTTCGCCAGCCACATTCTCGAGTCCAGCGGTGATCTGCGTGCGGTGCAGGAGCTGCTGGGTCACGCAGATATCGCCACCACCCAGGTCTACACCCATCTGGATTTTCAGCACTTGGCCAAGGTCTACGATCAGGCTCATCCTCGGGCCCGTAAGCGCAAGGACGAAGAGCAGTAAAGCTGTTGCAGTCTGCGGTGCTTGAATTTTCCCGCCGATAACCACACGTCCACTGTGTGGAAGTATCAATCCCGTGCTGAACAGGTCCCTTGACCGGGGATCAACATATATGGCGCCACGGGCGCTAATATTGGCGATCGAGGAGAGCTTTCATTCCTCGCCGACTGCCCCCATATAAGGAACATTGGCGGCAGCAGGCTGTACCATTAACCCGATTTCTGGAGTTCCGCAATGAGTTCCGAGCATCATCTTCCTGTTGAGATAAAACTGCACAGCAAGCATCGCTTGCTGGAGATCCGTTATGAAGATGGCGCTTGTTTCGAGCTTCCCTGTGAGTACCTGCGCGTTTACTCCCCCTCCGCTGAGGTGCAGGGGCACCATAATGAAGGTGCGGTGCTGCAGGTGGGCAAGGAAGAGGTAAATATCACCGACATGCAGCAAATCGGACAGTATGCGTTGAAGATATTTTTTGACGACAAGCACAAGAGCGGGCTCTTCACCTGGAACTATCTCTACGAGCTTGGGAAGGACTACGAGCCCAACTGGGCGGACTATCTTCGTCGCCTCGAGCAGGCCGGCCATAAGCGCAGCGCCTGAGACAGAGAAGCCATAGTATTTTGAACAATATGACAACCAACAGTAATCCGCACACCAAAGAGCAGGCTCCGGCTTTCGGTATGCATGAACGCCATTTGCGGCGCAAGGACGGTAACCCTCTCTATGGCGTCCCTGCACCGCGCTACGGCATCGCTGATTACCTGCAGGCACGGCGACTCGATTCCGAGGAGCTGAACGATTTTCAGGGTGAGATGCAGACGGTGATCCAGCAGGCGATCAACCTACCGCCCAATGCCGAGAGCGAGGTGGTGCTCGAACTGCGGGGCAAGCTGGATCAGCTGTATACCCGCTGTAGTGGTTTTGATGCCAGTTGCGGCAGTCACAAGCAGGCGATCCGCAAACTGATCGAAGTGGTGATGACCGCAGTCTGGCAGGCCTCAGCCGGGGATCCGATGGCACGCATGGAACTGGAGCAGGAGGAGGTGGCGCGGCAACAGCACTACTGCTTGCTTGAATATCCGCTGATCTCCGACCTGATGCGCCCCGACACACCGATCACACAGGCCGAGCTTATTCCCACCCTGCTGCAGGCGGAGGAGGATGAGCTGGAGGCAGTATTGTGGCTGTTCGAACCGGAGCAACTCGACGATATCCGTGCGCAGGCCAGCGAGCTGTTGTCGCGGCTGCAGGGGGAGGGTCACGACTTGCCCGAGGCGTGGGAGAACCTGCAGGCGATCATCGAACACATCGAAACCGAGTTGTAGTCTTAACGCAAAGGTCGCAGAGATTTTTTGCCACAGAGCACACAGAGGGCACTGAGAGCGGCGGTGGATTTGCCGGTGATCGTCGTGGCTGATATGAAATGCCTACCCTGTTGCCTCTGGAGCGTAAGTTCGCACACTGTCTCTACCTGTGTCGGAGGGTATCAACTATCCGTCCCGTGACTGTCACCACCGCAGCAACATGTTTTCACTGTGTTCTCTGTGAGCTCTGTGGCTAATAGCTTTTACGAGTCCTGCACTGAAATATCTTACCGCTGGCAGTGGGGGCAATAGTAGGTGCTACGCTGGCCCAGCGTGATCTGTTTGATGGGTCGGCCACAACCGGGGCAGGGCAGCCCCTCCCTGGCGTAGACATTCAGTTGCTGGGCGAAGTAGCCCGGCCTGCCGTCGCCACCGACGAAATCCCGCAGTGTGGTCCCGCCCTGTTCGATAGCGGCGGCCAGTACAGTCTTGATCGCGCCGACCAGCCTCTCCATCCGCTCACGACTGACCTTGCCGGCGGCCCGTTTGGGATTAATGCCGGCGAGGAACAACGACTCACTGGCGTAGATGTTGCCCACGCCGACCACAACCTTGCCCTCCATGATCAACTGCTTGACGCTGCCTTTGCGACCGCGCGAACGCCGGAACAGGTAGTCACCGCTGAAGGTGTCGCTCAGCGGCTCGGGGCCGAGGTGGGCGATGAGCGCATGCTGTTGTGGATCATCACTGCTCCACAGTACTGCGCCGAAGCGACGCGGGTCGGTGAGACGCAGTGTCGTGTTGCTATCCAGCACGATATCTACATGATCGTGCTTACCGACCGGTGTGCCGCCGGCAACGATGCGCAGGCTGCCGGACATGCCCAGGTGCAGGATCAGGGTGCCGTTATCGAAGCCCAACAGCAGGTATTTGGCGCGGCGCTCTACAGCACGGATTGTGCGTCCGGCAAGCTTTTGTTTGAGCCCGCGAGGCACCGGCCAGCGCAGTTTCGGCTGGCGTATGATGATATCGCGGATGGCACGTCCTTTAATGTGTGGCGCGATACCGCGGCAGGTGGTTTCGACCTCGGGAAGTTCGGGCATGGTTCGGATTCTGCTGAAAGGGGATACTCAGTTTACCCGATCAGGATCGACCAGGTCCCCGTCAGGCTCCGCTGCGGAAAATTGCAGCAGCTGCGCCGCGGCCTCGGCGGGAAAGTGGTACTGAATCCCCAGCTTCGGCCGGGCGAGGATAAGGTCTGGTTCGCGGGCGGTGAGCAGAAACTCAAACGGCTGCTCCCCTGCGTCGAGTTGGACGGTGATGGCCTCACCTGCATTGCCATCATAGGCCTTCACCTGATTGGCTGAGGCGTACTGCCAGGCATCGAGTAGCCGGCTTAGCCGGTCGGCCGAGTAATCCTCGGGCCGCGGCTCAACTTGCCAGCGTTCATCACGCCACTGCAGGTGAAGCTGTGGCAGCTGCAGCACGCTGATCGAGCTACTCTGTGGCAATGGTCGCCGGCTGACGAAGGTGGGGAAGGTGCCGATGAGATGATAGTAGAGGGTGTCGCTGATCAGGTGCACCGTCTCATCCAGCAGCACATAGCGGCGGTGATCCAGCGGGGTATTGCTGCCGAAGGCGATTCGGGTGGTACCGTTGAGTACCAGCTCCACCTGCGGATGAGCAAGCTGGTAGTCGGACAGCGGCTTTTCCGCGGCAGCAAAACTGCCGAGGCTCTTGCTGGCGGTGACCCGCAACAATGCGTCGATGCGAAAATCACTGGCGGTAGCCTTGAGCGGTTGCAACAGCTGCCAGTGACCGGCATCGTCCCGCTCCAGTTCAATATTCGGCTGGTTGGCGCGGCGAATCAGGATATGCTCCACGGCCTCCCGCTTGAGCTGCACCAGTGAGGGCAGCTCGGTCGGTTTCTTGATGCCCGGCTCGTAGATAGCCAGCAGAGCCAGCAGCAGCGCGACAAGCAACAGGGAGAGGTTGATGAGTCTATTTTTTTTCATGTGTAGTGAGTCATCAGGGTAATCACCTTTTTCTTCTTTTCCACCAGATAGTCAGGCCACTACCTAGAAGCACCCCGGGCAGGACGATCAGGAAACCGAAGCCAAGCACTATCGACAGGGTCGGGGTCAGCGCCAGGCGGGTGTCGGGGGAGGTGCGTGGCGGGATGCTGATGGCACTGTCGTCGTGGCTCAGCCAGTTGAGCAGGCGTGAACCGAGATCCTGATTGGCGCCGTTGCCAAGGTAGCTGTTGGCGAGGAAGTCGCCGTCGCCGATCACGGCGATGCGTTGTTCGTGCGTCTGCGCCTCTTTGCCTTGCCGGCGAGTGAGCAGCAGACCGATGGTCAGCGGGCCTGAGAGATCCTCCTTCTCGTCGAAGGCGATGTTACCCTCCATGGGTCCTGCCTCGGACCAGCTGCGCGGCAGACTGCGCAGCAATGGTGTGCTCTGCCACTCTCTGCCGGTAAGGTTCAGCGCCTGCGCCTCGGGGAACAGGGTCAGGGTGGTCAACGCCTCGCTGACCGGATGTTGCGGGTATTCGGCCACCACGATGAAGGCTGGATTGTCGATACCCAGCATCTGCCCGGTGGGATCGACCAGCGTGCCGGGCAGGAACTCCAGCCCGAGTTCGTCGGCGAGCGGCTGGAGCCCCGTGGGGCCGCCCGGTTCACTCAACCACAGCAGGTTGCCGCCGCGCTGCACATAGTCCTGAATCAGCACCACCTCGCCCGGCAGTAGCGCCACCTGCGGACTGGCGAGCACCAGTACTGCGGTATCTTCCGGGATCTCGGCGCTGAGGCTGAGGTTCAGGCTGTCGAGGCGGAAGCCCTTCTGCTGCATCAGTCGGCCCCACTCCCCCATGTCGTGATTGGCCTGGCCATCGTGGCGACGCTCACCGTGACCGCTGATGAACAGCACGCGTCGTTCGCCGCTGCGCATCAGCCGTTGCAGGGCGTTGGTCAGGGCCTGCTCACCGATACTCCTGAGATTTTCTGCCCGCCCGGCGTACTCTACCCGCAGTTCGCCATCGAGAGTAATACCCAGTTCACGCACCTGCTCCGGGTGCTGATCGGGGTCGATATAGTTGAGGGCGATATCGGGGTTGATGCGCTGGTATCGGCCAACCAGCTCGCGGGTGCGCTTGCGCAGGCCGGAGAGATCATCGCCGCGACTGAAGGAGGTGAGGGTGATCGGTCCCTGCAGCTTTTGCAGCAGCTCGGTGGTGGCGGCAGAGAGGCTGTGGCGGCCACTGGCGGTCCAGTCGGACTGAATGTGGTAGCGGGTGCTGAGAAAGGCCAGCAGGCCGATCACGGCGAGAAACAGGATGACGAAGACCCAGGTCTGCAGGCGTTGCTGGCGATGGCTCTTTTTGCTGACTTGCATGGTGATTCCTTATAGCCGTTCGGCATCGAGGCGGCGGATGCTGAGGACCAGGAAGGTGGTGATAAACAGCAGGTAGTAGACGATATCGCTGCTGTCGAACAGCCCGCGCAGCAGCGCCTCATAATGGCTCTGCAGCGAGAGGTAGCTGATCACCGTGGTGTTACCGCTGATTGATTGGCCGGTCCACTCAATGATCCATAACAACAGCAACAGGCCGAAGGTACTGATCGCCGCCACCACAGGCTGTGCTGTGAGGGTCGACATGAACAGCCCTGCTGCAGCAAAGGCGGCCACCATCAGCGCGACGCCAATCAGATTGGAGGCGAGCAGACCGAAGTCGAGGGTACCGAGACTCAGCAGCGACAGCGGCATCAGCGTGACCAGCCCGAGCATGATGGCGAGAAAGCCGAGCAGGCCGAGGTATTTGCCGAGGACGATCTCGCCCATCGACACCGGTGCCGAGAGCAGCAGCGGCAGAGTGCCGGCGCGGCGCTCCTCGCTCACCAGACGCATGGTCAGGAGCGGGATCACCAGCAGCAGGATCAGGGTGGCGCTGGAGAAGAGCGGCGCGACGATAACCTCTGTGGCCCCCGGCGGATTCTCCATCATGGCGATCTGTGACTGATAGGCGATATAGGTATCGAGCTGGCCGAGGAACATCCAGGCAAGGATGAACTGCACCACGGCGAGGATGGTCCAGGCCAGCGGCGAAAGAAACAGGCTGCGCAGCTCGCGGGCGGCTATGTGGCTGATCATGATTGAAACCCTTTTAGCCACAGAGCGCACAGGGAACACGGAGAAGAATAGAGCGGACCTCCTCGCTGGGATGCACTAGCCGGCCAACAACAATCTGCCCAGGGAGCCCCACCTCGGTGCCCTCTGTGTGCTCTGTGGCTAAAGCTTTGTTCTTGCAGGCTCATGCGGCGACCTCCTCTTCCTCGGTGGTAATGTCGACGAAGACATCCTCCAGCGAGAGCCGTTCGGGTACCAGCTCGAAAAGTCCCCAGCCCTCGGCCACGGCCCGCTTGGCCAGTGCCTCGGCCGGACTCTGCTCGGGGCGATGGGTGATCCGCAGTCGACCATCCTCCAATGCTTCGGCTTCGATCACGCCGGAAACATCGAGCAGAACTTCCGAAGCGGGCGGGCGGCGCAGTCCCAGCAGCAGACTGGAGCTTTGCATGCGCCGTCCCAGTCCCTCGATGGTGTCGCTCAACACCAGCCGCCCCTTGTTGATGATCTGCGCTCGATCGCAGGTGGCCTGGACCTCAGGCAGGATGTGGGTGGAGAGGATCACGCTATGCTCGCCGCCCAGTTCGCGGATGAGCTTGCGGATCTCGCGGATCTGGATCGGATCCAGGCCCACGGTGGGCTCATCGAGGATCACCACCTCGGGTGAGTGGATGATCGCCTGAGCGATGCCGACCCGCTGCTGGTAGCCTTTGGAGAGGTTGTTGATCAGGCGCCTGCCCACCGCGGTGAGACCGCAGCGCTCCTTGGCATAATCAATCGCTGCAGCGGTCCTGTTTTTTGGAATGCGATTAAGCCGGGCGCAGAACAGCAGGAACTCATCCACGCTCAGCTCGCGGTAGAGCGGCGGCTGTTCCGGCAGGTAGCCCAATGCGCGCTTGGCTTCCCTGGGCTGTTCGAGGATATCGATACCGTTGATGCGGATGCTGCCGGTGGTGGGGGCGAGGTTGCCGGTGATCATCCGCATGGTGGTGGACTTGCCGGCCCCGTTGGGGCCGAGAAAGCCCAGCACCTCGCCGCGGCGGACCTCGAAACTGACGTTATCGACCGCCAGGTTGTCGCCGAAGCGGCGCGAGAGCTGTTCTACCTGAATCAGACTGTCCTGTTCCATGTCACCCCGAATCTGTTATTGGTTTGGCGACAGCGTGTCGCACGGGATTATCTCCGGTATGATAACGCGCTCCGCATGATAGCGGAAAACGCTTTCTATTGAGCGCGGCCAGGTGGCAAAAGTTCCCTGTGTCACCGCAAAGGCGCAAAGGGCGCAAAGCGGGTCACCAATTTGCATGCCAGGGCACCTGCCGTAGGGTGGGTATGCAATGCCGACCAGGGTTTGGAACACTTCATGCCGTTGAGGAAGCGCGGGTCGAGAATTGCTGTGCCACGGTAATCTGCGCGACTTGCAGATCACTCTTTGCGACCTTTGCGCCTTTGCGGTGAGAACAGCTTTAGAGATCATGCATGCTTTTAGGGGTAGACACCGGCGGGACATTTACCGACTTCGTTCTCTTCGACGGGGAGCGGCTGCGCGTGCACAAGGTGCTCTCCACGCCCGAGGCGCCGGAGCGGGCGATCCTGCAGGGGGTAAGTGAGCTGGGCCTCACCGCAGCACAGCTGTCCGGGCTGCGCATGGTGCACGGCTCCACCGTGGCCACCAATGCGGTGCTGGAGGGCAAGGGGGTGCGTACTGCGTTTATCACCAACCGGGGCATGAAAGATATGCTCACTCTGGGTCGCCAGGCGCGCGAGGAGCTCTACAACCTGCAGCCGGTGCCGGTGCCGCCGCCGGTACCGGCGGAGCTCTGTCTGGAGACCGGTGGGCGGCTCGGCGCCGATGGCAGCGTGGTCGAGCCGCTGGGTGAGGCCGAGCTGGAGGCATTGAGGCGGCAGATCATCAAGCTCAACCCTGATGCGGTGGCGATTAACCTGCTCTTCTCCTTCCTTGATGAGCGCTTCGAGAAGACGATCGCGGCTGCTATCCCCGAGGGGATCTTCGTCTCCCGCTCCTCCGAGGTGCTGCCCGAGTACAGGGAGTACGAGCGCGGCATCACCACCTGGCTCAATGCCCGGGTCGGGCCGCTGGTTGAGGGCTATCTGGCTCGTCTGGTGGCGGGGCTGCCTGGCGCGGCAGTGTCGGTGATGCAGAGTTCGGGTAACACCATTGCAGCCTCGCTGGCCGGACGACAGGCGGTGCAGATGCTGCTCTCCGGCCCAGCCGGGGGACTGGCCGCGGCGCAGAGCGTCGGCGCTCTGGCCGGTCACGAACGGCTGCTGACCTTCGACATGGGCGGCACCTCCACCGATGTGGCGCTGATCGACGGTGAACTGCAGCTGACCAGCGAGGGGCACATCGGCCGCTACCCGGTGTCGGTGCCGCAGGTGGATATGCACACCATTGGCGCCGGTGGCGGCTCCATTGCCCGGGTCGACGACGGTGGTCTGCTGCAGGTGGGTCCCGAGTCGGCCGGCGCCTCTCCCGGTCCGGCCTGTTACGGCAAAGGTGGCACAGAGGCGACCGTCACCGACGCCAATCTGCTGCTCGGACGGTTGCGCCCGGACGCCTTCCTCGGCGGCGGCATGTCGCTGGATCCGGCTGCCGCCGAGAAGACGGTGGGCAGGATTGCCCGGCAACTGCAGATTGGCCTGCACGAGGCAGCGGAGGGTATCGTCCGCCTCGCCAACGAGCACATGGCTCGCGCCTTGCGGGTAATGTCGGTGCAGCGCGGCCTCGATCCGCGACAGATGACCCTTACCTCCTTTGGCGGTGCCGGTGGGTTGCATGTTTGTGCCCTCGCTGACGCCCTTGGTATGCGCCAGGCGATGGTGCCGGTGCATGCCGGCGTCTTCTCGGCGCTGGGGATGCTGGCGGCGTCCCGTGGCCGGCAGCTGTCGCGCACCCATCGCGGTCTGCTGGCAGAGATCACCGCCGGGGAGCTCGAAGTGTTGTTTGATGAACTGCGTGATGAGGGTGAGCACTCACTGCGGGAGGAGCTGCCCGAAGGCGAGCTCCGTCTCAATGCCAGCCTGGATCTGCGCTATCGTGGCCAGTCATACACCCTCAACGTCCCCTGGCAGGGAAGCGTCGAAGGGAGTGCCTCGGCCTTTCACCAGGCTCACGAGGGCCGTTACGGCCACCGACTCGAGCTACCGCTGGAGCTGGTCAACCTGCGTCTGCAGCTGCGTGGTCCGCGCTCCGAACTTCCGCTCGGCCTGATCCGGGATGGCGCAGGTGATGCGTTCAGCGGGCGTGCCGTGTTGCACGGCATCGACGGGACGGTGGAGCTGTTGGCCAGAGAGCGGCTGCGAGGCGGTGACGAAATCATCGGTCCGGCGCTGATTACCGAACAGGTCTCCACCACCTTCCTTGCGCCGCAGTGGCGCGGCTATGTCGATCCTCACGGTAACCTGATGCTGCAGCGGGATTGAGGCTGTCGGGCCTCGCGTTGACACCCCAGGCGTTGTTTTCCGGGGTGTGTGTTCGCTCCATACGGGCAATAAAAAACCCGGTAAAAACCGGGTTTTTGTGCACAATCGGGGGCGAAGGGTTACTTAATCTTCGCTTCCTTGTACATGACGTGCTTGCGAACGACGGGATCGAACTTCTTGATCTCCATCTTTTCGGGCATGTTGCGCTTGTTTTTGTCGGTGGTGTAGAAGTGGCCGGTACCGGCGCTGGACACCAGACGGATCTTATCGCGTGCAGACTTAGCCATGATCTAGCTCCTTATACCTTCTCGCCACGGGCACGGATGTCAGCCAGTACGGCGTCGATGCCCTTTTTATCGATAATGCGCATACCTTTGGTGGTAAGGCGCAGTTTGACCCAGCGGTTCTCACTCTCCACCCAGAAGCGGTGGCTGTGCAAATTGGGCAGAAAACGGCGGCGCGTTTTGTTGTGGGCATGGGAAACGTTGTTACCGGTGATCGGTCGTTTGCCTGTGACCTGGCATACCTTGGACATGATACTGGACTCCAAAAATCTCTGAATTCTGTTCGCCCCCTGGGGCACCCAGGGACAGGAAGCCGGATTTTATACCAAAACCCGCCCCCTTTCGCAAGGAAAAACTGGATTTCAAATGATCCCCCGCTCGGCCAGCGAGACGATCTCCCCATCCCCGATCACCATGTGGTCCAATAGTCGGACATCCACCAGCGACAGGGCCTGCTTCAGCCGTTCGGTGATCTGCTCGTCGGCGCGGCTCGGCTCGGCCACCCCGGAGGGGTGGTTGTGGGCCAGGATCACCGCGGCGGCGTTGTGGGTGATACAGCGGCGTACCACCTCCCGCGGGTGGACGCTGGCGCCGTCGACGGTGCCGTGGAACAGCTCCTCGAATTCCAGCACCCGGTGGCGGTTGTCGAGAAAGAGGCAGGCGAACACCTCCTGGTGGCGGTCGCGCAGCTGGGCGGTGAGGTAGCGGCGGGTATGGTCCGGGCTGGTCAGCGCATCGCCGCGCTGCAGGGTGGTCAGCAGGTGGCGACGGGAGAGCTCCAGGGTCGCCTGCAGCTGGACAAACTTGGCGGTGCCCAGCCCTTTGGCCTGACAGAAGGCGTTACGATCTGCCTCCAGCAGCGGCCGCAGTCCACCGAAGTGCTGCAGCAGCTCGCGGGCCAGGTCGATAGCGCTCTTGCCGGTCACCCCGGTGCGCAGGAAGATCGCCAGCAGCTCGGCATCGGAGAGGGCACCGGCGCCCCGCTGCAGCAGTTTCTCCCGTGGCCGCTCCTCAGCCGGCCAGTCGCATATCGCCATGACAACCTCCTTGTCGTAGTTAACATTAATGAGTATTACGGCTTCGGCCCCTCTTCCCCTCTATTCCCAGAGAAGGAAGGAGTGCCTCCATTGATATAGGTACGTAAAGAGCTCTCCGGATAATAACCCGGGGGTGATGGATCGTGAAGGCTTTCTGGTAAACTCTATGCATGATGAGTGAGTATTCACACCAGAACCTGGCCGGGCGGCACATTTTGCTCGGCGTCAGCGGCGGCATCGCGGCCTACAAGGCGGCGGAGCTGGTGCGCGGGCTGAAAAAGGGCGGCGCCGAGGTTCGCGTGGTGATGACCCGTGCCGCGAGTGAGTTTGTCACCCCCATGACCCTGCAGGCGCTCTCCGGCAACCCGGTGCGTCAGGCGCTGTTTGACCCGGCGCACGAGGCGGCGATGGGCCACATCGAGCTGGCGCGCTGGGCCGAGCTGGTGTTGGTGGCCCCCGCCAGCGCCGGTTTTATGGCGCGGCTGGCGGCGGGGATGGCCGATGACCTGCTGGCCACCCTCTGTCTGGCCACCGAGGCACCGATTATGCTGGCCCCGGCGATGAACCGGCAGATGTGGCAGGCACAGGCAACACAGGAGAACGCGGCGACGCTGCGTCGCCGCGAGGTGCAGTTAGTGGGACCGGCTGAGGGCGAGCAGGCCTGCGGTGAGAGCGGCCCAGGGCGAATGCTGGAGCCGTTGCAGCTGCTCGATGTCTGCAATACCCACTTCGCCGCCGGTCCGTTGGCCGGGGTGCGCCTGACGGTGACCGCCGGTCCCACCCGTGAGGCGCTCGACCCGGTGCGCTACATCAGCAACCACAGCTCGGGCCGGATGGGCTTTGCCATCGCTGCGGCTGCCGCCGCGATGGGTGCGCGGGTGCGGCTGGTGGTCGGGCCGGTTTCGTTGCCCACTCCGGCGGGGGTGGAGCGGATCGATGTGGAGAGTGCCGAGCAGATGCTCAAGGCGGTGCTGGCCGACCCGGGGCAGATCTTTATCGCCTGCGCTGCGGTGGCCGACTATCGTCCGCGCGAGGTGGCAGAGGAGAAGATCAAGAAACAGGCGCCGCAGCTGAGTGTCGCGTTACAGCGTACCCCGGACATCCTTGCTACCGTGGCGGCGCTGGAAAACAGGCCGTTCACTGTCGGCTTTGCCGCCGAAACCGAACAGCTGGAGCGGCACGCCAGGGCCAAGCTGGAGGCCAAGGGGCTGGATATGATCGCCGCCAACTGGGTCGGAGAGCGGGCCGGTGACGGCGGCTTCAACAGCGAGAACAATGCGCTGGAGCTCTATTGGCCGGGTGGTGGTGAAAGCCTGCCGAGCGGCGACAAGATGACCCTGGCCCGCACGCTGATGCGGCGGGTAGTGGAACGCTATAAAAAGACAAACGGAGCGGACAAATCCCATGCAGAAGATTGAGCTTAAGATCCTGGACCAGCGACTGGGCCACGAGTTTCCCCTGCCCCACTACGCGACCGACGGCTCGGCCGGTATGGATATGCGTGCCATGCTCGAGGAGCCGCTGGAGATCGCCCCTGGGCAGAGTCACCTCATCCCCACCGGCGTGGCGATCCATATCGCCGATCCGTCGCTGGCGGCGGTGCTGCTGCCACGCTCGGGACTGGGACACAAGAAGGGGATCGTCCTGGGCAATCTGGTGGGGCTGATCGACTCCGATTACCAGGGACAGGTTTTTGTCTCCTGCTGGAACCGGGGAAGCGAGCGGTTTACCGTACAGGTGGGCGAACGCATCGCGCAGATGGTCTTCATCCCGGTGGTGCAGGCCGAGTTTGATATTGTCGATGAGTTTCACGGCAGCCAGCGCGGTGAGGGCGGCTTCGGCCATACCGGCAAGCACTGAGACACAGCCTGGGAGAGATTGAATACAATCCCCCTATCCCTCCGCTCTCCCTGAAGGCGAGGGGAGAGAGTAGTGCGCAAAA
>JAPHTQ010000061.1 GCA_026196275.1 Gammaproteobacteria bacterium
ACCGGTATCGAGCTGCGCGTGCACCCCACCCTGATCCCCGAGGCCCAGCTGCTGGCCAGCGTCGATGGGGTGATGAACGCGGTGCTGGTGCAGGGTGATGCAGTCGGCCCGACCCTCTACTATGGCGCCGGGGCGGGTGACGAGCCGACCGCCTCGGCGGTGGTGGCCGACCTGGTGGATGTGGTCCGCTCGCTGGCCTGCGAGCCGCAGTCGCGGGTGCCCCACCTGGCCTTCCAGCCGGACCGGCTGGAGGAGTTCCACCTGCTGCCGATGGACGCGGTGGAGACCGCTTTCTACATGCGCATGCAGGTGGTGGATCGTCCCGGCGTACTGGCCGAGCTGACCGCGATCCTCGCGGAGCTGGAGATTAGTATCGAGGCGGTGATTCAGCGCGAACCGCCCGAGGGCGAGAGCCTGGTCAACATCATCTTCCTCACCCGCGTGGTCAAGGAGAAGCAGATGCAGCAGGCGCTGGATCGCTTCGAGACCCTCGGCAGCATCTTCGGTCAGGTGACCCGCATCCGCGTCGAAAGTCTGCGCTAAACAGGTGTTCCATATCCGTGATCAAGCAGGAGGCTTTCTGTGTAGGTCGGGCGTTAGCCCGACAAACAGAAATCGGTATGTGTCGGACTAAAGTTCGAGCTACACCGTAGGTGTTCATTCTTTCGAAACATCTAATTAGCCTGTGGGAGCGGCCGTCCCGGCCGCGATTTCGCAACAGCGTTGTCGCGGCGGAGATCGCCGCACCCTTCCAGCAGCCCGCAACGCCCTCGCAGTCATGACGCCATCCAACCTGACCCTGTTGCTTCCCGATCTTGAACGCCTCATCCACGGGGGAGGGGAGTGGCCGACCCTGCCAACCCTGCAGCGACTCCTCTCCAGGGGCGATCGTCAATCGCTGAGTGACGATCACAACGCCACTCTCCTTGCCCTCTTTGACCTCCAGGCCGATGACACCGGACCGCTGGCGCCGTTGCGCGCTCTGGGCGATGGCCTGGAGGTCGCTGAGAGGTGGTGGCTCTGCGCCGATCCGGTGCACCTGGTGGCGGACCGCGACCAGCTCTACCTCTCCGCCCATGAGGCGCTGGCCGTCCGGCAGGGCGAGGCGGAGGCGCTGATAGCGGCGCTCAATCGCCTCTATGCCGATGAGGGCTGGCGTTTTATCGCCTCCGCCCCCGACAGGTGGTACCTGCAGTTGCCCGCCGCGCTGGCGATGCAGACCATCCCCACCTCAACGGCAATGGGTCGCCGGGTGGGGGAGGTGCTGCCCCGCGGGAAGGATGCAATGAACTGGCAGCGGGTGATGACCGAGATCCAGATGCTCTTCCACAGCGAGTCGGTCAACCTGCAGCGAGAGGCCGAGGGGCAGCTGGCCATAAACAGTCTCTGGTTCTGGGGCGGTGGGGCAGTGCCTGAGCCAAGCCCGGCAGTCCGCTGGCAGTGTATCGTCACGGACGACCCGCTTTTGCTGGGGCTGGCCAAGCTGCATGGCGTTGAGACCCGGTCCCATGTCGCTGAGCTAAAGGATCTGCCCATAGTGCAGGGCGAGGTGCTCTGGCAGCCGACGGTCTCCTCACTCAAGGCGTTCGAGGCGCAGGTGCTGGTACCGCTTACCGCCCAAATCAAGTCGGGTAAGCTAAACAAGTTGGAACTGATCGTGCCCGAGCGGGGACGCTGGCTCCTGGGGCGCAAGACACTGCGCCGCTGGTGGCGGCGCAACCGTCCGCTCTCCTCATTGCTTGGTAACCCTGGAACATGAGTTACCAAAGCACGCATCAAATCATTCGCCGCGAACCGCCCCCGCTGCCGGAGCAGTTCCCCGAGGATATTCCACCGCTGTTGGCACAGGTCTACGCCAGCCGCGGTGTCACCTGCGCCGAGGAGCTCGACCACTCGCTGGGCCAGCTCATCCCCTACCATCAGCTCAAGGGGATCAAGCAGGCGGTGACGCTGCTGGTGCAGGCGCTGGAACAACGCTGGCGCATCCTCATCGTCGGCGACTTCGACGCCGATGGCGCCACCAGCACCGCCGTGGCGGTCAAGGCACTACGTATGCTCGGCGCGGCGGAGGTGGACTTTCTGGTACCCAACCGTTTCGAGTACGGCTACGGCCTGACCCCGGAGATCGTCGCCGTGGCCGCCGAGCGCGAGCCGGACCTCATCGTCACCGTGGACAACGGGATCTCCAGCCTAGACGGTGTCGCCGCGGCACAGGCGGCGGGGATCAAGGTGCTGGTCACCGACCATCACCTGCCGGGCGAGGTACTGCCCTCTGCCGAGGCGATCGTCAATCCCAACCAGCCAGGTGATCTGTTCCCCTGCAAGAGTCTGGCGGGGGTTGGGGTGATCTTCTACACCCTGCTGGCACTGCGCAGCTACCTGCGTGAGCAGGACTGGTTCGAACGGTCGGGGATAAAGCTGCCCAACCTGGCCACCCTGCTCGATCTGGTGGCACTGGGCACTGTGGCCGATGTGGTGCCGCTGGATCACAACAACCGCATCCTGGTGGCCCAGGGGCTGGCACGCATCCGCACTGGTTACGCCTCGCCCGGTATCCAGGCGCTGTGCGAGGCCTCGAAGCGGGATACCTCGCGTCTGGTCTCCAGTGACCTGGGCTTCGGCCTGGGCCCGCGGCTCAATGCCGCGGGGCGTATGGAGGATATGACCCTCGGCATCAACTGCCTGCTCAGTGAAAGCCTTGAGCAGGCGCGCCGCCTGGCGCTGCGGCTGGAGGAGCTCAACCACCAGCGCCGTGCGGTGGAGGGGGATATGCGGGATGAGGCCCTGGCGGAGGTGGAGCGGCTGCACCTGGATGAGCGCAGCGAACTCCCCTTCGGTTTCTGCCTCTACAACCCCGACTGGCACGAGGGGGTGATCGGCATTCTCGCCTCGCGCATCAAGGAGAAGCTGCACCGTCCCGTGATCGTCTTTACCGATGCGGCGGGGGGCGAGATCAAGGGTTCAGCCCGCTCGGTCAAGGGGGTGCATATTCGTGACGCGCTGGATTCGGTGGCTGCCGCCCACCCGGAGCTGCTGAAAAAGTTCGGCGGACATGCCATGGCCGCCGGCCTCACCATCCACGCCGATGCGCTGGAGCCGTTCAAACAGGCCTTCGATGCCGAGGTGCGTCGCCATCTGCACGAGGAGGATCTGCGCGGCACTCTCCTCAGCGACGGCGAACTCAGCGGCGCCGAGGCGACCATGGCGCTGGCCGCGCGGTTGCGCAGCGAAATGCCGTGGGGGCAAGGTTTTGTCGAGCCGCTGTTCGACGGCTGGTTCGAGGTGGCCAGTTCACGCATCGTCGGCGAGCGCCACCTGAAGATGCAACTGCGCTGGCCCGACAGCGGCCAGCCGGTGGACGCCATCGCCTTCAATGTCGATGAGCCGCTGCTGACGATGCGGCCGCGGCAGGTACAGATCGCCTACCGCCTCGACATCAACGAATGGCGCGGCACCCAGAGCCTGCAACTGCTCATCGACACCATCGTCGCCGCGGAATAATTCTAGCCACAGAGCACACAGAGAACACGGAGACCGTCATGCCGGACTTGCTCCGGCATCCATGCGAGACTCTGGCGCGTGGGCTGTTTTGGCATGGATTCCGGGTCAAGCCCGGAATGACGGTTTGTGTAGGGATAGGGATCCCCATGGGCGGCGTGAGATTATTTGCCACAGAGCTCACAGAGGACACTGAGTGTAAAAGCGCTGCCCACCCCCTGTGCTCCCTGTGAGCTCTGTGGCAAGAACATCAGCGTATCCTTCGGGCAGGTAGCCAGTGGCTGATGCGCCTTCTGTGTCGGCACATCCTATGGTTCTGCGGGTTGGGTCGGAGTCCACGTCTCGATGTGGTTGCTGTTCTGGTCTTGGGATAGCGGTCTGCTTCACCTTGACGTGTTACGTAATGCGTACTAATCTCCAGAGTATGATAAGGACGTTTCGAAGCAAGGAGACAGCTGCCCTGTTTCTGGGGAAGCGGGTGAAACGGATTCCGGCTGATATTCAGACAGTCGCCCGTAGAAAGCTTGCCCAACTTGAGCAGGTTGTCAATGTCGAGGAGTTGCGCATCCCGCCCGGTAATCGTCTGGAGTTGCTCAAGGGTGATCGCTTGGGCTTCTGGAGCATACGTATTAATAATCAATGGCGTATTTGTTTCCGTTTCGAGGATGGGGATGCATGGGATGTCGAGATCGTGGACTACCACTAAGGTGAGGGTATGAGTATACGTCGTGAAGATTTGAATCAAATTGACTTCTCCGATGTCGTAGAGTCCGGCGCCGGACTGGCGCCCGTCCATCCGGGAGAGGTGCTTTTGCATGATTTCCTGGAGCCACTGGGGCTCTCCGCCAACGCACTTGCCAGGGCACTCGTTGTACCGCCGAACCGTATTACCGGCATTATCAATGGACAGCGCTCTGTGAGCGCTGATAGCGCCCTGCGTTTGGCGCGTTATTTCGGTACGACGGCTGAATTCTGGATGGGACTGCAGAAGGACTACGAACTGCAAAAGGCGCGCAATGAAGAATTGGCGTTGATCGAAGAGCAAGTTTCGCCACGTGCGGCCTGAGGGAGCATAGGATGCGCTGAGCCTGCGAAGCGCAACATGCAGGGGCCGCTCCTCCTCCTGTGTCGGCACATCCTGTGGTTCTGCGGTTAACTGGTTATCTTTGACCATTGGGCCGGGTTTGCCCGCCCGGGCAGATGCCGCCAGCCATTTCCGGTATAATGCCGCCCATCTCCAAACCCACACAGTATCAGGTAACAACGTGAACTTTATCGAAACCCGTGGCAACGACGGCCAGCACCCCCTGATGGTTAGCTTTTCCGAGGCTATCCTGAGCCCTATCGCCTCCTTCGGCGGACTCTACTCCCCCGAGGCCCTGCCCGTGCTGGGGGGCGATTTCTTCGCCGACCACATGGATGCCGACTACAAGAGCCTGGCCCGCGATATCCTGGCCGCCTTCGATGTGGATATCGAGCAGGCGGTGATCGACGAGGCGCTGGCGCTCTATGACCGCTTCGACGACCCGGCCAACCCGGTGCCGGTGGTCAAGGTGAGGGAAGACCTCTACGTCAGCGAGTTGTGGCACGGACCCACCCGCGCCTTCAAGGATATGGCGCTACAGCCCTTCGGCACCGTGCTCTCCTCCCTGGCGCAGCAGCGCGGCGAGGAGTATCTGATCCTGGCCGCCACCTCCGGCGACACCGGCCCGGCGGCGCTGGAGACTTTCAAGAACCGCGCCAACGTACGCGTTGCCTGCATGTACCCCGACGGCGGCACCTCCGATGTGCAGCGCCTGCAGATGGTCACCGAGGATGCCGCCAACCTGAAGGTGATCGGCATCAAGGGCGACTTTGATGATGCCCAGAGTGCCCTCAAGCGCTTGCTCGGCTCCGACACCTTCCGCCAGAAGCTGCGCGAGAAGCAGATCTATCTCTCCGCCGCCAACTCGGTGAACTTCGGCCGCATCATCTTCCAGACCATCTACCACGTCCACTCCTACCTGGAACTGGTACGCCAGGGCGCGATCGCCCTTGGTGACAAGGTCTACCTCGACGTGCCTAGCGGCAACTTCGGCAACGCCCTCGGCGGTTACTACGCGATGAAGATGGGTCTGCCGGTGGCGAAGATCCTGATCGCCTCCAACCGCAACAACGTCCTCACCCAGCTCATTAACACCGGCCGCTACGACCTGCGCAACCGGGACGTGGTCCCCACTACCTCACCGGCGATGGATATCCTCAAATCCTCCAACATCGAGCGGGTGCTGTTTGACCTGTTCGGCGCCGAGCGTACCAGAGCGTTGATGCAGCAGCTCGACGAGGAGAGGCACTATGAGTTGAGCGCCGATGAACTCGCCAGGCTGCAGGCGATCTTCGCCGCCGACTTCTGTGACGATGAGGAGGGCAAGCGCTATATCAAGCAGACCTTTGCCGACGGCTACCTGATGGACCCGCACACCGCCACCTGCCTCAAGGCCTACGAGAACTGCCGCAGCGAACCGCTCAAGACCATCGTCTACTCCACCGCCGAATGGACCAAGTTCTCCCCGGTGATCGCCAATGCCCTCACCGGCGAAGAGGGGGCCAGCGACATCGATGCCCTCAAGTCGATCGCCGCGGCGGCCAAGATCGAGATCCCGGCGATCATCAGCGGGCTTTTCAGTAAGCCCATCGCGCAGAAGAGTGTGATCGACAAGAGGGATATCGAGCAGGCCATCCTCGACTTTCTGTGACCGGGTAGAGCGGCCAACGAAGCTAACCGCTTCAATGTGGAGTGTCTTTTTCGCTAGCGCCTGAACGCCGACTGATTGATCCGCCATCAGCGATAAGGGGGGATATGCAGCTCCCGTTTTCTACTGAAGAATTCTTCGGCGTATTCCGCCAGTACAATGAGGCGGTGTGGCCGGCTCAGGTGTTTCTCGTTGGCTTGGCGCTCGCCGCGGTTGTTTTGGTACTGAAGCCGCGCCGCTGGTCCGGCGTCGGCATCTCGGCGATCCTCGCCTTCTTGTGGGCGTGGCTTGCGGTGGCTTACCATTTCGCCTTCTTTACGCGGGTTAATCCACTGGCTTATCTGTTTGCCGGCGTTTCACTGGCGGGAGCAGTTGTGTTTTTTTGGCAGGGAGTCGTTCGGCGTCGACTTCAATTCGCCTGGGTTGGTGGTGGTCGCGCATTTACCGGCACTGCCCTCGTCCTGTTCGTGCTTACCCTTTATCCGATCTGGTCATGGTACGCGGGGCACGCCTATCCACACATGCCGACTTTTGGCCTCCCATGCCCCACCACGTTATTCACGATTGGCCTGCTGGCGTTCCTTGTGCCACCGTACCCGCGAACTCCTTTTATCGTTCCCGTTCTATGGGCTCTGGTAGGGGCGCAAGCAGCGTTTCTCCTCGGCGTTCATCAGGATCTCGGACTCCTGGTCGCGGCGGCGGTAGGGGTGATACTGTTGATCCGTTGAGCGCCGTTTAGCTCCTGCTGCCGGTCGCGATCGACCCGCTCCAGTTGCTCGGCGATGTGAGGGTGGTGTGCCATTAGCTGCTGCAGGTCGTCGCGTCGCAGCTCATAGAGCTGGCAGGGGGTGACCGTGCGAATGGTGGCATTGCGCGATTCATGGTTCATCAGCGCCATTTCACCGAAAAAGTCGCCGGCCATCAGCGTGCCCAGGTCGCGGACCTCGCCATCCTCCTCACGGGATACCCTCACCACACCCCGGGCGATGAGGTAGAGCGAGTCGCCCAGCGCTCCCTGCTCGATGATGACTTCGCTGCTGTCGAGGGTGTGCTGCTGTAGTTTATCCTGAAGTTTACGCAGTTCCTCGCTGTCGAGTTCATGGAGCAGGGGCACCCGACGCAACAGTTTGGCCTCATCCACCTGCAGCTTCTCCACAGTTTGCCCCCTTAGCTGGTTGAGTTGGTGTTCAATTCTCAGCAACATCGCCTCGCTACGCCCGTGAGGCAACATCCCCCGCTTCTCCTGAACGCGTGTGGCATCGGCCTCGGCCAGCAGCAGCACTCTTTTCCCCAGACGCTCCTGCATGGAATTGACAAACTCGGGGAACTGAGCGCTTAGCTGGTCCAGTTGCTCACGGGCCATTTCATGCCACTTACGGTAGTGGCCGCGGACCTCGGACATGACCTTTACGGGGATCTCTTCAAGCCCCGCCAGCTCCTTGAGGTACGCCAGCACCCGGCCGCTTCCCTGGTAGTGGCCCCAGACCTCTTCGTAATTGCGGATCAATCTGCGCATGCGCAGCCACTCTGCATAGCGCGCCAGCGGCGGAATGCGGTCAAACAGGCGGTAGAGCCTGCGCTCAATGAGTCGGTGCAAGCGATGGGAGTGAATGTGTTCAAACACTCCGTGATAGCGAATGGCGTCGATCTGCAGGGTCAGCACCAAGCTCAGTTCACGAAATGCCCCCTCGGTGAGGTGCCCCTCGGCGTAAAGGCGGTCATAGAACAGTTTCTCTTCAGAGAGGGTACGCAGATAGAGCAGGGTGGTTTCGTTGTCACTGCTCATCTCTCGCTGGCGCAGTTGCTGCATGGTGTGCCGGGTCTGTTTCAGGGCATGTTCACACTGCAGGCTGAGACGGTGTGCAATCGGGGAGGAGAACAGACCGCCGGTGCGCAGTTGGGGAATGCGTTTCAGCGCGTGTTTGTTCGCCTCCAGGTCGAGCTCCAGGAGCGCCAGGCGGTCTACCAGGGTTGGGCGGTCGAGGTGCAGCCAGCGGAATAGCGGTTCGATCGTCAGTCCCTGTACCAGCAGGGTAAAGAGCACGGCGGTCGTGACCAGGGCGATGAAGGTCTCGGTGTAGGGCATCGGTGGCAGGCTGAGAACGATGGCAATGGCGATGGCGCCACGCAGACCACCCCAGAAGATCAGTGTCTTGTAGGCGAAACTGATCGGTCGGACCCCCGGTAGTCGCCCCACGAGCGGCATCAGACCATAGATCAGCACGCCACGGGCGATAAGCATCGCCAGAATCACCCACGGCACCAGATCCATCGCCTCCCACAGGGCCTCCAGTTCGACCCTGAGTCCGAGCATGAGGAAGATCAGTGCATTGGCGACGAAGGCCATCTGTGCCCAGAAGTGATCCAGTTGGAGGCGTACCGAGGGGGAGATCTTCACCCGGCCCCAGCCGCTTATCACCAGGCCGGCCCCCATGGTCGCCATGACGCCACTGACCCCCAGATACTCCTCGGCCAGCAGGAAGGAGAGATAGGCCAGCGCAGTGGTGAGCGGGATCTCGATAAACGGGTCGGATTCGACCAGGCCGAGGAACAGTGCGGCAATAACGCCCAGTACTGCACCGACCAACAGGCCACCGAAGAACAGGATAAAGAAGTCGAGGATACCGCTGCCAATCGTAGCGCCGGTTACGGTGCCGGCGGCAATGACGCCGATGAGAATGCGTGCCAGGACAATGGAGGCGGCGTCATTGAACAGGCTCTCGCCCTCCAGCATGAGGGTCAGACGTTCGGGGGCGCCCAGCTGGCGGAAGATGGAGACCACAGCAACCGGATCGGTGGCACTGAGGATGGCGCCGAGCAGCAGAGCACCGCTCAGGGGGAGCGGCGTGGCGAGCCAGACGATTAGCCCGATAAGGCCGGTGGAGAGCAGCAGACCCGGGATCGCCAGGGTCAGGATGGGACTCAGGTTGTGCCGCAGCGAGTGGGGTTCGATATGCAGCGTCGACTCGAAGATCAGCACCGGCAGAAAGACATAGAGGATAAGGTCGGGGGAGATCTCCAGTCGGGAGAGTATCTGCAGCCCGTAGGCCGGCGTTTCGGAGAGTTGTGCCAGAGTGATGCCTGCCAACACCAGCACGACGGTAAAGGGCAGCCGCAGTTTTTTTGTGAGGGCGAGGATGGCGACCGCCAATAACAGCAGTGCGACGATACCGCCGACCAGTTCCGCCACGTGCGAGCTGTGGTGCATGCTTTTACCTGTCTAGCTGAGGATGTCAGCTAACATGGTAGCGCCGGAGCGTGTCCGCTGCACCATTACCACGCCATCTGTCGGCCTTCGTCCGTAGACAGACAGGCTGCCATTCTATTACAATTGACCGGATTTTGGCGCGCGGCGCGCTCTGCGCTGATTCTTTCGGTTTTCCTTGAGCGGGAGGGGTCTTACCGACTCCTCCCGCTTTGCACATCTGACACGTGGAGGTTACCTTGCGGCAACCGGCCCTGCTGGCCCTGGAAGATGGCACTCTCTTTTGGGGGGAGTCCATCGGTATTGAGGGGCGGACTGTTGGTGAGGTGGTGTTTAACACGGCCATCACCGGTTATCAGGAAATCCTTACCGATCCGTCCTATGCTCGACAGATCGTCACCCTGACCTATCCCCATATCGGCAATGTCGGCACCAACGAAGAGGACGAAGAGTCCTCCGAGGTCTTCGCCAGCGGCCTGGTGATTCGTGACCTGCCGCTTCTGGCGAGCAACTGGCGAAGCCAGATGCCGCTGGATGAGTACCTGCGCAAGAATGAGGTGGTGGGTATTGCCGATATCGATACCCGCAAGCTGACCCGCATCCTGCGCGAGAAGGGCGCTCAGAACGGCTGTATCGTCGCCGGTGAGAAGATCGATGCCGAGGCTGCTGTGGCTGCCGCCCGGGCCTTTCCAGGCCTGAAGGGGATGGACCTGGCCAAGGAGGTCTCCACCCACCAGCCCTACGAGTGGGCACAGGGGAGCTGGAGCCTGGAGGGCGGACTGCCCGGCCACCCGGACGGTCGGATTGAGGAGGTACTGCCGCACCACGTGGTGGCCTACGATTACGGGGTCAAACGCAACATCCTGCGCATGCTGGTGGACCGTGGTTGCCGGCTGACGGTAGTGCCCGCTCAAACCCCGGCCGATGAGGTGATGAAACTCAAGCCGGATGGCATTTTCCTAGCCAACGGCCCCGGTGATCCGGCGCCCTGCGACTACGCCATCGAGGCGATCAAGACGCTAATCGATACCGGTCTGCCGATCTTCGGTATCTGCCTGGGCCACCAGTTGCTGTCACTGGCCAGCGGCGCCAGTACGGTCAAGATGAAGTTCGGCCACCATGGTGGTAACCACCCGGTGCAGGATCTGGACAGCGGGGTGGTGATGATCACTGCGCAGAACCACGGTTTTGCAGTGGACGAAGAGACCCTGCCGAAAAGCCTGCGGGCGACCCATCGCTCGCTGTTTGACGGCTCGCTGCAGGGGGTGCATCGTACCGACTGCCCGGCCTTCAGTTTCCAGGGCCACCCGGAGGCCAGCCCCGGCCCCCACGATGCGGCACCGCTGTTCGATCACTTCATCGAACTGATCGAAGAGAGCAAGAAATAGTTACTGCACGGAGCGATTGTTGCAACGTGGTGGATAGATGACCTTAAGCCACAGAGAACACAGAGAGCACGGAGCGTTTTTCTTTAACTCTGTGACCTCTGTGTTCTCTGTGGCTAAATTGAATTATTAGTTTCATTCCAGTCTGGGATACTCATGCCAAAGCGTACAGACATTCAAAGCATCCTCATCATCGGCGCCGGCCCTATCGTCATCGGCCAGGCCTGCGAGTTCGACTATTCCGGTGCCCAGGCCTGTAAGGCGCTGCGCGAGGAGGGCTACCGGGTCATTCTGGTCAACTCCAACCCGGCCACCATCATGACCGATCCGGAGATGGCCGACGCTACCTACATCGAGCCCATCACCTGGGAGACGGTCGCCAAGATCATCGATAAGGAGCGTCCGGACGTTATTCTGCCCACCATGGGCGGGCAGACCGCGCTCAACTGCGCCCTGGATCTGGCCAAGCACGGGGTGCTGGAACAGTATGGGGTGGAGATGATCGGTGCCACCCGCGAGGCGATCGACAAGGCCGAGGATCGCGACAAGTTCCACCAGGCGATGACCAGGATCGGCCTGGACATGCCCAAGGCCGCCGTGGCCCACTCGATGGAGGAGGCGTGGCAGGTACAGGCACAGGTGGGTTTCCCTACCATTATCCGTCCCAGCTTCACCATGGGTGGCTCCGGCGGCGGCATCGCTTACAACAAGGAGGAGTTCGTCGAGATCTGCGAGCGCGGTCTGGACCTCTCGCCGACCAACGAGCTGCTGATTGAGGAGTCCATTCTCGGCTGGAAAGAGTACGAGATGGAGGTGGTGCGCGACCGCAAGGACAACTGCATCATTATCTGCTCCATCGAGAACTTCGATCCGATGGGCGTGCATACCGGTGACTCCATCACCGTGGCGCCGGCGCAGACGCTGACCGACAAGGAGTACCAGATCATGCGCGACGCCTCCCTGGCGGTGTTGCGCGAGATCGGGGTGGATACCGGCGGCTCCAACGTACAGTTCGCCATCAATCCCGAGAACGGGCGCATGACCATCATCGAGATGAACCCGCGCGTCTCCCGCTCCTCGGCGCTGGCCTCCAAGGCGACCGGCTTTCCCATCGCCAAGGTGGCGGCCAAGCTGGCGGTGGGTTACACCCTTGATGAGTTGCAGAACGACATCACCGGTGGCGCCACCCCGGCTTCGTTCGAGCCTTCTATCGACTATGTGGTCACCAAGATTCCGCGTTTCACCTTCGAGAAATTCCCCAAGGCCGACCCGACCCTGACTACGCAGATGAAGTCGGTGGGCGAGGTGATGGCCATCGGCCGCACCCAGCAGGAGTCGCTGCAGAAGGCGTTGCGCGGTCTGGAGACCGGGGTCGACGGGTTCGACGAGATCCTCGACCTTAACGACGAGACCGCTATCGAGACCCTGCGCCGCGAGCTGCGTCGCCCGACTGCCGAGCGCATCTTCTATATCGGTGATGCCTTCCGTGCCGGTATGAGTCTGGAAGAGGTGCATGAGATCACCCATATCGATCGCTGGTTCCTGGTGCAGATCGAGGAGCTGATCGCGCTGGAGGCGAAGGTGCGTAAATTGGGTGCCAAGGGGATCGACCGCGACTTCCTGTTCAAGCTCAAGCGCAAGGGTTTCTCCGATCTGCGTCTGGCCAAGCTGCTGGGGCTGCGCGAGGGGGAGATGCGCAAGCTGCGCCATGAGCTGGGTGTGCGCCCGGTCTACAAGCGGGTCGATACCTGTGCCGCGGAGTTCTCCACCTCCACCGCCTATATGTACTCCACCTACGAGGAGGAGTGTGAGTCCAACCCCAGCGGGCGTGACAAGATCATGGTGCTGGGCGGCGGTCCCAACCGTATCGGCCAGGGCATCGAGTTCGACTACTGCTGTGTCCACGCCGCGCTGGCGATGCGCGAGGACAACTACGAGACCATTATGGTCAACTGCAATCCGGAGACGGTCTCTACCGATTACGACACCTCTGACAGGCTCTACTTCGAGCCGCTGACCCTGGAGGATGTGCTGGAGATCATCGATCTGGAGAAGCCCAAGGGGGTTATCGTGCAGTACGGCGGCCAGACGCCGCTGAAACTGGCGCGCGACCTGGAGGCTGCCGGGGCACCGATCATCGGCACCACACCCGACTCCATCGACCTGGCTGAGGATCGCGAGCGCTTCCAGAAGATGATCGATAAGCTCGGTCTGCGTCAGCCGCCCAACCGCACCGCCCGTGCCGATGAGGATGCGGTGCGCCTGGCCGAGGAGATCGGCTACCCACTGGTGGTACGTCCCTCCTATGTACTGGGTGGACGGGCGATGGAGATCGTCTTTAACGAGGCGGAACTGCGTACCTACATGCGTGATGCGGTGAAGGTCTCCAACGAGTCACCGGTGCTGTTGGACCGCTTCCTCGATGATGCCATCGAGGTGGATGTGGATGCTATCTGCGACGGCGAGAATGTGATCATCGGTGGGATCATGGAACATATCGAACAGGCCGGCGTCCACTCCGGTGACTCCGCCTGCTCACTGCCCCCCTACAGCCTGGGCGCCGAGGTGCAGAATGAACTGCGCCGCCAGATCGTCGCCATGGCCAAGGAGCTGAAGGTTATCGGTCTGATGAACACCCAGTTCGCCATCAAGGGTGAGGAGGTTTATGTGCTGGAGGTCAACCCGCGTGCCTCGCGTACCGTGCCCTTCGTCTCCAAGGCGACCTCACGTCCGCTGGCCAAGATCGCCGCACGCTGCATGGTCGGCCAGAGTCTGCCGCAGCAGGGGATCACCGGCGAGGTGGTGCCGGATTATTTCTCGGTGAAGGAGGCGGTCTTCCCCTTCATCAAGTTCCCCGGCGTTGATCCGATCCTCGGCCCGGAGATGAAATCCACCGGCGAGGTGATGGGGGTGGGCCGCACCTTCGGCGAGGCCTACCACAAGGCCCAGCTCGGTGCAGGCGTGGTGATGCCCAGGGGTGGTCGTGTCTTTATCAGTGTGCGGGATCTGGAGAAACCCGGTGTGGTGCCTGTCGCCCGCGACCTGGTGGAGCTGGGTTTCGAGGTGGTCGCCACCCGACGTACCGCCGAGGTGCTCAAAGAGGCCGGTGTGCCCTGTGAGCGGGTCAACAAGGTGACCGAGGAGCGGCCGCACATTGTCGACATGATCAAGAATGACGAGATCAGCTTTATCATCAATACTACCGAGGACAAGCAGGCGATCGCCGATTCCTATCTGATTCGGCGTGAAGCGCTGCAGCACAAGGTGACCTACACCACAACCCTGGCCGGCGCCGCCGCCACGACGCGGGCGATGAAAAAACGCCTGCTGGGTGATGTGAATCGACTGCAGGATCTGCATGAGGAGTTGCACTGATGGAGAGGATACCGATGACGGCCAACGGGGCCGAGAAGTTGCGTGCAGAGCTTAACGACCTCAAGTCTGTTCAGCGTCCACGGGTGATCCAGGCGATCGCCGACGCGCGCGAGCACGGCGATCTGAAGGAGAATGCCGAATATCATGCTGCGCGGGAGCAGCAAAGTTTCATCGAGGGGCGTATCCAGGAGATCGAGAGCAAGCTCTCCAACGCCCAGATCATCGATCCGAAGAGCCTGAACGCCAATGGCAAGGTGCTGTTCAGCGCCACGGTCGATCTGCTCGATCTGGAGACCGACAAGGAGGTGACCTACCAAATCGTCGGTGAGGATGAGGCCGATATCAAGGAAGGCAAGATCTCCATTACCTCACCCATCGCCCGTGCCCTGATCGGCAAGGAGGTGGACGATGTGGCCACCTTCCAGGCACCGGGCGGTGAGCGTGAGTACGAGATCATCGCGGTACGTTACGAATAGTCACCCCAGCGCCCTGATGGACACCCCGCTGCACCGCGCTGTCGAGTACCCGCTGCTCACTCTCTGGGTGGGCGGGATGTGGGTGATCGGCTACCTGGCGGTGCCGATCCTCTTTGCCACACTGGATGACCGCATGCTCGCGGGGATGCTGGCAGGCAAGATGTTCACGGCGATGAGCTATATCGGTCTGGGGGCAGGCGGGTTGTTGTTGTTGCTGGCGCTGCTAAAGAGGCCTCGTTCCCGCTGGAGGGTGCGGCTACTGTTGCTGATGTTGCTATTAGTTGCCGTCGGTGAGTTTGTGCTGCAGCCCATGATGGCCGAGCTGAAGGCGATGGGTCTGGTTGAGGGTAGTGACGCGGCAGCCCGTTTCGGCATACTGCACGGCGTCAGTTCGATTATGTACCTGTTCAACAGTCTCGGCGGAGTGGCTCTGCTGATCCTCTACGCGCGTATCAGGGCAGACGGATAACCGGCTTTTTCGCTGCCCGGTAGAGGATGGCGATATGGCCGATGCGCTGTACCAGCTCGCAGCGTGCTGCCTCGCAGATAGTGGCGATCAGCGCATCACGCTCCTCACGGTCGGCGGCGTTGACCCGGACCTTGATCAGCTCGTGGTGCTCCAGGGTCGTCTCCAGCTCATTGGCCACCCCCTCGCTGAAACCGGCGTTGCCGAGGATGATCACCGGTTTGAGGCTGTGGGCCAGTTTGCGCAGATGGCGTTTTTGCGGTTCGGTAAGTGGCATAATGCTCGACCAGCAGGTGAAAACGGGAGGCAAACATAGCCCCCTGCAACGCTTCTTGCAAGGGAATATTCACCGCAAAGGCGCAAAGAGGCTAAGGAAAAGCCAAAATGGATCAAGGAGGATGCGGTGATGGCTCTCTGTCTGTGTCGGGATGATGGTGGTTGTGACTGTAAGCCGCTACAGTTTCATTTGAATGGTTTCTTTGCGCCTCTGCGCCTTTGCGGTGAATCAGGTTTTAAGGTTTTTGACATGGCACGTAGCAAAAGCAGCAGTCGTTGGCTCAAGGAGCACTTCGACGATGAGTATGTCACCCGCGCGCAGCAGGAGGGCTACCGTTCGCGTGCCAGTTACAAACTGCTGGAGATCGATGGTAAGGACAAGCTGCTCAAGCCGGGCATGGTGGTGGTAGACCTCGGGGCTGCCCCCGGTGGCTGGACCCAGATCGCTGCAGACAGGGTCGGTGACAAGGGAGTGGTGGTGGCGCTGGATATCCTGCCGATGGACCCGGTTCCCGGTGCCGAGGTGTTGCAGGGGGATTTCCGTGAGGATGAGGTGCTGCAGCGCCTGCTGGATACCCTTGGCGAACATCCGGTTGATCTTGTAATGAGTGACATGGCCCCCAACATCAGTGGTATGAAGACCGTAGATCAACCCCGAGCCATGTATCTGGTCGAGCTAACGCTGGAGTTGGCCAAAACCGTCCTCAAGCCGGGTGGCGATATGCTGGTCAAGTTGTTCCAGGGCGAGGGCTCCGATGAGTTTATCAAGGCGTGCCGGACACATTTCCGCAAGGTCATCATCCGCAAGCCCGCCGCCTCCAGGCCCCGTTCCCGCGAGGTCTATGTGCTGGCCCGGAACTATTTTGTGTAGTAACGTACCAACTATCCTGATGGGTGGCTAAGCCAATTTTCCGCCCGGATTACCAACAGTTAGCAGAAAGTCGAGGCATCCTTTGAACGACATAGCAAAGAATATCCTGCTCTGGGTGGTTATCGCCTTCATTCTGATGTCGGTGTTCACCAATTTCGGCCCTCAGCAAGGCACCCCCCAGCCGCTGGAGTACTCGCAGTTTATCTCCGATGTACGCCAGGGCAAGGTCAAGAGCGTGATCATCGAGGGGCAGGCGATCCGCGGCTGGACCCATGATAATGTTCAGTTCTCCACCTACGCGCCGGATGATCCGGGTCTGATGGCCGATCTGCTGAATAACGATGTTGCCGTCAATGCCAAGCCGCCGGAAAAGCAGGGAGTGCTGACTCAGATCTTTATCTCCTGGTTCCCGATGCTGCTGCTGATCGGTGTGTGGATCTTCTTCATGCGCCAGATGCAGGGCGGCGGCGGTGGCAAAGGAGCGATGTCCTTTGGTAAAAGCAAGGCTCGTCTGCTCGGAGAGGATCAGGTCAAGGTCACCTTTAGTGACGTGGCCGGGGTCGAGGAGGCCAAGGATGATGTGGCCGAGTTGGTCGAGTTCCTGCGCGATCCGGGTAAATTTCAGAAGCTTGGCGGCAAGATTCCGCGCGGTGTGCTGATGGTGGGTCCGCCGGGTACCGGTAAGACTCTGCTGGCCAAGGCGATTGCCGGAGAGGCCAAGGTGCCGTTCTTCACCATCTCGGGCTCCGATTTTGTCGAGATGTTTGTCGGTGTCGGTGCCTCCCGTGTCCGGGATATGTTCGAACAGGCCAAGAAGCAGGCACCATGCATCATCTTCATCGACGAGATCGACGCGGTCGGTCGTCACCGTGGCGCCGGCCTCGGCGGTGGTCACGATGAACGCGAGCAGACCCTCAACCAGCTGTTGGTAGAGATGGACGGTTTCGAGGGTAATGAGGGTGTTATCGTCATTGCGGCCACCAACCGTCCCGATGTGCTTGACCCGGCACTGTTGCGCCCCGGCCGTTTCGACCGTCAGGTGGTCGTGCCGTTGCCCGACCTGCGCGGCCGCGAGCAGATCCTCAAGGTGCACATGCGCAAGGTGCCTGCGGCGGAGGATGTCAATCCGTCGATCATCGCCCGTGGTACCCCGGGTTTTTCCGGTGCCGACCTGGCCAACCTGGTCAACGAGGCGGCGCTGTTCGCAGCCCGTGCCAACAAGGCCCTGGTCAACATGGAGGACTTCGAACGCGCCAAGGACAAGATCATGATGGGCGCCGAGCGCAAGTCGATGGTGATGAGCGAGGACGAGAAGAAGCTCACCGCCTACCATGAGGCGGGGCACGCGATTGTCGGTCTCTCCGTGCCGGACCACGATCCGGTGCATAAGGTGACTATCATCCCGCGTGGCCGTGCCCTGGGTGTCACCATGTTTCTGCCCGAGGAGGATCGCTACAGCTACTCCAAGCAGCGTCTGGAGAGCCAGATCTCCAGCCTGTTCGGTGGCCGTATCGCCGAGGAGCTGATCTTCGGCCCTGAGAGGGTGACCACCGGTGCCTCCAATGATATCCAGCGAGCCACCGAGATGGCGCGCAACATGGTGACCCGCTGGGGCCTCTCCGACAAGCTGGGGCCCCTGACCTACTCGGAGGATGAGGGTGAGGTCTTCCTCGGCCACTCGGTGACCCAGCACAAGAACGTCTCCGATGAGACCGCCCATATCATCGATGAGGAGATCCGCTCCTTTATTGACCGTAACTATGAGCGGGCGCGTCGTATTCTTGAGGAGAAGAGGGATATCCTGCATCTGATGGCCGATGCCCTGATAAAGTACGAAACCATCGATGCGCACCAGATCGATGACATTATGGGCGGCAAGGATCCGCGGCCGCCGAAGGACTGGAGCGACCAGACGCCGCCCCCGCCCTCCGATAGCGGTGCCGAAACCAGCAGTGACAAAGGCAAGGACAACGGGCCGGTGGGCGATCCGGCCGGGCAGCACTGATCACAAAACCCCGCTTCGGCGGGGTTTTTTGTTAGTTCCGAGTTTCAAGTTGGAAAGTTTAAAGCGTGTAGTCTGAAGCGGGGTTTCGAAGCCCGCAACTTGAAACCTCTGTTATAATCCCACCCATGATTCTCGACTGCGCCGGAAAGTCCCTCGATCTCAGTCAGCCCCGGGTGATGGGGATCCTCAACGTTACCCCGGACTCTTTCTCCGATGGCGGTCGTTTCCTCGGTCGCGAGCAGGCCATTGAGCAGGCCCTGCGTATGGTCGAGGAGGGGGCGGCGATCGTCGATATCGGCGGGGAGTCGACTCGTCCCGGCTCGGCAGGTGTCTCCCTTGAAGAGGAGCTGTGTCGTGTGGTGCCGGTGGTCGAGGCGTTGGCGTCAGTGTTGCCAGTGCCGATTTCGGTTGACACCAGCAAGCCCGAGGTGATGCAGGCGGCGGTAGAGGCCGGTGCCAGCATGATTAATGACGTCTACGCGCTGCGCCAGCAGGGGGCGCTGCAGATGGCCGCCTCGCTGGAGGTGCCGGTTTGTCTGATGCACATGCTGGGTGAGCCACGCACCATGCAGCAGGCACCACACTATGATGATGTCGTGACAGAGGTAGCGAAGTTTCTGCATCAGCAGGTACTTCGCTGCACCGCTGGCGGCATTGCCCGCGAGCGTCTGTTGCTGGATCCCGGTTTCGGCTTTGGCAAGTCGTTGCAGCACAATCTCAGCCTGCTCAAGCAGCTGGACAGACTGCTTGGCGAGGGGCTTCCGCTGCTGGTGGGGATGTCTCGCAAGTCGATGATCGGCGCGGTGCTGGATGTGCCGGTGGAGCAGCGCCTGCATGGCAGCGTCGCCGTTGCTGTCATGGCTGCGTGGCAGGGGGCAAAGGTGATCCGGGCGCATGATGTGAAGGCTACCGCTGAGGCGATGGAGATGGTGGCGGCAGTAATGGAAGGTGAAAGGTTCAAGGTCAAAGGTTCAACGTAAGGTCTTTATCTTTGAGCTTTGAACCTGTTTTATTGGGGGAGTCAGTGACACGTAAATATTTCGGTACCGACGGCATTCGGGGCAGGGTGGGGGAGTTTCCCATTACCCCGGAGTTCGTGTTGAAGCTGGGCTGGGCGGTTGGTCGGGTACTGGCCCGTGGTGACGGCGGCAAGGTGGTGATCGGCAAGGATACCCGTATCTCCGGTTATATGTTTGAGTCCGCCCTGGAGGCGGGCCTCTCTGCCGCCGGCGTCGACATCCTATTGCTTGGCCCCATGCCCACGCCGGCCATTGCCTACCTGACCCGCACCTTGCATGCCGATGCCGGTATCGTGATCAGCGCCTCGCACAATCCGTTCGAGGACAACGGTATCAAGTTTTTCTCCGGTGACGGCACCAAGCTGCCCGATGAGGTGGAGCTTGCCATCGAGGCGGAACTGGACAAGCCGATGGAGATGGCGCCAGCCGCTACCCTGGGCAAGGCGCGTCGGGTGGTCGATGCCGCCGGACGCTATATCGAATTTTGCAAAAGCGCCTTCCCCAACGCCCTCGACCTCAAAGGCCTGAAAATGGTGGTGGATTGCGCCAACGGGGCTACTTATCACGTGGCGCCCGATGTGTTCCGTGAGCTTGGCGCGAAGGTGGTCACTCTGGGGGATGAGCCGGACGGCCTCAATATCAATGTCAACTGCGGTTCGACCCACCCCCATGCATTGCAGGAGGCGGTACTGGTACAGGGGGCGGATCTCGGGATCGCCTTTGATGGTGATGGCGATCGCGTAGTGATGGTCGACCGTAATGGGGAACTGGTTGATGGTGATGAGTTGCTCTACATCATTGCCGCGGCTCGCCACCGGCAGGAGGGAGTGCCCGGTGTGGTCGGCACACTGATGACCAATCTGGGGATGCAGCATGCACTGGAGAGGGTCGGTATCGACTTTGTCCGGGCCAATGTCGGTGACCGTTACGTGATGGAGATGCTGCGGCAGAACGGCTGGAGTCTGGGTGGTGAAGGTTCCGGTCATCTGATCTGCCTCAACTGCACCACCACCGGTGACGGTATTATCGCTGCACTACAGGTATTACGGGCGATGGTGGAGCTGGACAAGGCGCTGCACGAGCTCAAATCGGGCATGACCAAGTATCCGCAAACTCTGATCAACGTACGGCTCGCCAGAGGCAAGAATGTGATGGAGATGCCGGCGCTGGTCGAGGCGGTGGGCAAGGCCGAGACGCAGCTGGGCGAGCGGGGGCGCGTTCTGTTGCGCCCCTCCGGCACCGAACCCCTGATTCGGGTGATGGTCGAGGGGGAGGATGTCGCACAGGTCGCCAGGATTGCCGCCGAGCTGGCCGATGTGGTGCGGCAGCTTACCGGTGGGGAGGCTGAACAGGCCGGGCCGAGTACCAAAGAGGGTGTTCCGCATTGATTTATCGGCGCCATGGCGGTAAGCTTCGCGGCTAATTTCTTCTAACACGGATATAGAGACGGGGAAGCGACAATGCGACAGAAGCTCGTTGCCGGTAACTGGAAAATGAACGGCTCCAAGGCCAGCATCAAGGCGTTGCTGGATGGTATCAAGCAGGGCATTGGTGATGTTCAGTCTGCCGAAGTTGCCGTCTGTCCCCCGTTTGTCTACCTCGGTGAGGTCGAGTCCCAGTTGCAGGGTACACCCATCGTCTGGGGTGCACAGAACCTCAGTACCGAGGAGAAAGGGGCCTTTACCGGTGAAATAGCCGCATCCATGATCAACGACTTCGGCTGCAAATATGTGATCGTGGGTCACTCCGAGCGCCGCAGCCTGTACGGTGAAGATGATGCACTGGTGGCGAAGAAATACCGTGTTGCCCGCGCCGCCGGTCTCAGGCCGATCCTCTGCATCGGCGAGACCCTGGAAGAGCGCGAAAAAGAGGTGACCAATGAGGTGGTGGCACGTCAGATCGCGGCGGTAATCGATCTCGAAGGTGTCGCTGCCCTGGCTGATGGGGTGATCGCCTACGAGCCGGTATGGGCTATCGGTACCGGCAAGACCGCCTCTCCTGAGCAGGCTCAGGAGGTTCACAAGTTTATCCGTGAGCAGATCGCCGCCAGTGATGCTGAGGTTGCCCGGAAGGTACAGATTCTCTACGGTGGCAGCATGAACGCCGGCAATGCCGTCGAATTGCTCGCCCAGGAAGACATCGATGGTGGTTTGATCGGTGGCGCGTCACTCAAGGCCGAAGACTTCCTGACTATTTGCCGCGCCGCCGGTTAAACGCAGGTTTGGATAGAAATTAATGGAAACAGTAATTCTGATCGTTCATGTTCTTGCTGCGGCTACACTGGTAGCGCTCATCCTGCTGCAACAGGGCAAGGGTGCCGATATGGGTGCAGCATTCGGTAGCGGCGCCTCCTCGACTGTCTTTGGCAGTCAGGGATCTGCCTCTTTCCTGACGCGCGGCACCGCGACGCTGGCCACGATCTTTTTCATCACCAGCCTCAGTCTGGCCTATTTCACCAATCAGGGTACTTCACGCAGCAGTGTGACAGAATCCGTGATGGAAAGGGTTGACGCCGAGGCGCCCGTTGAAGAAGATATGCCGTCCGTTCCGGCAGCCCCTGCGGCACCGGTAGACGATGTCCCTGCGACGAATTAAAAACCCTATTTGCCGAAGTGGTGGAATTGGTAGACACGCTATCTTGAGGGGGTAGTGGGGAAACCCGTGCCGGTTCGAGTCCGGCCTTCGGCACCATACATGAATAAGCCCGTAGTCAGGTTTCTGCTATGGGCTTTTTTATTAGGCCTGATGCCGTGACAGGAGAAATAGTACCGGGGAAGACCAGTCCGGTTTTGTTAGATAAAAACCGGTTAAAGGGACGCTATTGTACGATATTTGATCAATATCGTCTTATAGGAATAACTTTCTGAATTATAAACATTATCAGGTCAGGGGGTTCTTGACACCGAATCTTGCCGAAGCCTAAACTCGTCAGACTAAATAACAACGTCGATTCATGCATGCTGTTGGTAGACGGTGTGTGACTTTAGGGGTTGAGGTCGCTACATGCTAGAGAACTATTTACCCGTCCTGATCTTTATCGCTATCGGCATTGCCTTCGGCGGTTTTATGATCCTCATGGGATTTCTGCTGGGACCGCGCAAGCCCGACAGTGAAAAGCTCTCCGCCTATGAGTGTGGTTTTGAAGCGTTTGAAGACGCACGCATGAAGTTCGATGTGCGTTACTATCTCGTTGCAATCCTCTTCATTATTTTCGATCTCGAGATCGCCTTCCTCTTCCCGTGGGCCATTGTGTTGCGGGATATCGGCATGTTTGGCTTCATGTCCATGGTGCTGTTCCTGGGCATTCTGGTGATCGGCTTTATCTATGAGTGGAAGAAAGGGGCGCTGCAATGGGAATAATCGAAGGGCGTCTGGAGCAGGGCTTTGTTACCACCTCGATGGATAGCCTGATCAACTGGGCGCGTACCGGTTCGATGTGGCCGATGACCTTTGGTCTGGCCTGCTGTGCGGTGGAGATGATGCACGCCGGTGCGGCACGTTACGATCTGGACCGCTTCGGCATCATGTTTCGTCCGAGTCCGCGCCAGTCGGATGTGATGATCGTTGCCGGCACCTTGTGCAACAAGATGGCCCCGGCGCTGCGCAAGGTTTACGATCAGATGCCCGAGCCGCGCTGGGTTATCTCTATGGGCTCTTGCGCCAATGGCGGTGGTTATTACCACTACTCCTATTCGGTGGTTCGCGGCTGTGATCGCATCGTGCCGGTGGATATCTACGTTCCCGGCTGCCCGCCCACCGCCGAGGCACTGCTCTATGGCATTTTGCAGTTGCAGCAGAAAATCCGCCGAACCAATACCATTGCCCGTTAACCAGCAGAATGTATAAACATGTCTGATTACTATCAGCAGTTGGCATCGCTCGTAGAGGAGCGCTTCAGCACACGCATTACGGCAACCCATGTTGAGTTCGGTGAGCTGACCGTGGAGCTGCCACGTGAACACCTGCGCTCGGTCTGCACCGCGCTGCGTGATGAAGCGTCATTCCACTTTGAGCAGCTCATCGATCTGTGTGGCGTCGATTACCTCGATTACGGTAACGGAGTCTGGAGTGGTCCACGTTTCGCCGTGGTCTATCACCTGTTGTCGGTAAAGAACAATCACCGCATTCGTCTCAGAACCTTTGTTGGCGATGAGATGCCACGGGTCGATTCGGTACTCGGGATCTGGAACAGCGCCGACTGGTATGAGCGCGAGGCTTTTGATCTTTTTGGTATCGTCTTTGAAGGCCATCCGGATCTGCGGCGTATTCTTACCGATTACGGGTTTATCGGCCATCCGTTCCGCAAGGATTTTCCACTCAGTGGCAATGTCGAGATGCGTTACGACCCGGAGCAGGGGCGTGTTATCTATCAGCCGGTCTCTATCGAGCCGCGCATGCTGGTGCCGAGAGTCATCCGTGATGATAACCGCTACCAGGAACCGGCGCCGGAAGGGGAGAGCTAAGTTGTCCGAGATCCGTAATTTTACCCTCAACTTCGGTCCGCAGCATCCGGCGGCACATGGTGTGTTGCGTCTGGTGCTGGAGATGGACGGCGAGGTCATTGTGCGCGCCGATCCCCATATCGGCCTGCTGCACCGGGCCACGGAGAAGCTGGCCGAGAGCAAGCACTATGTGCAGAGCCTGCCCTATATGGACCGGCTCGATTATGTCTCGATGATGTGCAATGAGCACGCCTTCGTACTGGCCACCGAGAAGATGCTCGGTCTCGAAGTGCCGATCCGTGCCCAGTACATCCGGGTGATGTTCGATGAGATCACCCGCATCCTCAACCACCTGTTGTGGATCGGCGCCCATGCCCTCGATGTGGGGGCGATGACCATGTTCATCTACGCCTTCCGTGAGCGCGAGGATCTGATGGACTGCTATGAGGCGGTGTCGGGGGCCCGGCTGCATGCGGCCTACTATCGCCCGGGTGGCGTCTATCGTGACCTGCCGGATAAGATGCCGCAGTTCCGTGGCGACTCCAAGTGGCACAGCGCCGATGAGATGAAGGCACTCAACGAAAACCGCGAAGGATCGCTGCTCGACTTCATTGAAGACTTTACCAATCGTTTCCCCGGCTACGTGGATGAATACGAAACTCTGCTTACCGACAACCGGATCTGGAAACAGCGCCTGGTCGATGTCGGGGTGATGTCGGCTGAGCGTGCCCTGCAGATGGGGCTGACCGGTCCGATGTTGCGTGGTTCGGGGGTAGAGTGGGACCTGCGTAAGAAACAGCCCTACGCGGTCTATGACAAGCTCGATTTCGATATTCCGGTGGGCACCAACGGTGACAGCTATGACCGCTATCTGGTACGCATCGAGGAGTTCCGCCAGTCCAACCGCATTATCAGGCAGTGCATTAACTGGTTGCGCAACAATCCCGGTCCGGTGATGAGTGCCGATCACAAGGTCACAGCGCCGTCGCGCACCGAGATGAAAGAGGAGATGGAGGCGCTTATCCACCACTTCAAACTGGTCAGCGAGGGCTTTTCCATGCCCGAGGGTGAGGCCTACGCCGCGGTGGAGCATCCCAAGGGCGAATTTGGTATCTACTTTGTCTCCGATGGGGCGAACAAGCCCTATCGCATGAAGATCCGGGCGCCGGGTTTTGCCCACCTGGCGGCGATGGACGAGATGGTGCGGGGCCACATGTTGGCCGATGTGGTGACCGTGATCGGAACCCAGGACATTGTATTCGGGGAGGTTGACCGCTGATGTCAGAGGAGAAGATTACATTGCTGAGTGACGCCTCCCGCGCCGAAATCGATCGCTGGGTGGCGAAATATCCGACCGAGAAGAAGCAGTCGGCGGTGATGGCCGCGCTGCGCATTGCCCAGGAGCAGAACGGTGGCTGGCTGAGCAACGAGCTTATCGAGGCCGTCGCCCACTACCTGGAGATGGCGCCGATCGCCGCCTACGAGGTGGCCAGCTTCTACTCGATGTATGAGCTCTCCCCGGTCGGGCGGCACAAGATCAATATCTGCACCAATATCTCCTGCATGCTGCGCGGTTCGGACGAGGTGGTGTCCCATCTGGAGCAGCGGCTCGGCATCAAGCTGGGCGAGACCACCGAGGATGGCCGCTTCACCCTCAAGGAGGTCGAGTGCCTGGGCGCCTGTGTCAATGCGCCGATGTTCTCTATCGATAAAACGTACTATGAAAACCTGACACCCGAGACGATCGACAAGATCCTCGAGAACCTGGAGTGAAACGGGTGAGGGGAATGGTGAATATGCGCTGTTTTACGTTACATCTCATTGAAGGAGACTGCGGGGTGAGTGACCGGTGAGCAATCAAGTCTGTTTCCGTACCCTGCAGGTGGACAACTCCTGGACTCTGGATGCCTACCGTGAAAATGGCGGCTACCAGGTGCTGGAGAAGATCCTCAAGGAGAAGATCACTCCGGATGAGATTATCGCCGAGCTGAAAACCTCGGCCCTGCGTGGGCGTGGTGGTGCCGGCTTCCCCACCGGCCTGAAGTGGAGTTTCATGCCGCGTAACGTGGAGGGGCAGAAATACATCGTCTGCAACTCCGATGAGGGTGAACCCGGTACCTGCAAGGATCGCGATATCCTGCGCTACAACCCGCACCAGCTGATCGAGGGGATGGCCATCGCTGGCTACACCATCGGCGCTTCGCTGGGCTACAACTATATCCGTGGCGAGTTCTGGGAGCCCTACGAGCGGTTCGAGGCGGCGCTGGAAGAGGCGCGTGCGGCGGGTTGGCTGGGTGAGAATATCCTCGGTTCCGGTTTCGACTTCAACATCCATAGCCACCTCGGTGCCGGCGCCTATATCTGTGGTGAGGAGACCGCGTTGCTTGAGTCGATCGAGGGCAAGAAGGGGCAGCCGCGCTTCAAGCCGCCATTCCCGGCCAACTACGGTCTTTATGGCTGTCCGACGACGATCAATAACACCGAATCGCTCTCCTCGGTACCGGTGATCCTGAAAAACGGCGGCCAGTGGTTTCTCGATCTGGGCAAGCCGAACAATGGTGGCGACAAGATCTTCTCTGTCTCCGGTCATGTGAACAAGCCGGGAAACTATGAAGTCCCGATGGGGATGCCCTTTGCCGAGTTGCTGGAGCTGGCTGGCGGCGTGCGTGACGGTCACCGGCTCAAGGCGGTGATCCCCGGCGGCAGTTCGACACCGGTGCTGCCGGGCGAGATCGCCATGGGGATGAACATGGATTACGACTCCATCGCCAAGGCCGGCTCCATGCTCGGTGCCGGCTCGGTTATCGTGATGGATGAGACCACCTGTATGGTCAAGGTACTGGCGCGTCTGTCGCACTTCTACTTCGAGGAGTCGTGTGGCCAGTGTACCCCCTGTCGCGAGGGAACCGGCTGGCTCGCCCGTGTGCTGCATCGTATCGAGCACGGTCAGGGTCGTCAGGAGGATCTGGACAAACTGGTCGATGTGGCCGGACGCATCGAGGGGAACACCATCTGTGCGCTGGGCGATGCGGCGGCGATGCCGGTGAAGAGCTTCCTCAGGCACTTCCGCGACGAGTTCCAGTACCACATCGACCACAAAAAATGCCTGGTTGGTGGTTAATCCGCCGGCCAATGACAGCAAGCTGAACTGAAACGAGACTGGCGATGGTAAACATCGAGATCAACGGAAAGGTGATAGAGACCCGTGACGGGGTGACGCTAATTGAAGCGGCTGATAGCGCCGGCATCACGATCCCGCGTTTTTGCTATCACAGCAAACTGTCCATTGCAGCCAGTTGCCGTATGTGTCTGGTTGAGGTGGAGAAGGCGCCCAAACCATTGCCGGCCTGTGCCACACCGGTGAGCGAGGGGATGAAGGTCCATACCCGCTCGCCCAAGGCGATCGCCGCGCAGCGCAGCGTGATGGAATTTCTGCTGATCAACCATCCGCTTGACTGCCCGATCTGTGATCAGGGCGGGGAGTGTGATCTGCAGGAGATGGCCATGGGCTATGGCAGCGGCATCTCCCGTTACACCGAAGGCAAACGGGTGGTGCACAACCCTGACCTTGGCGCATTGATCGCCACCGACATGACCCGCTGTATTCACTGTACCCGTTGTGTCCGTTTTGGTCAGGAAGTGGCCGGCATGATGGAGCTGGGTGCGCCGGGGCGCGGCGAGCACATGCATATCGGCACCTATATGGAAGGCACTGTCGACTCCGAACTTTCCGGTAACGTCATCGACCTCTGTCCGGTCGGCGCGCTGACCTCCAAACCCTATCGCTATACGGCCAGGCCGTGGGAGCTGCGCAGCTACCACAGTATCTCCCCGCACGACTGTGTCGGCAGTAATATCCGCGTCGATGTTCGCAATGGCAAGGCAATGCGTGTCGTGCCGCGCGAAAATGAGACAGTGAACGAGACCTGGATCGCCGATCGCGACCGCTACAGCTACACCGCCAATGATCACCCCGAACGTCTGACCCAACCGATGATCAGGGAAGAGGGAGAGTGGATCGCCAGTGACTGGGATACCGCCCTGACCCGTGCCGCCGAGGGGTTGAAGGCGATCGCCGAACGGGACGGGGCGGAGCAGCTCGGCGCCCTCGCCTCCTACAGTGCCACCACCGAGGAGTTTTATCTGCTGCAGAAGCTGATGCGCGGCATCGGCAGCGGCAACATCGATCACCGCCTGCGTCAGGTGGATTTTCGTGACCAGGCCGAGCAGCCCGCCTACCCGGCACTGGGACAGGCGATCCAGGATCTCGAGTTGCTGGACGCGGTCCTGCTGATCGGTTCAAACATCCGCAAGGACCAGCCGCTGCTGGCGCAACGGCTGCGCAAGGCATCGCGCAACAACGGCGCACAGATCATGGCCATCAACGCGGTGGATTATGACTTTACCTTCCCGCTGGCGCAGAAGTGCATCACTACTGATCTGGGTGCAGAGCTGAGCGGGGTTCTGAAGGCGCTGCTGACACTGACCGGGGACAGTGCACCGGACTCTCTGCAGCCGTTGCTCACCGGGGTGGAGCCGAGCGAGGCGCAGCAAAACATTGCCGAAACCCTCAAGGCGGCGCCCCAGGCCACGGTGTTGCTGGGCAATACGGCGGCGTCCTATCCGGCCCGTGCCGAGCTGCAGGCGCTGGCGAATCTCATTGCCGAGCTGGCCGGAGCGCGTGTCGGTCTCCTCGCCGAGGGGGGTAACAGTGCCGGTGCCTGGCTTGCCGGCTGTCTTCCGCACCGCGAGGCAGGGGGCCGGGCCGCGACAGTCAGTGGCATGGACTGGCGCGCCATGGTCAAGGCGGGACTCAAGGGTTACCTGTCGCTGGGCATTGAACCGGAACTCGATTGCATCGAGTCGGCGGCAGTAACCAAGGCCATGGAGCAGGCGGAGTTTGTGGTGGCGCTGACGGCCTATACCGGTGAAGGGTTGATGGCGCAGGCCGATGTGCTGCTGCCGATTGGCACCTTCCTGGAAACGGCAGGCTCCTTTATCAACACCGAGGGTCACTGGCAGAGCTTCGGTGGTGTGGCTCGTGCGGCGGGCGAGTCACGCCCTGCGTGGAAGGTGCTGCGGGTACTGGGTAACCTGTTGGATCTCAATGGTTTTGCATACACCTCGGCAGAGACGATCCGCACTGAGATGGAGGGGCTGTTCGGTGATGTGCCAATCGGAAATCGCAGTGAATGGACAATGAGCGAACCGACCAAACTGCATCAGGGATTGCTGCGTATCGCCGATGTGCCGATCTATGCGGTCGATCCCATGGTGCGCCGGGCAATGCCGCTGCAGGCCACGGCGGATGCACTCCTGGCTGTTCGGCTCTCTGCCAACAGCAGGACGCTGGAAAAATACGGCCTTGCCGACGGTGATCAGGCAACGGTGTCCCAGGATGGTGGCGAGGCAACCTTCATCGTCGCTGTTGATGAGCGATTGCCGGACAATGCCGTCTATCTCCCGGCAGGCATTAGTGAGACACGAGGTTTGGGCGGCTCTTTCAGCCCGATACAACTGGCCAAGGCCTGATAACAGAAATAGAGACGAGGCAGTGTGAGCTGACATGCTTGTTGAACTGATTCAATCCTTCTTTGCCGGGCTGGGCTGGCCCTGGGGGCTTCCCGAGTGGATGCAGGTCGGCTTGGTGATCCTGGCCAAGATCGTTGTCATCCTGGTGCCCTTGATGGTCTGCGTTGCCTACCTGACCTACGCCGAGCGCAAGGTGATCGGTTTTATGCAGGTACGGATCGGTCCCAACCGTGTCGGCTTCTTCGGCAAACAGATGTGGGGACTGGGTCAGCCGATCGCCGATGCGGTAAAGCTGATGTTCAAGGAGATCATCCTCCCCGCCGGTGCCGACAAGCTGCTGTTCCTCATCGCACCGGTGATCGCCATGGCGCCGGCGCTGGCCGCCTGGGCGGTGATCCCCTTCGGCAGCGAGATGGTGTTGGCCGATGTCGATGCCAGTCTGCTCTATGTACTGGCGATCACCTCCATCGGCGTCTACGGCATTATTATTGCCGGCTGGGCCTCCAACTCCAAGTATCCGTTTATTAGCGCGATGCGTTCGGCGGCGCAGATCGTCTCCTACGAGATCGCCATGGGCTTTGCCCTGGTCGGTGTGCTGATGGCGGCCGGTAGCATCAACCTCGGTGATATCGTCGCGGCACAGCAGGGTGGTTTCTGGCAGTGGTTCTGGCTGCCGCTGTTGCCGCTGTTTGTGATCTACTTTATCTCCGGGGTGGCGGAGACCAACCGCGCCCCGTTCGATGTGGCGGAGGGGGAGTCGGAGATCGTCGCCGGTTTCCATGTCGAGTATTCGGGCATGCCCTTTGCGGTGTTCTTCCTGGCCGAATATGCCAACATGATCCTCATCTCCGTGTTGGCCAGCCTGCTGTTCCTCGGTGGCTGGCTCTCTCCTCTGGAGGGGCTGCTACCGGAGAGCGTTTTCGAGATCACGCTGCTCGGTTCCCTGCTGGGGCCGGGGCTGCACTGGCTGGTGGTCAAGACACTGATCTTCCTCTTCTTCTACCTGTGGTTCCGCGCCACCTTCCCGCGCTATCGCTATGACCAGATCATGCGCCTGGGGTGGAAGGTGTTTATACCGCTGACCATTGTCTGGATTCTGGTGGTGGGCGTGATGATTATTACCGGCACACCACCCTGGTTTGACGTGGCATAACGGCGAGAAGTGACACGCTTATGAGTTCCATGATGCAACTGTTGAAAAGCCTGACCCTGAAAGAGCTCCGCTCAGGGCTGGGTGTGACCGGACGTTACTTCTTTCGCAAGAAGATCACGGTGCAGTATCCGGAGGAGCGGGCGCCGCAGTCGCCACGTTTCCGCGGTCTGCACGCCCAGCGCCGTTACCCCAACGGCGAGGAGCGCTGTATCGCCTGCAAGCTGTGCGAGGTGGTCTGTCCGGCGCTGGCGATCACCATCGAGTCGGAGCAGCGCGAGGACGGCTCGCGCCGCACCACCCGCTATGACATCGACCTGACCAAGTGCATCTTCTGCGGCTTCTGCGAGGAGGCCTGCCCGGTCGATGCCATCGTCGAGACCCGAGTCTATGAATATCACGGTGAACAGCGGGGTGACCTGCTGATGACCAAGGAGAAACTGCTGGCTGTCGGTGACACACACGAGGCGCAGATCGCCGCCGACCGCGCCGAAGATGCCAAGTATCGATAAGTAATGATTCACCGCAAAGGCGCAAAGGTCGCAAAGGTTTATGCTGTTGCAGGGTCGACGAGAATAGGGACTTGCGTGGTTTCATACGGCGTCCCCCATGAATCTTTTTCTTTGCGTACTTTGCGTCTTTGCGGTGATATGAACTTTTAAAAAACGGAATACAACCGTATGAGTTTTGAGCAGATTATTTTCTATATTTTCTCCGCCATCCTGGTGGCTGCGGCCGTTGGCGTGATCACGGTGCGCAACCCGGTGCATGCAGCGCTGTTTCTGGTGATGTGTTTTATCACCACCTCGGCGCTGTGGCTGTTGCTGGAGGCGGAGTTCCTCGCCATCACCCTGGTGCTGGTCTATGTCGGCGCGGTGATGGTGCTGTTCCTGTTCGTGGTGATGATGCTGGATATCAATATCGCCAAAATGCGTGAAGGTTTTACCGGTTACTTGCCGCTGGGCGCACTGGTGGCCGGGGGAACCATCGCGGTGATGTGGTATGTCGCCAATAACGACTATTTCAATCTGACCAACATGCCGCCACCGGAGCGTCTGGCAGCGGACGCCAGTAATACCCGGATGCTCGGTGAGCAGCTCTATACCACTTATGTCTATCCTTTTGAGATCGCTGCGGTGATCCTGCTGCTGGCCATTGTCGCCGCCATAACCCTTACTCTGCGCCACCGCACCGGCACCCGCTATCAGAAAATCGATCAGCAGGTGCGGGTCAAGCGTGATGAGCGGGTGCGGATGGTGAAGATGGAGAGCGAGGAGCGCAAGTAATGTCGATGCCAAGAACAACAAGCATGAATGAGGTCCAGGCATGATCGCACTGTCCGATTACCTGACGGTAGGCGCAATCCTCTTTGGCCTGAGCATGGCCGGCGTCTTTATCAACCGCAAGAACGTGATCATCCTGCTGATGTGCATCGAGCTGATGCTGCTGGCGGTGAATATCAACTTTATCGCTTTCTCGTACTTCCTTGGCGACAGCGCAGGGCAGGTGTTCGTCTTCTTTATCCTCACCGTCGCTGCAGCCGAAGCAGCCATCGGTCTGGCGATCCTGGTGGTGCTGTTCCGCAACCGCCGCACCATCAATGTTGCCGAACTGGACTCGCTGAAGGGGTAGGGCCGTGCTTGAGAATATGCAAACCATTACACTGCTGATCGTCCTCGCACCGTTACTCGGCGCGCTGATCGCCGGCCTGTTCGGCGGCACCATCGGTCGTGGTGGCGCCCACACTGTCACCACTGTTGGGGTAGCCATTGCCTTTGTCCTTTCGGCGTTGGTATTCAAGCAGATCGCCATCGATGGGGCCGAAAGCTTTAACCACAGCGTCTACATCTGGTTGGTCTCGGAGGGGATCCGGTTCGAGGTCGGTTTTCTGGTTGATGAGCTGACCGCGATGATGATGGTGGTGGTCACCTTCGTATCCTTGATGGTGCATATCTACACCATCGGCTACATGGCCCATGATGAGGAAAACTGGCCCGAGGGCAGTGGCGCCGGCATCAACAGCTATCAGCGCTTCTTCAGCTATATCTCGCTGTTTACCTTCTCCATGCTGATGCTGGTGATGGCCAACAACTTCATGCAGCTGTTTTTCGGCTGGGAGGCGGTGGGTCTGGTCTCCTACCTGTTGATCGGCTTCTGGTCGGTGCGCGAGACGGCGGTCTTCGCCAACTTAAAGGCGTTCCTGGTCAATCGCGTCGGCGACTTCGGTTTCCTGCTGGGGATCGCGGCGGTGCTGATGCACTTCAACACCCTGGATTATGCCTCGGTGTTCAATGCGGTGGAGCTACAGAAGGATGTCACCATCTCTATCTGGCCCGGCAGCGAGTGGAACATCATGACGGTGATCGCTATCCTGCTGTTCATCGGCGCGATGGGCAAGTCGGCCCAGGTACCGCTGCACGTCTGGCTGCCCGACTCGATGGAGGGCCCGACCCCGATCTCCGCGCTGATCCACGCGGCGACCATGGTGACCGCCGGTATCTTCATGGTGGCGCGCATGTCGCCGATCTACGAGCTCTCCGAGGTGGCCCTGGCCGTAGTGCTGACTATCGGTGCCATCACAGCACTGTTTATGGGCTTTCTCGGCCTGGTGCAGCACGACATCAAACGGGTGGTTGCCTATTCAACCCTCTCCCAACTCGGTTACATGACAGTGGCCCTGGGGGCCTCGGCCTACGCCGCCGGGGTGTTCCACCTGATGACCCACGCCTTTTTCAAGGCGCTGCTGTTCCTCGCTGCCGGCTCGGTGATCATTGCCATGCACCACAAGCAGGACATGCGGGAGATGGGTGGCCTGCGCAAGTACATGCCGATCACCTGGCTCACTTCGCTCATCGGCTCGCTGGCACTGATTGGCGCGCCCGGCTTTTCAGGCTTCTTCTCCAAGGACTCGATCATCGAGGCGGTGCACCACTCGACCATTCCGGGCAGCGGCTTTGCCTACTTTGCGGTACTGGCCGGGGTGTTCATCACCGCGCTCTACAGCTTCCGCATGTACTTCCTGGTGTTCCACGGCAAGGAGCGTATGGATGAGCACACCCGCTCGCACTTGCATGAAACGCCGTGGGTGGTCACGGTGCCGCTGATCCTGCTGGCTATCCCCTCGATCTTCATCGGTGGTCCCTATGTCGGCTCGATGGTCTTCGGTGACTTCTTCAGCGAGGCGATCACGGTGGCGCCAGCGCACGACGTACTGTCGCAGGTAGGCTTCACCAGCGCCATGGGGATGATCGGCCACGGTTTCCTCACCGCACCGTTCTGGCTGGCTGCCAGCGGGGTGTTCGTTGCCTGGTTCCTCTATATGAGGCGGACCGACCTGCCGGCGAAGATCGTCGCGTTGCCGGTGGTGAAGCAGATCCACTGGGTCCTGGTGAACAAGTACGGTTTCGATGACTTCAACCAGGCGGTCTTTGGCGGCGGAAGCCGCAATCTCGGCACCGGTCTGTGGAAGGTGGGGGATGTGGCGCTGATCGACGGGCTGCTGGTCAACGGTTCGGCCCGCCTGGTGGGCATGGTCTCTGCCGTGGCGCGCCATCTGCAGTCCGGTTATCTCTATCACTATGCCTTCGCCATGATCCTCGGCCTGCTGGCGCTGTTCGGCCTGTTTGTGGTCGGTTGATAAAAAGAAATCTGAATAAGGGTAGGGTGCATGTTTGCTGATTTGCCACTGCTGAGTCTGGTTATCTGGACACCCATTATCGGCGGTCTGCTGGTGATGTTGACGGGAAGCGGTCGTTCCGGCCTGGAGGCCAAGGTACTGGCTCTGCTGGTCTCCCTGCTGACCTTTGTCTTGTCGATCCCGCTCTACACCGGTTTCGATACCGCCACCTACCAGATGCAGTTCACCGAGTTCGTACCCTGGATCGAGGCGTTCAGCATCAACTACTCCCTCGGGGTGGATGGCATCTCCATGCCCCTGATCCTGCTCACCACCTTCATGACCGTGTTGGTGGTGATCGCCGGCTGGGAGGTGATCAAGAACCGACCGGCGCAGTACATGGCTGCCTTCCTCATCATGGAGGGGTTGATGATCGGTGTCTTCGCCGCGCTGGATGCGATGCTGTTCTACGTCTTCTGGGAGGCGATGTTGATCCCGATGTTCATCGTCATCGGGATCTGGGGGGGTGACCGGCGGGTCTATGCGACCCTCAAGTTCTTTCTCTACACCTTCCTCGGCTCGGTGTTCATGCTGATCGCGCTGCTGTGGCTCTACTTCCACACCGACAGCTTCGCTATCCTCGACTTCCATGCGGTGAGCATCCCGGCCACGGCGCAGATCTGGATCTTCCTCGCCTTTCTTATCGCCTTCGCGGTGAAGGTGCCGATGTGGCCGGTACACACCTGGTTGCCCGATGCGCACGTGCAGGCACCCACCGGTGGCTCGGTGATCCTGGCAGCGATTATGCTCAAACTCGGGGCCTACGGTTTCCTGCGTTTTTCCCTGCCCATCGTGCCCGATGCCAGTCACACCCTCGACTGGCTGATGATCGGGTTGTCGCTCATCGCCGTGGTCTATATCGGTTTTGTCGCGCTGGTACAGCAGGATATGAAGAAGCTTATTGCCTACTCCTCCATTTCGCATATGGGCTTTGTCACGCTCGGCTTCTTCATCGCCTGGCGCATAGCCGAGGCCAACGAGGGCAGCTTCACCGGTGCCACCATGGGTATCGAGGGCGGTGTGGTGCAGATGATCGCCCACGGTTTTGTCTCCGGCGCGATGTTCCTCTGCGTGGGTGTGATGTATGACCGTCTCCACTCGCGTGAGATCAACGACTACGGTGGAGTGGTACACCGTATGCCCAAGTTTGCCGGCTTTATGGTGCTGTTCGCCATGGCCAATGCGGGTCTGCCGGGTACCGCCGGTTTTGTTGGCGAATTCATGGTGATCCTCAGCGCCTTCAAGGCCAATTTCTGGATCGCCTTTGTCGCCGCCACCACCCTGATCCTGGGGGCGGCCTACACCCTGTGGATGGTCAAGCGGGTGATCTACGGGGAGGTGCGCAACAAAAAGGTCGCCGCGCTGCAGGATATCAATGGGCGTGAATTCCTGTTTCTCGCCATCCTTGCGGTGATGGTGCTGGGTGTCGGCCTGTGGCCTGCGCCGCTGCTTGAGGTGATGGACGCAACGGTCCAGCACCTGGTCGCCCATATCGGTGTATCCAAACTGCCGGCCACTGCCCTGTAACGGAGTCTCGCAAGAATGAATTTCGACATGCCCAACTTTCTGCCTGCGATGCCCGAGATGTTCGTGCTCGGCATGACCTCGCTGATCCTGATCATCGACCTGTTTCTCAACGAACGAACCCGCGTGGTCTCCTACCTGCTGGCCCAGGCTACCCTGGTGGGGGCTTTCATCCTCAGTCTGTCGCTCTACAGCGGCAATGCGGAGCTGAGCTTCAGCGACACCTTTGTGCTGGATCCGATGGCCGGTGTGCTGAAGATGGCGGTCTATGCCACGGTGTTCATGGTATTCCTCTACTCGCACAGTTACCTGCGTGAGCGGGGACTGTTCCGCGGTGAATTCTTCGTGCTGGCCCTGTTCGGGGTACTGGGCATGATGGTGCTGATCTCGGCCCACAGCTTCCTCACGATCTATCTCGGACTGGAGCTGATGTCCCTGGCCCTCTATGCCATGGTGGCGATGCAGCGGGACAGCCGCACCGCCTCCGAGGCGGCGATGAAATACTTCATTCTCGGCGCCATGGCCTCGGCGATGCTGCTCTATGGCATGTCGATGCTCTACGGGGTAACCGGTACCCTGGAGTTGACTGAGTTGAGCCGGGCGGTGCAGCAGACGCAAGGTGACCGGTTGCTGCTGGTGTTCGGTCTGGTGTTCTTGTTGGTCGGGGTTGCCTTCAAGCTCGGTGCGGTACCGTTTCACATGTGGGTGCCGGATGTCTATCACGGTGCCCCTACCGCTGTGACCCTGTTTATTAGCACTGCGCCCAAGTTGGCGGGCTTTGCCATGCTGATGCGGTTGATGGTGGATGGTCTCCCCGGTCTGCAGCCGCAGTGGCACGATATCCTGGTGTTGTTGGCGGTGCTCTCCATTGGTGTGGGTAACGTGGTGGCCATCGCCCAGACCAACATCAAGCGCATGCTGGCCTACTCGGGGATCTCCCATGCCGGTTTCCTGCTGCTGGGTGTGCTCTCCGGTACGCCCGAGGGCTACGCCGCGGGCATGTTCTATGCCATCGTCTACACCATCATGGGCCTGGGCGGCTTTGGCATGGTGATCCTGATGAGCCGTGCCGGCTTTGAGGCCGAGCAGTTGGAGGACTACAAGGGGCTTAACCAGCGCAGTCCGTGGTTTGCCCTGATGATGCTGTTTATCATGTTCTCCATGGCCGGGGTGCCGCCGTTTATCGGTTTTTGGGCCAAGCTTGCTGTGTTGCAGGCGGTGGTCAGCGCCAACCTGATGTGGCTGGCCGCCGTGGCGGTGATCTTTTCGGTCATCGGTGCCTTCTTCTACTTGCGGGTGATCAAGCTTATGTACTTTGATCAGGCTCGGGAACAGGGCAGCCTCAAGCCGGGCGCTGACCTGGCGGTGGTACTCAGTGCCAATGCCATTGGCATACTGGCGCTGGGGGCATTCCCCGGTGCATTGATGGCGCTGTGTCTGCAGGCGATGGGAGCCTGAGCCGGTCGCATTGCCAGCATGATGGATTTATGGTTTGATGCAACGCCCCGGCTATACCGGGGCGTTGCTGTGTTGATCTGGAGTATTTGATATGAGCGCCGTTCAGACCGGCTGGCTGATCATTGCCATTGCCATTATTGCCGCTAACCTGCCTTGGCTCAGTGAGCGCATCTTGCTGATCGCCCGCCCTGCGGACGGGCACAAGCGCGCCTGGTGGCGCTGGCTGGAGTGGCTGTTACTCTATTTCCTCACCGGGGCGATTACCCTGGGAATGGAGAAGAAGCTAAATGGTGAGCTCTACCCCCAGGACTGGGAGTTCTATGCGGTGACGCTGAGTCTGTTCCTGGTGTTTGCGCTGCCGGGCTTTATTTATCGCTACGATCTGCGCCATCACCTGGCGCGCCGCTGATTTTTTACCACTTTATCGCCATGCGCACTTGCACGATCAGCGTGGCTTAGGTACTATACGCGCCATCGATTGCGGGGTGGAGCAGCTCGGTAGCTCGTCGGGCTCATAACCCGAAGGTCGTAGGTTCAAATCCTACCCCCGCTACCAAATTGATATGCAAGAAGCCCCGTATACGGGGCTTTTTGTTAAGTGGAATCCGGCCGTTACGGGTGACTGGCGGCATTAAAAGCACTATAATCCCGTAACAGTTTGGATTTAACAGGATGGGCCTTGGGCCCATTTTTTGTTTCCGGGGAAAATATGGGTCAGGCAAACGCACAGCTGCAGGCGATTATCGAGCCCGCTGTCACCGCCCTCGGTTTCGAGCTGGTCGGTATTGAATACCAGCCGCAGGGCAGACACTCGGTGCTGCGTATCTACATCGACCACGAGGATGGGATTGATGTGGAGGATTGCGCCGAGGTTAGCCGTCAGGTGAGTGCCGTGCTGGATGTCGAGGACCCCATCAGGGGTGAGTATTCCCTTGAAGTCTCCTCTCCGGGCATCGACCGGCCGTTGTTTACGGCGGAGCACTACGAGCGCTATAGCGGCGCTCTGGCAGAGATTCGTTTGCGCAGCCCTCTGGAGGGGCGGCGCAAGTTCAAGGGACGAATGCACGGCATCAAGGACGATGCAGTCGTAATTGAAGTGGACGGGGTGGAATACACGTTACCGCTGGATAATATTGAGAAGGCGAACCTGATCCACGAATGGTAGTAACCGGAATACGGTTGCATATTGGTTCGAGTTCCTCTCGTGGGAACAATAGCTGAAGGGCAGTTAGAGGCTGTGTTATGAACAAAGAGATCCTGCTGGTTGTAGACGCAGTTTCAAATGAGAAGGGCGTTGCCAAAGAGATTATCTTTGAGGCGATGGAGATCGCCCTGGCAACCGCTACCAAGAAAAAGCATGGTGGCGATGTTGACATTCGCGTCAAAATTGACCGTGAAACGGGTGATTACGATACCTTCCGTCGCTGGGAGGTGATCGATGACAGCGAAACGCAGCAGCTGGAACATCCCGAGCACGAAATCACCCTCAGCGCCGCACGTATCGACAGCCCGGAAATCGAGCCGGGTGAGTTCGTCGAAGATCAGATTGAGTCGGTCGGCTTCGGCCGCATCGCCGCACAGACCGCCAAGCAGGTCATCGTGCAAAAGGTGCGTGAAGCCGAGCGTGCCCAGGTGGTGGAAGCTTACCAGGACCGTGTCGGCGAGCTCATCAGTGGCGTGGTCAAGCGTATTGACCGTGGCAACGTTATCCTTGACCTGGGCAGCAACATCGAAGCTCTGATCCCGCGTGACCAGGTGATCCCACGTGAGCCGATCCGTCCCGGTGACCGGGTCCGCGGTTATCTCTATGATGTCCGCTCCGAGCCCCGTGGTCCGCAGCTGTTTGTCAGCCGTACCCGTCCCGAGTTCCTGATCGAGCTGTTTACCCTGGAAGTGCCGGAGATCGGTGAGGGGCTTATTGACATCATGGGTGCTGCCCGTGACCCGGGAATGCGCGCCAAGATTGCTGTGCGCTCCAACGACCCGCGCATTGACCCCGTCGGTGCCTGTGTCGGTATGCGTGGCTCGCGGGTGCAGTCGGTGACCAATGAGATGAACGGTGAGCGCGTTGATATCGTTCTGTGGAATGATAATGTTGCGCAGTTCGTGATCAACGCCATGGCCCCTGCCGAGGTACTCTCTATCGTGGTCGATGAGGACTCCGGCAGCATGGATATCGCTGTGGATGAGGAGCAGCTCTCCCAGGCCATCGGCCGCGGCGGCCAGAATGTGCGCCTTGCCAGTGAGCTGACCGGCTGGGAGCTGAACGTGATGAGCGAATCCCAGGCCGAGGAGAAGAACGAGGCGGAGCTCGGTAGCCTGGTCGGCATGTTCAAGGAGAAGTTGAACGTGGACGAGGAGGTTGCGGCCATTCTTGTTCAGGAGGGATTCTCCAGCATTGAGGAGGTGGCCTATGTGCCGGTTGCCGAGATGCTGGAAATTGACGAATTTGATGAAACCATCGTGGATGCATTGCGTGCCCGAGCCAAGGATATCCTTGTCACCGAGGAGATCAGCAACGAGGAGCACGGTGGTGCAGAGCCGGAACAGGATCTTCTGGCGGTGGAGGGCATGGACCAGAAACTGGCCGATGCCCTGGCCAGCCGCGGGGTGACGACCATGGAAGACCTTGCCGAGCAGGCGGTCGACGATCTGATGGAGATCGATGGTATGGATGAAGAGCGTGCGGGTAAGTTGATTATGACTGCACGGGCACCCTGGTTTGCAGAAGATCAGGAAGATTGAAGGTCAGGAGAATAGTGTAAATGTCTGAGGTTACCGTCACACAATTTGCTGAGACGATCGGGGTTCCGGTCGAGCGCCTGCTGACGCAGTTGCAGGATGCCGGCATCGGAGCTAAGGCAGCTGACGAGGTTATCGGCGACGATGACAAGGTCAAGTTGCTGGAGCACCTGCGTCAAAAGCACGGTACCGAGAAACAGGAGACCGAAGCTGACGCAGGCCCCAAAAAAATCACCCTCAAGCGGCGTACCACCAGTGAACTGAAGGTGGGTGGCTCCAGCGCCAGCAAGGGAAAAACCGTCACCGTCGAGGTGCGCAAGAAGCGAACCTACGTCAAGCGCAGCCTGGTCGAGGCCGAAGAGGACAAGCGCATCGACAGCGAAGTGGCCGAGCGTCTCGAGCAGCAATTGGCGGTTGAGGCCGAACAACGTGCCGAGGACGAGGCGCAGCGCAAGGTCGAAGAGGCCGAGGCAGAGCGCAAGGCCCGGGATGAGGCCAGGCAGAAGGCCGAGGAAGAGGCAAAACTCGAGGCCGAGGCCAGGCGCGCGGCCGAAGAGGCTGCCAGTCAGCCCGTTCCTCCGTCGGAGGCCAAGCCTTCCAAGGCCGAGCCGCGCAAGAAACATGTTGAAACCGAACCTTCCGAGAAGAAAGGCAAGGCGAAGAAAGGACGCAAGGGACGCCATGATGAGGGCGAGGCTGAACTGCACATCGCCGCAGGCAAGGGCCGTCGCAAGAAAAAGGGCGGCAAGGCCCGACCGGTCGTCAGTGCCGGTGGGAAACATGGTTTTGAAAAACCCACCGCGCCTATCGTTCATGAGGTCTCCATCCCCGAGACCCTCACTGTCGGTGAGCTGGCGCAGAAGATGTCGATCAAGGCTGCCGAGGTCATCAAGGCGATGATGAAGATGGGCAACATGGTCACCATCAACCAGGTACTGGATCAGGAAACGGCCGCCATACTGGTTGAGGAGATGGGGCACAAGCCCATCCTGCTCAAAGAGAATGCCCTGGAAGAAGAGGTGATCAAGGGGGCCGATACCGGCGGTGAGGAGATCACCCGAGCGCCGGTGGTGACCATTATGGGTCACGTCGACCACGGCAAGACCTCGTTGCTTGACTATATCCGCCGCACCCGCGTCGCTTCCGGTGAGGCCGGTGGCATCACCCAGCACATCGGTGCCTATCATGTCGAGACCGATCGGGGGATGATCACCTTCCTCGATACCCCCGGCCACGCCGCGTTTACCGCGATGCGTGCCCGTGGTGCCGAGCTGACCGACCTGGTGGTGCTGGTGGTTGCGGCCGACGATGGTGTCATGCCGCAGACCAAAGAGGCGATCCAGCATGCACGGGCGGCCGGCGTACCGCTGATCATCGCGGTCAACAAGATCGACAAGGAAGAGGCCGATCCCGACCGGGTCAAGAACGAACTGGCGCAGGCGGATGTCATCCCCGAGGAGTGGGGCGGCGATACCATGTTCGTCCATGTTTCAGCCAAAGAGGGGACCGGGGTGGATGATCTGCTGGAATCCATTCTGCTGCAGTCAGAGGTGCTGGAGCTGAAGGCCGTTGCTGACGGTCCGGCCAGCGGTATCGTTATCGAGTCGCGTGTGGACAAGGGGCGCGGTACGGTAGCCACCATCCTGGTACAGAAGGGTACCCTGCATAAAGGGGATATCGTCCTCGCCGGCCACGAGTACGGTCGTGTCCGTGCCATGCTGGATGAGGCCGGCAAGCCGGTTAGCGAGGCGGGCCCCTCCATTCCGGTGGAGATCCTCGGTCTTTCCGGATGTCCCTCGGCAGGCGAAACCGCCGTGGTGAGTACGGATGAGCGCAAGGCCCGTGAGGTGGCGCTGTTCCGTCAGGGCAAGTTCCGTGATGTGAAGTTCGCACGCCAGCAACAGGCCAAGCTGGATGATATGTTCAACCAGATGGAAGAGGGCGAGGTGAGCAACCTGAATATCCTGCTAAAGGCGGATGTTCAGGGCTCGCTTGAGGCGATCTCCGATGCCCTGACCAAGCTCTCCACCGACGAGGTGCGGGTCAAGCTGGTTGGTACCGGCGTGGGCGGTATCAACGAATCTGATGCCCACCTGGCGGTGGCCTCCAATGCGATCGTGATCGGCTTTAATGTCCGTGCCGATGCCGGTGCCAAGCGGGTTATCGAAGAGCAGGGTATTGACCTGCACTACTACAGCGTCATCTACGAACTCATCGATGAGGTCAAGAGCGCGATGACCGGTATGCTGGCGCCGGCGTTCAAGGAGGAGATCATCGGTCTGGCCGAGGTGCGCGATGTGTTCCGTTCGCCCAAGCTCGGCGCGATCGCCGGTTGCATGGTGGTCGATGGCACGGTCAAGCGTAACAACCCGATCCGGGTACTGCGCGACAACGTGGTGATCTACGAGGGCGAGCTCGAATCTCTGCGCCGTTACAAGGACGATGTGTCCGAGGTCAAATCCGGCACCGAGTGCGGCATCGGCGTGAAGAACTACAATGACGTCAAGGTCGGTGACCAGATCGAGGTCTACGAACGTGTTGAGGTCAAGCGTACCCTGTGATTGACGCTATAAGGGTTAGGGCGTAAGCAAGACGTGGCAAGAGAATTCAGTCGTAGTCGCCGTGTTGGCGAGCAGATCCAGCGTGAGCTGGCCGAGCTGGTGCAACGCGAACTCAACGATCCGCGGCTGGGGATGGTGACCATCTCCGCTGTGGATGTCTCCCGGGATCTCGCCGTGGCGAAGGTCTATTTTACGGTACTGGACAGCGAGCACGATGTTGAGCAGACCCGCAAGGGGCTGACCCATGCGGCCGGTTTCCTGCGTCGTGAGCTGGGCCATCGAATGAAGCTGCGCATGGTACCGGAGCTGCGTTTTTTCTATGACAGCTCCGTCGAGCACGGTTCCCGCCTTACTGCCCTGATTGATCAGGCCATCTCCAAAGACAGCGGCAAGAACGAGGACTGAGGTATTGGCACGTCGTCATAAAGCCCGGGGACGTAAGGTCAACGGCATTCTGCTATTGGATAAACCGGTCGGGATCACCTCCAATGCCGCACTGCAAGAGGTCAAGCGGCTGCTCTACGCCGCCAAGGCCGGGCATACCGGCAATCTCGATCCACTGGCCAGCGGGATGTTGCCTATCTGTCTGGGCGAGGCGACCAAGCTCTCCGCCTACCTGCTCGATGCCGACAAGGTCTATCTGGGCACCTGCAAGCTGGGTGTGCGCACTACCACTGCTGATGCCGAGGGCGAGATCGTCGAGGAGCGTCCGGTGCCTGCCCTGAGTGAGAGCCAGGTCGATGCGCTACTGGAGCAGTTCCGCGGCGATATTGAGCAGATCCCGCCGATGCACTCGGCGATCAAACAAAACGGCCAGCCGCTCTACAAGCTGGCACGCCAAGGTATTGAGGTCGAGCGCAAGCCGCGCCAGGTGACTATTCACGAGTTGAGGATAATGCGCCTGGAGGGGAACGAGATCGAACTCTACATCCACTGCTCCAAGGGCACCTATATTCGTACCCTGGTCGAGGATCTGGGCGAGGCGCTCGGTTGTGGCGCCCACCTCAGCCAGTTGCGTCGTACCCGGGTCGGCCCCTTCCAGGAGGAGGGAATGGTGACACTGGATACATTGCGTGAAGCGGCGCAGGAGGGTGCGGAGAACCTGGACTGTTACCTGTTGCCGATGGATCACGCCCTGGGGGACTACCCAGAGGTAAAACTCTCCGAGAGCAGCCTGTTCTATGTTCAACAGGGACAGGCCGTTCAGGTAGCACAGGCCCCCACTGAAGGGTGGGTGCGTCTGTTTGACAGCGCCGGCGGGTTCGTCGGCGTTGGGGCTGTGCTTGATGACGGCCGAATCGCCCCTAAACGTCTGATAAGTCAGAACGGGTAGGGGTATAAAGGGCGTTTTTACCTTGTTCCGAAAGGGGAACAGCGGTTAAAATTCGCGTTTAGTTATTGACCTAGTAATTAGGAGTCGTACCAGATGTCTCTCACCAACGAGCAAAAAGCCAATCTCATCAAGGAATTTGGCAAAAGCGAAACCGATACCGGTTCCCCGGAAGTGCAGATTGCGCTGCTGTCCGCCAACATTGATGGATTATCCGGCCACTTCAAGGAGCATATCCACGATCACCATTCCCGTCGTGGTCTGCTGCGTATGGTAAGCCAGCGTCGCAAGCTGCTGGACTACCTGAAAAAGAAAGATATTGAGCGCTATCGTTCCATTATCTCTCGCCTCGGTCTGCGCAAGTAAGATCGGGAAGCTGTTCAGTTCACCAAGGCGGCATGGGGAAGAGGGAGGTTTTGCAACGGTAAACGAGTGGGGAAGGCGGCAGGACTCAGGCATCTGGTAAATCCACTGCCCTTCCCTGGCTCTGAAACCATTCATTTCCTTCTTATCTCCGCGCCGTCGCGGTCAATTCGATACAACCAAAAAGGAATCAACTGTGACGCCTGTCAAGAAAGAGTTCCAGTATGGGGAGCACACGGTAACCCTGGAGACCGGTGAGATCGCCCGCCAGGCCAGCGGTGCCGTTATGGCCAGCATGGGGGATACCACTGTCCTGGTCACGGTAGTCGCTGCCAAAGAAGCGCAACAGGGCAGAGACTTTTTCCCGCTGACCGTTGACTATCAGGAGAAGACCTATGCCGCGGGCAAGATCCCCGGTGGTTTCTTCCGTCGCGAGGGCCGACCCAGCGAAAATGAAACCCTCACTTCCCGTCTTATCGACCGCCCCATTCGCCCGCTCTTTCCCAACGGCTTCCTTAACGAAGTACAGGTTATCTGTACCGTCGTCTCCCTGGATGCAGAGATCAATCCAGATGTCGTTGCCATGATCGGCACCTCTGCGGCCCTGGCCGTTTCGGGTGTACCGTTCAACGGTCCGCTCGGTGTGGCCCGTGTCGGTTACAGTGACGGTAACTACATCCTCAATCCGAGCCGCAGCCAACTGGAGAGCTCCAAGCTCGACCTGATGGTGGCCGGTACCGAGAACGCGGTATTGATGGTTGAGTCCGAGGCCGACTGTCTGAGTGAAGAGGTGATGCTCGGCTCGGTGATGTTCGGTCATGAGCAGATGCAGACCGTGATCAATGCGATCAAGGAGCTGGCTGCCGAGGTCGGTGCCGAGCCCTGGGAGTGGCAGGCGCCGGTTCAGGACGAGAGCGCTGCCGGTGCTGTTGCCGCCGAGGCCGAGAGCACGATCACCGAGGCCTACCAGATCACCGAAAAGATGGCGCGCTATTCACGCCTGAGCGAGATCCGCAGCGAGGTCATTGCCAAACTGTGTGGCGAAGAGGCTGCCAATCCGCTGGATGAGGGCAAGGTCCGCGAGGCCTTCGGCAAGCTGGAGAAGCGCATCGTGCGTGGGCGCATCATCTCCGGTGAACCGCGTATCGACGGTCGTGACACCCGCACCGTGCGTCCCATTACCATTCGTACCGGTGTGCTGCCGCGCACCCACGGCTCTGCGTTGTTCACCCGCGGTGAAACCCAGGCGCTGGTTGTTACTACTCTGGGCACCGCCCGCGATGCGCAGATCATCGATGCCCTGGAGGGCGAGCGCAAAGAACAGTTCATGTTGCACTACAACTTCCCGCCCTACTCTGTGGGTGAGACCGGGCGCGTAGGCAGTCCCAAGCGTCGCGAGATCGGCCACGGTCGCCTGGCCAAGCGCGGTGTCGCTGCGGTGATACCGAGTGTGGATGAGTTCCCTTACACCGTGCGCGTGGTCTCCGAGATCACCGAGTCCAACGGCTCCAGCTCGATGGCCAGCGTCTGCGGCAGTGCCCTCTCCATGATGGATGCCGGTGTGCCGATCAAGTCACCGGTGGCCGGTGTGGCGATGGGCCTGATCAAGGAGTCGGACAAATTTGCCGTACTGACCGATATCCTCGGCGATGAGGATCACCTGGGTGACATGGACTTCAAGGTCGCCGGTACCAATGATGGCGTCACCGCTCTGCAGATGGATATCAAGATCGAGGGGATCACCCGCGAGATCATGGAAATTGCCCTGGATCAGGCCAAGGAAGGGCGACTTCACATCCTCGGCGAGATGAGCAAGGTGATCGACAAGCCGCGTGAGACGATGTCCGACTATGCGCCGCGTTACCTCACCATGAAGATTAACCCCGACAAGATCCGTGATGTGATCGGCAAGGGCGGTGCTACCATCCGTTCCATCACCGAGGAGACCGGCGCCAGCATCGATCTGAGCGATGATGGTACGGTCAAGATCGCCTCTGTTGACAATGCTGCCGGTCAGGAAGCGCTGCGCCGTATCGAGCAGCTTACCGCCGATGTTGAGGTGGGCAAGATCTACGAGGGCCGCGTCAACAAGCTGATGGACTTCGGCGCCTTCGTCAACGTCCTGCCCGGCAAGGATGGCCTGGTACACATCTCCCAGATCTCGGAAGAGCGGGTCGAGAAGGTCAGCGATAAGCTCAACGAGGGTGATATCGTCAAGGTGAAGGTTCTGGAGATCGACAAACAGGGTCGGATCCGATTGAGCATGAAAGCGGTCGCTGCCGGCGAGTAATTCGTTAGCAAGCCGTATTACTCGAACAAGGGGCCGAAAGGCCCCTTTTTCACTTATCGCCACCCCGTCACGTGTATTGATTTTACCGTTTGACCCGATGGTGATGCTTTCGGTTAAGATGATCCTGTCATCGGGTTTCCGTCTCAGGGAACAGCAGAATAAGAAGGGGCAAACCCATCAAAAAACTATTACGATCTATTCAGCAGTTCTCGCCGGACGTGCGTCTGATCATGGCCCTGCTCGGATTCATCTGTGCCCTCTACCTGAGCCTGCAGACCTCCTGGTTTGCCTGGCTGTTTACCTTTGTCGCACTGTGGCTGACCTGGGATGCGTTGCGTAACGGCACGGTCTGGCACGGTTTTGATGCGTTTCGTGCCGGTAACATCAGTGCAGTGCGTAATGCGATGGAGCAGACACGTTGGCCCAACATGCTCAGTCCGCGAAGTCTGGCCTACTACCACTGGCTGAAGGGGGTGGTGGACATGGCCGACAGTCGCTTCGCTGCGGCCAAGGTACACCTGCTGGTGGCGGCCAGCGGCAGTCTGCATACCGAGAATGACCGCAGCCTGGTGCACTGCCTGCTCGGCGAGATAGCGTTGCAGGAGCAGGAGTCGGAGGTGGCCCGTGAGCACCTGCGCCATGCCCGTGCGCTGCAGCACCGTCCCCACGTCGATCGCATTATCGCCAGTCTCAGCGCCCGCCTGAATAGCTGATCCCTGCTTGCCGTTGGCCCGTTTGTGCTCTATACCCAGCGGATGGAGCAAACAATCTTCAGCGGTGATCTGACTCTCAGTATCGATGCCGGCCAACTCGTCCTGTGCGGCGAGCTGGATCGCGCCAACGGTGCTGCGCTGCTGCAGTGGCTGCAGGATGCGCCGCCGCTCGGCGTGCTGGCGCTGGGCGAACTGGAGATCGCCGACGGCGTGGCCTGCACCCATGCCCTTAACGCCGTGCGCCTGATGCGTGATCGGGTGGAGCGTCTGCAACTGGAGCAGGCACCGCAGGCGCTGGCACACAACCTCTATCGCACCGGGATGCTGCTCGACGGCACTATCGAGCTGGTGGCAATGCGCGAGGACGAGGCCTACGGTTGAGCGGCTCAGACGCCGTGGCGGATGTAGATCACGGCGGCAAGGATGGCGAGACTCACCAGCCACAGCACAATGTAGGCGCTCATCGACTGGCGCGCCTTTTGTTGCTCCAGCCAGGTGCGCGGCTTGACCGATTTGTAGAGAAACACCAGCTTGGCCGAGAGGTTGACGCAGACGATGTTGGTCGCCAGCAGCAGTGCCGCCCCGCCGGCCAGATCGGGGCGGCCGCTGCCGAGCATCAGGCCGATGGCGGTGGTGGGTGGCAGCAGGGCGACCGCCACCATCACCCCTACCAGCACGCTGGAGACGCGGGTGGTCAGCGACAGCACCGCCGCTGCCCCCGAGGCCAGCGCCAGGGCGATGCCGTCGAGGCCGATATCGGTGCGCGACAGCAGCTCCTCGCTGAGCTGCTGCATCGGCCGGAGCAGGCCGATCAGCAGCGCCACGGCGAAGGCGACGAGGATGCCGGTGAGGTTGGTCCGGAGGGCCTGCCACATCAGTGCGGTATCGCCCAGGGCGGTGCCCAGTGCCAAGGCCATGTTGGGGCCGAGCAGCGGGGCGATCACCATCGCGCCGATCACCACCGCCACATTGTTCTCCAGCAGGCCGATGGCGGCGACGATGGTGGAGAGAGCCACCAGCAGCAGGTAGTTGCCGTCCAGCCGCGCCCCCTGGGAGACGTCGTTGTAAAGCTCCTCGCGCGAGGCGGTGACGCTGCTCTTCTCCTTCTCCTCGCTGGGCTTCTCCTCGATACGCGGCAGGGTGGCATCGACCGGGAAGACCACGATGCGTGCATCCTTGCTGGCGTGCAGCCGCGCCTCCAGGGCATCGAGCAGCTCGGGGTAGCGGTTGGCGGCGATCAGGATGCGTACCGCCTGACGCTCCTGCTCGTCGGCATGACCGGTCCAGATATCCAGAGCATCGTGTTCCCGGGCCAGACGTATCACCGCGTCACGATGACCCACGTTGGCGATCACTTCGAGCATGCGCATAGGGTGTTCCGTTTTGGAGGTTGGTCGATAACAAAGGATAGCACGAAAAGCGTGCATAACCCCATGATTTAGAGTGTATTTTGTCGCTGACTACACTTTCCTTCGCCGCTTTGGGAGAATAAATGACCACGCACCATGCAACACCGAGATACAACAGAAGGATAACGGAGGACAACCATGGCACGTACCCCATCCACCATGCTCGAGCTGGGCACCCCGGCCCCCGATTTCAGCCTGCCCGAACCGGCCACCGGCAAGACTATCTCCTTGCGCGATTCCGCCGGCAGCCCGTTGGTGGTGGTCTTTATCTGCAACCACTGTCCCTACGTGCTGCACATTGCCGCCAAACTGGCCGAGGTGGCCAAAGAGTTTCAGCAGCGCGGCGTGGAGTTTGTCGCCATCAACAGCAACGATGTGGCCAACTATCTCGACGACAGCCCGGAGAAGATGCCCGCTTTCAGTGAGAAGTTCGGTCTCACCTTTCCCTACCTGTTCGATGAAACTCAGGTCGTTGCCAGCGCCTACCGCGCCGCCTGTACCCCCGATTTTTACCTGTTCGATGCCGATCACCGGCTGGTCTACCGCGGCCAGTTCGATGATGCCCGCCCGCGCAGCGACACGCCGGTGACCGGCGCCGACCTTGGCGAGGCAATTAATGCCCTGCTGGCAAACAGGCCACCGCTTGATGGACAGAAACCGAGTCTCGGCTGCAATATCAAGTGGAGGCCGGGTAACGAGCCGGACTATTTCGGCTGAAGGCGCAGTAGTGAGTGGGCCTTGCACATCGCCTGATGAGGTTGGTGGACTGTACCAGTTGTACCCGCGAGCTTCCTGACGATGCCGGGCTGACGTGGCCTCGACAGTCGCTGCGGGGGCTGGCGCATGATCGCCACCTGCGCGCCTGCATCCGTGCGGCGATCCGTCCACGGCCAGCCTTCTTTCCTGCCCGATCCAACTATCCACAACGTCTGCACACCCCATACCACCTCTTTCCTGTAGAGATCCGTAGCGGCGCCCGAACCAGTCTTCCTGAACGGATTGCATTTTTCTATTTGCCCGGCCTGGCTGAGTGCTGATTTGCATAATTCTCTTCCAGCTCTCGCTGCACAAATCCCTATCCACCTGTTTATATTGAAATTTTAATGATGGCATGATGTGTGCTTTATGGGATATAGAGGCGCTTTGAGGATCGAATATGTTCCTGAGACATATTTTTGGCAATAAAGACACCACCCCGACCAGGAAACGCCAGCGCGTTTGCACCGAGGTGACTGAGCAACGGGAGCTGCCAGGCTTTGGCACGGTAGCAGTACGCTGTCGGGTCTCCTGTGTCGGTGAGGGATGTCCCAAGCCACAGCTGATGACCCTCAAGGCACTGGATGAGAATCAGGACGGAGATATTATCGAGGTGGTCACTGACAACCTCTCCGCCGTCGAGACCATCCCCTCGATGATGGATATCTACGGTGGACAGCACATGGCCACTGTGCGCGAAGAAGATTGCTGGCGAATCTATGTGCGCAGGGAAAACGAGAACCGGACCAGGTAACGCTAACTGTATTGAGGATAAGAAAAAGATGAGTTCGAATGCTACGCACTCCACTGCCGCCGCCCCGCAGCGCTCATTGCTGGCGCACCGAGGCGGCTACACAGCGATCGGCATCAGCACACTGGTGGCGCTGTTTTCAGTCATCATGCTGATGATGGACACGCGCTGGGTTTATCTGCTGGTCTATGTCTGGTTCGGTGTGGCTTATGGCGTCTTTCTGCAATATGGCCGTTTCTGCATGGCCTCGGCGGTGCGTGATCTGTTTGCGGTGAAAGTGCCGCGTATGGCGGTGGGGGTGATGATTGCCACGGCGCTCTTCTCACTCACGGCGGGGATCGTCACCGTCTCCGGCTACAGCACTTTCCATCCCCACCCGCTGGGCTGGCACATCATTATCGGTGGCCTGATCTTCGGTTTCGGCATGGTCTTTACCGGTGGCTGCGCCTCCGGTTCGCTCTACAAGAGCGGTGAGGGCAACGTCGGCTCGATGCTGGTGCTGGTCAGTATCTCCTTCTCCCAGGCACTGTTTGCCGACCTCGGCAGCTGGTCCAACAAGCTTGCCCCGGCAAGCTGGGCGGCGTCGGCCGCGGAGAAGGGGATGCCGGAAGAGCTGTCGGTGACCGACGGCTGGTTCGACCAGTTTATGGCCGGTTACATCTGGGATCTCTCTGGCGGCACCGTCGGCCAGTGGATGGAGAGCGGTAATGTCTGGATTGATGTCTTCATCGGCAATGCCCTGCTGGGGGCCATTCTGCCGACCATCGTGCTCCTCTGCATTCTCTATATGGCTACCTACCGCAAGGGCTATGTCCGCCGCAACAAGCTGGAGAGCCCCTCCATGGGTGATGAGCTGCGCGGTTTCTGGGCCATGATGACCTCTTCCAAGAACACCGCGCTGGCCGGCCTGGGGCTGGGCGTCTTTGCCGGCCTGCAGATGTGGGTCACCGGCGCGCTGCGCGAGCACTATCAAATCTTCAACTTCGGTGAGCTGCTGAGCAAGATGGGGCATACCGACGGTCTTTCCATACAGCAAACCGTATTCGATCCCGGCTATTGGTACATCACCACCCAGGAGGCACAGCTGGGTGGCTGGATCATGGACAAGATGGGCCGTGATGTGATGGATAACGTCTTTTTCGGACTGAATAATGGCATCCCCAATCCCTTTATCAATGCCCCCTTGCTGATGTCAGTCGGCATTATTCTCGGTGCTGCCGTACTGGCGCTCACCCGTCGTGAGTTCAAGTGGAAAATGCCCAGCCTGGAGACCGCCATTTTCGCTCTGGTCGGTGGTGCGTTGATGGGGATCGGCGCCCGTCTCGGTATGGGTTGCAACGTCGGTGCCTTCTTCGCCGCGGTGACCAACGGCGACCTGACCGGCTGGATCTTCCTCGCCGGCATGACCCTGGGCGGGCTGCTCGGTGTTAAGGCCTTTAATCTGTGGCTGGAGAGAAAAAGCATCGGTGACGAATTCGATATCTGACCGGGTACGACAGACTATTCAACCTAATCTAACAATACATTCTCAGGAGTAAACGATGGCGATCAAGTTCGACAAAATTGGTGACGGCGAGTACGAGCTGGATGTAAAGGGCTACACCTGCCCACACCCGCAGATGTACACCAAGAAGGCGCTGCAGAAATTGAGCGGTGGTGATGTGTTGAACCTTATCTTCGACAACCCCTCATCCGGCGAGTCCATCATGGCTATGGTCGAGGGCGAGGGTAACGAGATCATCGAGAAGCAGGACGGTGACGGCTCATTCATCTGGAAGATTCGCAAGGGGTAAGCATGAGGTTCGGAATTGTGGTGACAGATGAAAACCAGGCGGCCCATGTCTCCGGCCTGCTCAAGGAGGCGTTGTCACGCGACTGGAGCGTGCGCTGCTTTCTTACCGAGAACGGTGTAAATATGCTCAAAGACGATGCCTTTATCGATATGGCCAGAAACCCGTCCGTGCATCTTTCGGTGTGCGAAATGTCGGTGGAGCGTTACTGCCACGACATGCCGCTGTCCGAGATGGAGGATGCGGTGATCATCGGTGGCCAGTACCAGGACGCCGAGTTGGTCCGCAATAGTGACCGTGTACTGGTTTTTTAAGAGGTTAGGAACGTGAGTGACGAGACAAAGAGTGTACTGATGGTGGCCCGCAATAAAAAAGTTGAGGCTCTGCGTATGGCTACTGGCCTGACGTTGCTCGATGATGTGATTCGGGTGGCGGTAATGGGCGATCTCGATCGGACCGATCCGGATGTGGAGCTGCAGCTGGAGTCACTCGATTTTGCCGATGTACCAGTGGTTGATGTGGACCCGGACAGGGCGGCCGAGTTTGCCGAGATGATAGTTAATTCAGATGTGGTGTATGTGGTATGAGTGAGAAAAGAGTGCATCTCTATGTGGTCGGTGCGGGTGATGCGGAGTTGCAGTCGCTGATCGAAAAAGGGTTGTCGGAGCTGGACCGCGCTGTTGCGACAACCCCGGTCGGAGCAGATTGCGCTGCCCTGCTTGATACGCTGTCCGAGGATGAAATACCCGTGGTGATCAAACCGTATAACGCCGTGTAATCCCGTTCAAAAAGGCGGGCGGCAGGGCGCAGTTGAACGATGTTGGAGTGGCTGTGCAGGTGCTGTTGGGGTGGGTGGTGAGTAATACGCCTCAGCAACAAAATAAAACGTAGGAGGAGAGTTATGAAAATAGCAAACGAAAAGAGCAGGTCCAGAGGCTATCTGGTCGGTCTGCTGGGGGCGACAGCGCTGGTGCTGGCCGGCTGTAACGGATCTGAAGACAGTAGTGTCGGTGTGGCTGACGATACCGTGACGTTGCCGACGATGAACAGCCCGGCGACCATCGCCACGGAGTCTGCCGCTGATTACAATGACAACATCCATGGCCTGGTCACCGGCGACACACTTGCAAACTGGATTACTGATTGGGATGCCAACAAACCTGCCGGTATCGACGGCAAGCTGGTGATTCTGCAGACCAGTACGGGTGAGGCCGGTTCTGAGTATATCGCCCCTAATGGTGTCGATGTGTTTACCTATGAGACGAGCGAGTTCGTTGAAACTCGTTCTAACGGGGTGATTGAAACAAGATCCATGGTCCCAAGCGGCCAAACGATGGATAACTTCCTGTCTAAGTACAATATCGATCCTGGCAAGGATATGATCGTTTGCGCCCAGGGTAGTGCTGGTGGTTATAGTGCTATGAAAGCTGGCCGCTGTTGGTATATGTTCCGCTACTGGGGGGTGCCGGCAGGCCGACTCGCCATGCTCAATGGCGGCAATGAGTGGAATGACACTAACACAGCGCTGGCGTTTACCACTACTGCTTCCACGCCGCCGATGACGGGTTATGCCTCAGTCAAGGATCTGCCGCAGATCAACTTTGCCCTGCAGGCGACTCTGGAGGATATGCTCGATGCGGTACCTGACAGCGACACCAATGTGACGGATGACGGGGTGTTCATCTGGGATGCCCGCGGCAACAATCTTCCCGCCAGTTTGCCTGGTAGTAGCAGTGACGAGTACAGTCCTGACGGAGATAGCGATTTCCGCAATGGAGGCGCTACACAAGGCCATCCCAACGGTGCCTTGCTGCTTTCCTATAGCAATCTGCTCGATAGCTCTGAGGGGTACACCTTCAAGTCGAAGGCTGATCTTGCCGCTTATCTGGATGGTGAAACCGTTGATGGTGCCTACTTCGTCGATGGCACGCTGCAGGGCATAGGTGTTGGCAATGCTTACCAGAGTGGTGACACAATCTATACCTACTGTGAAACCACTTACCGTGCCATGGTTACCGGTTTTGCCACCGCGGCGATTCTCGGTAAGCCGACACGGTTCTATGATGGTGCTATGGTTGAATGGCACTCCATGGCCAATGCCTATGACAAAAATGGTGATCAGCTTCTACCGGCCGATTCGCCCTGGCGTACCGACAAAAACAGCGTCAGTATGTACCGCGTGGCCGGTGATTCAGCCAATGTAGATCCGCGCACTATCGTTGATGCGGATGCAAATACGGCCCACCAGATCATCATTGATGATCTTGCCTATAAAGGCATCATAGTAGAAACCGATAGTGATGATGGTGGTAGCAGTGGCGGCGGCGGAGAAATCCCTAATCCTTGTGGTGGCTGATTTTCGCTGGTAAATCCACTCACAGACAGGGCAGCCTTAGGGCTGCCCTTTTTCTGGATATAATAGTCAGTGTTTCTGCCTAACGATGCTGTTTAAATATGTGTGGTTAGGCAGTGGCATTGCAGGTAATTGATTGGAGCGGAACAACGTGAGATTAAAAGTGGCTGCTATTTTGATTTTTCTGGTCATGGGATTGGCGCTCTTATACTCCTGTTCCGTACCGGAAACCGAAACTGTGGATGATTTCCTCTCGGGGTACTGGGTGTACCCGATGCAACCCCAGGGTACCCCACCAGAAAATTACACCCATCTGGAGGCCTCACTGGCTCCTGACTCCTGCGCCCAGTGCCATACCGAGCAGCACAAGCAGTGGCGTGAGAGTCTGCACAGCCACACCATGGGGCCGGGGATCCGCTGGCAGCTGCAGCTGATGAAACCCGAACCCTCCCGCGCCTGCCTCAAGTGCCATGCGCCGCTGACCGAGCAGTTTGCCCTGTTGGCCCAGGAGCAGGGATGGACGCAAGCCAGAGCCGCCCCCCCCGATTATCTTCCGGGCGATCTCCATCGCAAGGGACTCGCCTGCGCCGCCTGCCATGTTCGGCAACACCAGCGATTCGGCCCGTCTGCCGGCCCCAATGCCCTGGAGGGGACGGCCCATGGCGGCTTCGTTGCTCACGAGGCGTTCAGCGACAGTCGCTTCTGTGCCAATTGTCACCAGTTTGCGGAGGACGGCCCACGCCTTAACGACAAATTGCGCGAGGATACCTATAACCAGTGGCAGCAGAGCCGTTATGCCGCCGAGGGGAAGGGATGCCAGTCCTGCCATATGCCGGACCGCCGCCATGAATGGAAGGGGATCCACGACCCGGCGATGACCCGTTCGGCATTCACCGTCACTCTGAGCCGTTCGACGGCGGACGATGGTCGTCTTCTTGCCAGTGCAGAGGTGGCCAATAGCGGCGCCGGTCACCACCTTCCCACTTATATGGTGCCGGAGTTGCTATTGCGGCTGGAGCATGTAGCGCCCTCGGGCAGGGTCAGCGAGCTGGCACGTCACATACTTGCCTGGCGTCCCAACCTGGCGCTGACCGAGGAGCGGTTCGACCAGCGGCTTCCCGCAGGGGAGAGTGTGCACCTGACGGGGGAACTGGAGGCCAGTAGTGAGCCGGATGGTTCACTGCGCCTGCGAGTGAGTGTAGCACCCAAGTATCAGTATCTTGTCACCTTCGTCGACTACTTGGAGAGAAACCGCCACAGGCTGGAACCCAAGACGCTAGGCCTGTTGGAGCTGGCTATCCAGGAGGCACGCAGTGCCGAGTACGAGTTTATTGCGGCGGAAGAGATGCTGGAAACCATTGCAAATTGAAGTCTGACAACAGCGCTGCCGGGCCATGCAACCCGATATATTGTTGGGTCATGATTAAGTTGCTGAATTTAAATGAGTTATATTTTTGGCACGGGATGTGCTTTGGTGTTTGTAGTCATAAACAGATATTCCTGAGGCGGAGGCAGCATGCGAAATCTTGTCGTCATAGCGCTACTCCTTGGGGGAGTGGCACTCACTACGGCTCAGGCGGAGGGCGCCGGTGCAAAGCGCTTGAAGTTCAAGCAGGGACCGGTCTGTATGTGTAGCAAGGGCTTGAGTGAAAAAGATATTCGTGAAGCGGAGAAGGCCCGCGAACAGTTGTCCGGTCAAGGCGGTTTGAACAAGTTAAGGCAAAATGAAGAGCAGCCAAAAGGCAGAGAGGAGGAGTGATGAGTAAAACTGATAAGAAAGGCCGGGTGAAAAGGCGTTCACATCGTGGCGTCTGGCTGTCACTGCTGGTGGTGCCGGTGGTGATGGCCGGCTGGGTGGTCTACGCCAGTTACGTGATCACCAACGGTATCCCCGGTGGTGAGGATGGCAGCTGGAGTTCCGAGGTGTTGGCCGATATTCACGAGGGGATCATTACGACCTCCCCCGTACCTCTGGCCAATGCCTGCGGTCTGGGGGCATCGTCCTGCTTTAAGTGTCACAACGGTAAACGGGCAGAGGAGCCCGGTCCGCAGAAATGGCACGCCGAGCATGAGAAGGTTAACCACTCCTGTGCCGGTTGCCATAACGGTAATGAGCGTTTGATGGTCAAGGGGATGGCGCACAAGGATTTGATCGGCGATCCGCGCATGAAGCCGCAGGAGACCTGCATGAGTTGCCACAAGGATGATGATCCGAAGGCGCTGCTTGATCAATACACAAGTATCGAATAAGGGGGGAGTAACAACGATGAAAAAGAATCCAACTTTACGCTATACCGGCCTGAGCGCGCTTGCGCTGGCCATCTCCAGCATGGGTGCCCATGCCGGTCCCTCCTTTCAGGTGGGTGACCAGGGCTACATGGAGCTGAGCTACGCGGTGCAGATCTGGGCGCAAAACCGGGGTTACACTTCGAGTACTGATAATGGGGATATGACTGATACCTTCCTGCGTCGCAACCGTATTACCCTGAATGGCCAGTATAACGACTATATCGGTTTCTATGCCCAGCTTGAGGCCGGCAACGACAGCAAGGGGGGCGAAGACGACCGCTCCGTCTACTACCGCGATGCCTATCTGACCCTGGACTACCGCGATGAGCTGCGGTTTATTCTCGGGCGCTACAAGAATACCTTCAGTCGTGAGAATCTGGAGGCCTGTCTGGAGCCACTCACTCTGGACCGTAGCACAATGTCCTATACCCCGTTTGGCGGCAGTCGCGACACCGGCGCGACGGTCTGGGGCAACCTGGCCGACGCCATGTTCCAGTATCGTCTATCAGTGAGTGACGGCCGTGAAGCTGACGAGGTGGTCAAAGACTCGCCGCGCATCACCGGCAGGGTGCATGTCAGCCTGTTCGAGCCGGAGTATTCCTACGGCTACCGCGGTACCTATCTCGGCACCCAGAAGGTACTGACCATCGGTGCGGCGTTCGATAGCCAGAGTGATGTTGCCTACGATAACTACGGCGCGCGTGATGGTACCAGGGATTATGATGCAACTACCTACGATATCTTCTACGAGCAGCCATTCTCCTTTGGCACCCTTACCGCCTCGGCAGCAGCATTTGATTACAGTGTCGATGGTTACCCTGTTGACCCCGATCCTGCACTCACACCGTGGGTTGAGCGTGAAGGGAATTATGTGAAAGTGGGTTACCTCTTTCCCAAACCTGTCGGCATGGGACGCTTGCAGCTCTTTGCTCGTGGCGACGATGTTGAATATGGTGAAGGAACCGGCCTTTCAGATACCAGCATGACTTCGTTTGGTGCTAACTACTACATCAACGGCCAGTCGCTCAAAGTCACTCTTGAGCACGCCAGCATGGAGTTCGATGAACAGCATCCGACTAATCCGGCACTGCAGGATTATGATCAGACAACGCTGGGTCTACAGGTGATCTTCTGATCATAGGTCAGGGGTTTTATGTTATAACTAAAAACACATGCCGGAGGGACCCGGCACTGGATGAGGAACAGTTTTATAACCTAGTGGTAAATGATTCGAATGCAATCTTTCTGTGACTCTCTGTTGAGAGCATTCCTCCTTATGGCCGTTTGCGTCCCTGTCGCAACGGTCATCTTTTTTGTGCTATCGGAAACGCATGTGCCAACTGGCGTGATTCTCCTGCAACTGTTCAGCGCGCTGACCCTGCTGGGTATGGCCGCCTTTTATTTTATGCAGCGACGAACGCTGGGACGTCTGCACGAGGCCATTCTCGATGCCCAGGAGGGTACCTTGTCCAATGTCGCTAGCAGCAGTGGCTGTGACAAAAGGGTGAATAGCATCGTGGATGACTACAACACGATGATGAATAATCTCAGTGCCATGTTCTCGACCGTGGAAGAGTGCCAGAACCGTGTGGTCAATGAGCGCAACAAGATGGATGCGCTGCTCGGAAGCATGCCTGGTGCGCTGATATCCGTTGATGACTATCTGAATATTACGAATATCAATCCGTTGGCAGCGGAGCTGTTCGATTGCGATGCTGACTGGTTGCTCGGCAAGATGTTTTTCGATGTTGTCGAACTTGAGCCCAACGACCGTGACGCACTGCGCGATGCCTTCCTCTATAAGCAGGAAGTCAAGAACTTTGTGATTCACACCCATATCAATGAGTCGCTTCACTATATCTCCATCAATATCGCCTTCTACTCGAAGCACGAGGCAGATCTCGATGCGGTTATTACCCTTCAGGATATTACTGATTATCAGCGTCTTCTTGACTCGGTGTACAACCGTGAAAAGCTGGTCGCCATGGGGCAAATGGCGGCGGGTATAGCTCATGAGCTCAATACCCCGCTGGGAAACATTCTCGGCTACTCACAGCTGCTGTGTGAACCGTCAGTGGCGGATGAGAAGAAGACGCGTTATTCAGGCTTTGTTGCTGATGAGGCGCGACGCTGTTCACGCATTGTCAATGACCTGCTCAACTATGCACGCCGCGATAGCTGTAGCGATGAGTTGTGTGATGTTAATGCGCTTGTGCGTGATATGATCGATACCTTCCTTACCTGTCGTCTTAAGCGTCAGGATGTTGAGATACATCTTGAACTGCAGCCCGATTTGCCGACCGTGGATATACCCTGTGGCGAACTTGATATCGTGCTGTCCAACCTGTTGCTCAATGCACTGCATGAGCTTGAAGGGAAAAGTGATGGTGTCGTTCGCATAACCTCCCGTCACGTCGGTAAGAAGAGCCTGGAAATAGCCATTGAAGATAACGGCGGTGGCATCCCGGCTGAGTCAAGGAGAAAGATATTTGAACCCTTTTACACTACCAAGGAGACGGGCGAGGGAACGGGGCTGGGGTTGTCGATCAGTCAGGCGATGATGAGCAGAAGAGGCGGGGCGCTGAGTCTGGACGCAAAGTATACCGAAGGGGCACGCTTTGTGATCTTTTTGCGGGGAGTGGTAGAAAATGAGTAGTAGTGGGACAGGGGATGCATCGGCTGAACCTGACAATAACATGAAGATTATCATTGCCGAAGATGATGAGCGGATGCAGGAACTGGTCGCAACGATCATCGATGAGCTGGATGCGGACGTCATCTCATCGGAAAGTTCGCAGCATGCACTGGATCTGATCGAGTCGATGGCCAACGTTGCGGTCGTTATTACCGATCTGAAGATGCCTTTTGTCGATGGGGTCGATGTGCTGCGCTTTGCCCGCAAGGTCAACCCGCGAACACAGGTGGTGATGATTACCGGTCATGGCACCGTGGAGTCGGCGGTCGAGGCCCTGAAGCTGGGCGCCTTCGATTATATCAGAAAGCCCTTTGACAACGCCGAGCTTTATCATACGGTCAGTCGTGCTTTGGAGCACTATCGTCTGGCGATGGAGAATGACCAGCTCCGTGCTTCTGGCGAGGAGGGACAAAACCATCAACTGCTGTTTGGAAAAACGGCCGCCATGTCACAGGTGGAAGCCCTTACCGAGGCCGCCGCTGCCTACGATTGCAATGTGCTTGTTGCCGGCGAGAGCGGTTCGGGCAAGGAGTTGATCGCGCGTCGCATTCATACCCTGAGCAGTCGCAGCAAGGAGGCATTTGTTGCGATCAACTGTGCGGCGATCCCGGAGAACATCATCGAGAGCGAGCTCTTTGGTTATGTAAAGGGCGCCTTTACCGGTGCAGACCGTAACAAGGAGGGACTGTTTTCGCGTGCCAACGGCGGCACGCTCTTTCTTGACGAGATCAACAACGCCTCGCTCTCCCTGCAGGCCAAGTTACTGCGGGTGCTACAGGATCGGAGTTTTTACGCCCTTGGCGATACCGAGCCTAAGAGCGTCGATGTGCGCGTTATAGCAGCGTCAAACAGAAGTCTGCAGAAGATGATTGAAACGGGCGAGTTTCGCCAGGATCTTTTCTACAGGCTGAAGGTTATCGATATTGATTTGCCACCTCTACGAGAACGGCGTCAGGATATTCCGCTTTTGGCCAATTTCTTTCTCAGCCGCCACGCGCTCAAGCTGGGCAAGAACGTAACGGGTATGTCGACCAGAGTCCTGGGTGCACTTATGCGCCATGACTGGCCGGGTAATATTCGTGAGTTGGAGAATGTGGTTTTGCGAATGGCGATTATGACCTCAGGGAAAAAAATTGATGAGGATGTGTTGCCATCCGAATTTGCTACTGAGGAGGGTGCCAGCACCACTGCACTTGACTTTATTTCACCACAAAGCCTTGAGGAGGTTGAAGCGTACTTCATCAGGAAAACCCTGCGTGAGCAGGGCGGGGATCGGGCTCTGACGGCAGAGATCCTGGGTATCGATAAATCCACGCTCTGGCGCAAGATGAAGCGCTATCAAATTTCAGAATGAAATATCGACTTGCACTTTTGTTACTGTTATCACCACTGTCTGCTAACGCCATGGACGGGAACGCCATGCAGCAGAAAATCGAACAGCTTGAGCGCAGGATCGAGGCGCTCGAAAAGCATACTCTCGGCCAGAGTGTTCAGCCTGAAAAAACCACTGTTGCTGCTGCTCCCGTACAGGAGAAGGGCTATGCCAGGGTGAATTACTGGCTGGGCCGTGATGCGGCCTTTGGCGATAACGCTACGGCGCCGCTTGCTCAGGGAAAGATGAGACTTGACTCGGAGATTCTGCTGCGTCCCCAGCTCTATGTTTCGGATAAGAACACTGGCGGCGTCTTTTCCGAATACCATGACAGCTCTCTCTATCCGGTAGCTTCGCTGCAGATTGAGGGCGTGCTTGACATGCCTCAGGCCGGTGATTACACCCTCACCATCAAGGCGACGCCGCCACGGGAAGTGGGCGGATCGGGCAACGTCAAGATGGCGGTGAGGCTCTATCTTGACGGAGAGCTGATCTACACTCGGCCCTACTCGAGCAGTCTGTCGCCAAGCACCGAGACGATCCCCCTTGCCGCAGGTGAGACCACTCTGCGTCTTGAGGTGGTGGCCCTGTCACCGGGGTTCGGGCCGAGCCCGACCAGGGCCAGATTGTTTGTCGGTCTGCATGGCAGCGATGCGGTTAGCCCTGAGCCGCTGAGTCGTTATCTGCTCCCGCCCTCATGAGCTTGTGCCGGGCTGGCGTGATGGGTATCTTGTATAGGTGGTGTTTTTGCCCGATGCAATGCTGTAAGGAGTCGATAAGATGGTAGGGGGGTATTTGCAGGCCATTTCGGTATCCCGTATCGCCGTGCTGCTGAATCTGCTCCTTGTCGTATTGCTGGCCTACACCCTGGCCGGGGTGACCTGGCAGGTGATCGCCGGAAGGAGTGAGAGTTACGTGGCTACGGTGGCGCCGCCGGCGCATACGCCGGAGACAACTTCCCGCCCCCTGTCACTGGAGCTGCTGGCCGAACACCACTTGCTGGGACGGGCGGGAGTGGCCCCCGTGGCGGAGCGGAGCGAGGTGCTGGATGCGCCCGAGACGCGCCTCAACCTTGAACTCAAGGGGGTCTTCGCGGTTGACCGCCCCGATGCGGCGATGGCGATCATCGCCAGCGGCGATCGGGATGAGCAGAGTTACCGGGTTGGACAGAATGTCGCTGGCGCGGCGACGGTTCACCAGATCCTTCCCGATCGTGTGATCCTCAAGCGCGGTGAGCGTTTTGAGGCGCTGATGTTGCCCAAGGATCAAATCCCGGAGCAGGGTAGTTCGTCCCGCAGCGGTGGCGGTAGCGCCGCTGTGCACACACTACCGGGCTTGCAGGCACGGATTCTGCAGAATCCTCAGGAGGCGATAGGCATGATCGACGCCCGTCCGGTGATGGAAAGCGGTCAGTTGAAGGGGTATCGTCTGGGCCCGGGAAAGGAGCGTGAGCTGTTTGCCCAAGCGGGGCTGAGCGTCGGCGATGTCGTGACCCGGATCAATGGTATTCCCCTGTCAGATACAGCCCGGATGGGAGAGTTGATGCAGCAGTTTGGCCGCAGTCCCCGGGTGGATTTGACGGTGGAACGTGGCGGCCGGCCAGTGACCTTGTCGCTGGATCTCAAATGAGCTTTTGGCCACAATGACAAAGCAGAAAATAACAGGATTTGATGAATAATGGATGGAGTGAAACGGAATCGGCGTGGTCTTGTCTCTGTGGTAACGGGCATGTGCATGTTGCTTTTGAGCGCCACCTGGCAAGCGGCACAGGCCGAGTCGATGACCCTCAATCTGCGTGATGCGGACATTGCCTCGGTGATCGGCACTATCTCCGAGATGACGGGCAGGAATTTTATCGTCGATCCCCGGGTCAAGGGGCGGGTGACGGTTGTCTCCAACCGGGCCATGGACGAGGAGGAGCTCTACCAGATCTTTCTCTCCATCCTCAACGTCCACGGCTTTGCCGCGATTCCCGCCGGTGATGCGATCAAGATCGTACCCGCGGTTAACGCCAAACAGGATGCCCAGCCGCTGCTGGGAGGAGAGGGCGACGAGAGCGTTACCCGCCTGATCCAGGTAAGTAATATCGAGGCGGCACAGCTGGTACCCGTGCTGCGCCCCCTGTTACCGCAGGAATCGCACCTAGCGGCCTACACCCCAACCAATGTGTTGATCGTCTCCAGCTCCGCGGCCAATGTGGACAAGGTGGCGCAGATGGTCCGCGAGATCGACCAGGCCAAGGATGCCGACATCGAACTGATTGTCCTGAAACATGCCTCAGCCACTGAACTGGAGCGTATCCTCAGCGCACTGCAGCAGGCGCAGGGAGGCAAGCGTGCGGATGGCTCCACCACCATCCAGATCACCTCCGATGAGCGCACCAATAGCCTGATCCTCAGCGGCGAGAAGGCGGCACGGCAGAATATCAAACGGGTGATCCGTCAGCTCGATGTGCCGACCGACTCCGGCGGCAATACCCGGGTGCTCTACCTGCACTACGCCAAGGCGACCGATATTGCCAATGTGCTCAGCAGCGTGGGGCAGAGCCTGGCCAAGGAGGCCGCGGGTGGCGCCCAGGGGGCTCGCAGCACCGCCGAGAGCAGTTTCAACATCCAGGCCGATGAGAGCAGTAATTCGCTGGTGATCAATGCCCCGCCGGAGCTGATGCGGGATCTGGAGGCGGTAGTGCGCAAGCTCGATGTGCGCCGTGCCCAGGTGATGGTCAAGGCGGTTATCGCCGAGGTCTCCACCGACTCCAGCCGGGAACTCGGCATTATGTGGGGATATGACGGTTCGGGACAGGATGAGCCGGTGGGCCTGATCGACTTCAACAATACCGCCAGCGGTATCGCAGCGGCGCTGGATGGTGGCAGCGCCCCGCCGTCGCTCAATGGCATGACGCTGGGCATTGGCGAAACCCTCAGCAGCGGGGCACGCTTTGGTGCGCTGATCCGTGCCCTGGGCGGGGATGCCAATAATAACATTCTCTCCACGCCGACCCTGGTTACGCTGGATAACGAGGAGGCGGAGATCACCGTGGGCCAGAACGTGCCGTTTGTCACCGGCAGCTACACCTCGACCGGTGGCGGCTCCACGCCCACTGATCCTTTTCAGACCATCCAGCGCGAAGATGTCGGCTTGACGCTGAAGATCAAGCCACAGATCAACGAGGGCAACGCAGTGCGTATGGAGGTGATGCAGGAGGTCTCCAGTATCAGCGGCAGCTCTGTCGGCGCCTCGGATATCATCACCGACAAGCGCGCCCTCAAGACGACCGTGATGGTCGATGACGGCCAAGTGTTGGTACTCGGTGGTCTGCTCGATGACCAGCTTACCGAGTCGGAGCAGAAGGTGCCGCTGCTGGGCGATATTCCCGTGCTTGGCTGGCTGTTCCGTTACCAGTCGACGAAAACGGTTAAACGCGATCTGATGATATTCCTTCACCCCCGCATCCTGCGTGATGGGAACCATAGCACCCGTCTTTCCAATGACAAGTACAGCTACATCCGTGCCCGTCAGTTGTCGATGCGCGAGGAGGGGGTGCGCCTGATGCCTGATGAGGTTTCACCTCTGTTGCCGGATATGGATGAGTTTCTGGAACTGCCGCTGCCCTACGGGGATGAGACGGTCGAGGGGTCGGTTCTCTCACAGCCGCCCCTGGCCGTGACTACGCCAATGACGCTGGACTGAGTGTGATGGAGGAGCTGTCCCCCAACGAAACGCCACTGCACGCTTTGCGCCTGCCGTTCAGTTTCGCCCGGCGCCACCGCCTGATCTACCTGCCGGAGCAGGAGCAGCTGGTCTGCGGCAAGGGCACGACATTGACCGCTATCGCCGAGGCCTGCCGTTTCCTTGGCCGTACACTGCCGGTGGAGCGGGCTGAGGAGCAGCGTTTTGATGCCCTGCTGCAGAGTGTCTATGAGCAGGAGGGCAATGGCAGCATGCTGGCGATGGGCGAGCTGGACGAAGAGTTTGACCTCAATGATGTCGCCCAGCAGATCGCCGAGCCCGAGGATCTGATGGAGAGTCAGGACGACGCCCCGATCATCCGCCTGATCAACGCACTGTTGACCGAGGCGGTGCGTGAGGGCGCCTCGGACATTCACATCGAATCATTCGAACACGACATGGTGGTACGCCTGCGGGTCGACGGCATCCTGCGTGAGGTGTTGCGGCCACAGCGGGCGCTGGCGCCGTTGCTGGTCTCACGCATCAAGGTCATGGCGCGGCTCGATATCGCCGAGAAGCGTCTGCCACAGGACGGGCGGATCTCGCTCAAGGTTGCCGGTCGGCCGGTGGATGTGCGCGTCTCCACGCTGCCCGCCGGCCATGGCGAACGGGTGGTACTGCGTCTGCTGGACAAACAGGCGGGCAGGCTCGATCTGGCCCACCTGGGAATGGAGGCCGGTGCACAGGGGCAGATGGATGCCCTGATCCACTACCCGCACGGTATCCTGCTGGTTACCGGACCGACCGGTTCGGGCAAGACTACGACCCTCTACGCCGCCATTACCCGTCTCAATGACAGCAAGCGCAATATCCTTACCGTTGAAGACCCCATTGAGTACTACCTCGACGGTATCGGCCAGACCCAGGTCAACAGCAAGGTCGACATGAGTTTTGCCCGCGGTCTGCGGGCGATCCTGCGCCAGGATCCCGATGTGGTGATGGTGGGGGAGATCCGTGATGTGGAGACGGTGGAGATCGCTATCCAGGCCAGCCTGACCGGTCACCTGGTACTCTCCACCCTGCACACTAATACCGCCATCGGTGCGATCACCCGGCTGCGCGACATGGGGGTAGAGCCGTTCCTGCTCTCCTCCTCACTGATCGGTGTGCTGGCACAGCGCCTGGTACGTCTGCTCTGCCCGCAGTGCAAGCAGCTCTACCAGGCCAACGAGCACGACTGTGCCCGGATGGGGGTCGCCACCGAAGAGGCGCCCACGATTTACCGTGCTGCCGAGGGGGGGTGTGATCACTGCAACCATCTTGGCTACCGTGGCCGGACCGGCGTCTATGAGCTGATCACAATCGATCAGACCCTGCGCGGTATGATCCACGACGGCCAGGGTGAACACGAGATGGAGCGCTACGCCCGCCAGCACAGTGGAAGCATCCTCGATGATGGGGTGCGCCGCGTGCTCGCCGGTAAGACCTCGCTCGAAGAGGTGTTGCGCGTCTGCCAGGCACAGTAGGGATAGGGACGTATGGGGGCATTTGAATACACTGCACTGGATGCCCGCTCCCGCGAACGTCGCGGCGTGCTGGAGGGCGATACCGCCAGGCAGATCCGCCAACAACTGCGCGAGCAGGGGCTGATCCCGCTGCAGGTCGACGAGGTGGTCGATAAGGAGTCAAAATCCGCGCATCATCTCCTGCCGCGACGGGGGATCCGTGCTGCCGAACTGGCGTTACTGACCCGTCAGCTGGCGACCCTGATCAGCGCCGCACTGCCGCTGGAGGAGACGCTGCGCACCGTCGCTCAGCAGAGTGAACGGCCGCGGGTCAAAAGCCTGTTGCTGGCGGTGCGCTCGCGTGTACTGGAGGGGCATACCCTGGCTGACGGGCTGGGAGAGTTTCCCCATGTCTTTCCCGAGATCTACCGTACCACCGTGGCCGCCGGCGAGCAGGCAGGGCATCTCGATGTGGTGCTTGAACGGCTGGCCGACTACACCGAAAAACGCCAGCAGATGCGCCAGAAGATCATGCTGGCGCTGTTCTACCCGGCAATCCTCACTACCATCGCCATCCTGGTCACCGTGGCGCTGCTCACCTACGTGGTGCCCGAGGTGGTCAAAGTGTTCGATAATACAGGCCAGGAACTGCCGGCGCTTACTGCGGGTCTGATCGCCCTCAGCGACTTTCTGCGCCATCAGGGAATTTTTCTGCTGCTGCTGCTGATCGGTGCGATAGTGCTGACCCGTTACCTGCTGAAAAAACCGCTGCTGCACCTGCGCTGGCATCGTCTGCAGCTACGCCTGCCGCTTATCGGCCGGCTGGCCCGTGGCCTCAACAGCGCCCGCTTCGCCCGTACCTTCAGTATCCTAAACGCCAGCGGCGTGCCGGTGCTCGACGGTCTGCGTATCTCGGCCGAAGTGCTGGGTAGCCTGCCGATGCGTGAGGGGGTCAGGGATGCGGCGCGACGGGTACGCGAGGGGGCGCCCATCGCCCGGGCTCTGGAGCAGAGCGGCTATTTTCCGCCAATGACCCTGCACCTGATCGCCAGCGGCGAGTCGAGCGGTCGCCTCGACACTATGCTGGAGCGCGCCGCCGAAGATCAGGAGCGTGAACTGGAGAGTACCGTTGCCCTGCTGATGGGAGTATTCGAACCGCTGCTGATCCTCACTATGGGCGTGGTGGTGTTGCTCATCGTGCTGGCGATCCTGTTGCCGATCTTCGATATGAACCAGCTTGTCCAAATTTAGCGCATTGAATTAGGGTATAACCGTCTCTGGTGTGCTGCACCGTAGAGTTTCAAACAGTAGATCCCCGTGAGCCGACGGGACTCAACAGCAACAAGGAGTAGATGTGGTGACAGAGGTAAACAGAGCCGTTTTGGTCAGTGATATCGGCCGGCCGCAACGCGGCTTCACCCTCATCGAGGTGATGGTGGTGGTGGTGATCCTGGGTATTCTCGCCGCAGTGATCGTACCGAAGATCATGGATAACCCGGACAAGGCGCGCCTGGTCAAGGCGCGCAGTGATGTGCAGGCGCTGAAAAGCGCGCTCGATATGTACAAGCTGGACAACTTTAACTACCCCAGTACCGACCAGGGGTTGCAGGCGCTGGTGGAGAAACCCTCCGGTTCGCCCGAGGCGCGCAACTGGAAACAGGGCGGTTATCTGGATGGCCTGCCCGCTGACCCGTGGGGTAACCCATACCAGTACCTCAGCCCGGGGGTGCACCGCGAGGTCGATATCTACAGTCTCGGCGCCGATGGGCGACCCGGCGGCGAAGGGGTGAACGCCGATATTGGCAACTGGAATAACTGATTGCGGTTCTCAGCGCCAGTGGCTCCTTTTTTAAATTCCTTTCAGGGAGAGCGCCAGCGCGGTTTTACCCTGCTTGAGTTGCTGGTGGTGTTGGTGCTGATGGGGGTGATCATCACTATCACGGTGCTGTCGATAGGTGATGGCGGACGCGGTGATCAGATCCGGGAGGAGGCGCGACGGCTGACGGCACTGATGGAGCTGGCCGCCGAGGAGGCGGTGCTGAACAGCTCGCCCTACGGCCTGCAGCTGCGTCGGGAAGGTTACCGTTTTTTACATCACCGCAACGGGCAGTGGCAGATGCTGGAGGGTGATGAGCTGCTTGGCGAGCGAGAGTGGCCGGCGGGGGTGGAGGTTCGACTCTATCTCGAGGGACACCAGGTGAGCCTGGAGATGGAGGACGAGAGTGAGGAGGGCGGACCGACGCCGACGCTGATCCTCTACCCTGATGGTGAGCGCACCCCCTTCGAGCTGGAGCTAGCCTATCTGCAACCGCCCTATTTGCGCCAGCGTATCAGTGGCGTCCCCTTTGGCCCGCTGGAGTTAGAGAGTTTGCAGGAACGGTGATGCCCCTTATACAGAGCAGGCGAACAGAGAGTACCGGCTTTACCCTGCTGGAGGTGCTGGTGGCCCTGGTGGTGGTGGCGGTTGCCCTGGCGGCTCTGCTCAAGGGGGTGAGCAGCAGTGCGCTCAATGAGGCCTATCTGCGTGATAAGAACTTCGCCCACTGGGTAGCGATGAATGTGGTGGCGGAACGCCAACTTGGTCTGCAGCAGGAGGCGCTACTGAGCGACCGTGGCGAGGTCGAGATGGGTGGTCAACGCTGGCAGTGGCGTGCCCGGCTGCTCGACACCTTTGATGCGGCAATATGGCGCCTGGAGGTAGAGGTGCGGCCTGTCGATGGCGAAGATGAGACGGTGCTGGCCAGACTGGTGGCGTTTCTGCCCCGCCCCGAGGGGGAGGAGCGGTAGCATGGTGCGGCAACGCGGCTTTACCCTGCTTGAGATGCTGGTCGCGGTGGCGGTGTTTGCCGCGGTCTCGGCGGTGGCCTACGGCGGACTGAGCAGTATGCTGCAGACCCGCCAGCAGGTCGGACAGCACGCGCAGCGGCTGCAGAGCCTGCAGCAGACGATGGCGATCATGCATCGGGATCTAACCCAGGCGTTGGTTCGGCCAGTGCGTGATCCGTTTGGCGATGTCGAGCCGGCGCTCTATCAGCAGGAGGGGGTCTACCTGCTCGTTCTGACCCGTGCCGGGCGTCTGAATCTGCAGGGGCTGCGGCGTAGTGAGCTGCAGCGTATCGCCTATGCGCTAGAGGATGGCCGGCTAATACGCTATGTCTGGCCGGTGCTGGACAGCCCCCAGGGGAGTGAGCCCTATTCGCATGTACTGCTCGAAGCGGTCCGAGAGGTGGAATTGCGTTTTGTCGATAGCCAGAGGGAGTGGCAACTCAATTGGCCGCCACTGGACAGCCTGCGTGAGGAGGCGGAAGTGGCGCTGCCGCTGGCCGTCGAAATTACCCTGGAGCTGGAGCAGTGGGGCGGGTTCCGGCGGCTGATCCCGTTGGTCGAGACAGCGGCTGTCGTTTCGCAGGAGCAGCCGCAATGAGGGGCCGCGAACGTGGCGTGGCGCTGATCACTGCGTTGCTGGTGGTGGCGCTGGCGACCACCGCGGCGGTAGCGATGATCGCTGGCCAGCAGCTCGATATCCGGCGCACCGGTAATACTCTGCACTATGAGCAGGCCTATCTCTACATCAATGGCATGGAACAGTGGGCGTCCAGGGTGCTGCGTCAGGACGGGCGGGACAACCACTACGATCATGGCGCGGAGGAGTGGGCCACGCAGCAGCCGCCAATCCCGGTGGAGGGTGGCCAGTTGGGCGGTTATCTGGAGGACCGCCAGGGGCGCTTTAACCTCAACAGCCTGCTGCACGGTGCTGAGCCTGATGAGGCGGCAGTGGAGCAATTCCGCCGTTTGCTAAGGGTGTTGGAGCTGGATCCGGAGTTGGCTAATGCCTTGCTTGACTGGCTCGATGCGGACCTCGAGCCACGCTTCCCCGGCGGCGCTGAGGATGATTTCTACCTGGCGCAGCAGCCGCCATACCGCAGCGGAAACGGGGCGCTGGCCAGTGTCAGCGAGCTGCGGCTGCTGCACGGGCTCGACGCCGAGGGCTATGCCGTACTGGCGCCCCATGTAGCCGCTTTGCCGGGGCAGACACCGTTGAACGTCAATACCGCTTCCGCGGCGGTGTTGATGAGCCTGGCCGATGGGATCGATGAGGGGCTCGCCGAGGCACTGGTCGAGGCGCGGGGGGATGAGGGTTATGCCCGGCTTGAGGATTTTCTGGAGCAGCCCGGGCTCTCCGAATTGGCGCTGCCGGTGGAGAGGCTGGGAGTGGTCAGCAGCTATTTTATGTTAACGTCGCGGGTACAGTTTGGAAGGGTGGAAGTGAGTTATCAAAGTCTGATTGAACGTGGTCAGGGCAACCGTACGCGGGTGATCCGACGGGCACAGGGGAGATTGTAGTGGCGCAGAGCAGAATTTGTCTGCGGCTTGGCATGGCGCCCGAGGCGTCGCTTTGCTGGTGGGACAACGAAAAATCGTCGCAGATCTGCGGCTCGCCCGATGAGCTGGCCCGTGCCGCGGCTGGTGAGTCGGTCGTGATCCTGGCGCCGTCGGGGGCGCTGCTGACCCTCACTGCACCGATGCCGGCGATGCCGAATCAGCGCCTGCGCCAGGCTCTGCCCTATGCGCTGGAGGAGCAGTTCGCCGGGGATGTGGAGAAGCTGCACATTGCCCACGGTCCGCGCACGGCACAGGGAGAGGTGCCTGTGGTGGCGGTGGAGAGCAAGGTGTTGCAGCAGTGGCTGGCGTTGTGTGAACAGGCACAAATCAGGCCCAGTGGGCTATACCACGAGGCGCTTTCGCTGCCCTGGCAAGCGGGCCAGTGGAGCCTGTTGCTTGAACCGGACGGCGGGGTGTTGCGTACTGGTGAACACAGCGGCTATGCCCTGAACGCCGAACAGTGGCCACAGCTTCTTGCCATGGGCTGGGAGCAGCGCGACGCCGCGACGGTACAGACACTGCGGGTGTATGACGCAAGCGCCGGCAATGCTGCAGAGGCTTTGCCGGAACTTCCCGGCGCCACCATCGAATACGAGCGCTGTGAGCGGCCCCTGCAGCTGTTGTGTGAGGGCAGCGATGAGAATCCCCTCGACCTGCTCCAGGGTCCCTACAGCCGGCGTGAAAAGATGGGGCGATTGTGGGCGCCCTGGCGCGCTACGGCGGGCTTGCTCGCCGTTTTGCTTGGGCTGTGGCTGGTGGTCGCTGTCTATGACTACATCAGGTTGAGCGGGCAGGATGAGGCGCTCTATCAACAGAGTGTGGAGCTCTTTCGTGACACCTTCCCCGAGGTGAAGAACGTGGCCAATCCGCGGGTGCAGATGGAGCGTCGCCTGGTGGCGCTGCAACAGGGCGGGGCGGTCAATGACTTTACCGTCCTGTTGGGGAGTGCCGGCGAGGCGCTTTCCGCCAGCGAGGGGGTGAATCTGAAGGGGCTGCGCTACCGGCAGGGACAACTTGAGCTGGAGCTGGAGCTGGAGTCGTTGCCCCGGCTCGACAACATCAGGGCGGCGCTGGAGGCACGCTCGGTCACGGTCGAGGTGCGCAGTGCCTCAGCACGGGGTGATAAGGTGGAGGCAACCATTCTGCTGAGCGGAGCGGACGCATGAAACAGTATTTGATGTCGCTACAATCGCGAGAGCGCTACACCCTGCTGTCCGGTGCCGTGGTGTTGCTTCTGCTGCTGGTTTACCTGCTGTTGATTGAACCGTTCGTGCTGGAGCTGAATCGGCTGGAAAAAAGCGTTGCGGCGCAGCAACAGGAGTTGGCGTGGATGCAGGATGCGGTGGCGCAGGTGCAGAAGCTGCGGGCAGCGGGCAGCGACAGGCCCCGGGCCCAGACCGGCCAGTCGCTGTTGAGCCTGGTGGACACGACGGCCCGGGAACTGGGGTTGGGCGCTGCACTCAAACAGCTCAGTCCGGTGGGTGAGAAGGTCCGTATCCGGCTTGAACAGGCCTCCTTCGATACCATGCTGCGCTGGCTCGGCAGGCTGGAGCAGCAGGCCGGGGTCGGGGTGGATACCCTGACCCTTGAGCGTCTCTCTGAGTCGGGCATGATCAACGCCACCGTGGTGTTGCAGCCGGGGAGAGACGTATGAGGCGCTGGCTCGGTTATGGCTTGCTGGGTCTTGTCGCCTACGGGCTCTTTCTGTTGCTGCTCTTCCCGGCCCATTTTGCCTGGTCCTTTGCAGCCGAACCGCTCAGACAACAGCTCCCGCAAATTGAGATCGCCGGTGTCAGCGGCCGTTTATGGCAGGGAGAGGCCGTCTCGGTACGTTACAATTCCCGTCAGGTCGGCAGGCTGCAGTGGCGCCTCAAGCCCCTGTCGTTGCTGAGCGGCAAGCTCGGGCTGCCGATCTCGCTGCAGTTGCCGCAGGGCTATCTGCAGGCTGATCTGCTCCTTCCGCTTGATCGCTCAATGCTGCAGGCCACTGAGCTGAAAGGGCAGTTGCCGCTGGCATATCTGCAGACACTCTTTCCCTACTATCCGGTAACGGTTGACGGGACGCTGGCGCTCGATGTGAGTGAGATGTCGGTAACCGCAGACGGCCGGCCGCAGGCGTTGCGCGGGCGTGTCAATTGGCTCGGCGCCAGTCTGGTGGCACCGCAGGCGCTGGCCTTTGGCGACCTGCAGGCCGATCTGGAATTGGACGGGGAGGGCGCCATCCGTGCCCAACTGCGCGACCTTGGCGGGCCGCTGACGCTGGATGCGCAGTTTATACTCCAGCCACAGGGTAGTTACACGATCAGCGGCACCGTGGCGGCCACTAACGGCGCCTCCGATGGACTGCGCCAGGCACTGGGCTGGTTGGGTAAACCGGACCGTAATGGTCGCTACCGCCTCGACTGGAAGGGGCGGCTATAACGGGGTGCATAGCGGCCATTCCATTGTCGGACTGGAGCTGGTTACTGCTCAGGGCTGAAGTTTTCGCTGCAGTCTGCCGATCGTTCCCTCGTCCAGGATGATCGACTCGGCCTGCTGGCGGACTTGCAGGGCCTTTTCCGTTTCCCCCAGTTGCGTATAGATTGCGTCGAGCAGATAGAGCACCTCGCGACTTCCGATGCGGTCCATTATCCACAACCGTATATAGAGCGCCCGTTGCAGCGTGTCCTCCGCCAGGAGCCACTGTTGCTGCGCCATTTGCAGGCGTGCCATCTCGCTCAGGGTGGCCGCAATGGCGGGGCGGTGCGCCGCACTGCGGTACTGTTCCAGTGCTTCGTTCAGCAGCTCAAGTGCCGCCGAAAACGCATTCTCGCGCTGTTTCAATGTCGCCTTGAAGCGGCTCAATCGTGCAGCGTGCAGCGGCGTCGTACCATCGTGGCGTTCCAGACTGGCTTCGAGACGACGCAGCCAGCGTTCGGTCTCTGCCGGGTTTTCGTTGATTTGTGAGAAGGCGATATCGGTGCGCAGGATCACGGCGGTCAGTTGCAGCAGGCTCGGCGTGGCGAGCGGCTGGTCATCGTCTGCGAAGTGCGGCAATAGTGGCTGCAGCAGGGGCTCGACCTTCTCCTGCTCCCGTTCCCGCCAGTAAAGCTGGGCACGCATCATCCTGAGGCGATCAAGGTAGCGGGGTGGCTCACTGCGCTGTGCGGCTTGCTCGGCCTGGTCCAGGTGTTGCAGAGCCGCCCGGGCGTTTCCGGTAGCCATGGCGGTCTCGGCCAGATTGATCAGGCTTTGCAGCATGCCGTGAGTGTCATCGATGCTGCGGTAGTGTGCCAGTGCCTTGGTGAAAAAATCGGTGGCAGTGGCGTAGTCACTGTTGCCATAGGCGGTGACACCGTGCTCGAGATAGTACTCGCTCTTGCGTAATACCTCGGGACGCGTGTCACTGACGCTGCCGCAGCCGCTCAGCACGACCCCGAGCAGCAACAGGATGATAATTCTATTCATGTTGCGGCTGGATCCCAATCAGTCTCTCCTTCTCCCGCGCCTCCTCACTGGAAAAGAGCCAGGAGTTGGCGATCCCCTCCAGCAGCCGATCGGTCTGTTCCATCAAGACATTCATCCGGGTGATGAGATCGGGCAGTTGCTTGGCCTCGAGGTTGAGGCTGGTGAGGGTAGTGTTGATGTTATCGACCATGGTGCGGGTGCCGTGCACCAGCTGCGGGAACTCCTGTGAGGCCTCGCCGGTGGCGTCGGTAATGGTGGTGACATTCTCCAGCACCGGTTCCATCTGCATCAGACGCCCCTCGGCCTGGATCAGGGTTTTTTCCAGGGCGGATACGCTTTGCTCAAGTTGACGCCGGAACTCTTCGTCGTACAGCGCCATCCCCAGCGCGCCCTTGTCCGAGCCGAGTTGCTCGCCAAGACGGCGCAGATTGCCTGAGGCGTGTTCCAGATTGGCAACAATGTTTTCGATACTGGCCGGTTTTATCGCCTGCATCACTTCAGCAAAACGCTGAACGGAAGACTCTGCAGCATGCACCACCGGGGTCAACTCGGCGATCAGTGCATCCATCGACAGCGGCTCCTCTACCTCAAGGGTGGCGCCGTCGGCCAGCACTGGCTGCTGCGGTGAACCGGCCTCGATATCAATGGTGGAACGGCCGAAGACCGAAAGCTTGCCGATCGCCGCCTGTGAGTCCTGGCGTATCAGTTCGCGATAACGCTCGAACACCTGCATGGTGATGTGGATGCGGTGGTCCGGGGCGATGTCGATACGGGTGACCTTGCCCACTTCGATGCCGGAGACCTTAACCACTGTTTCGGTGGAGATCCCTTCGGCGTTCTTCAGGTAGGCATTCAGCGTGATGGTCTCTTCGAACAGGTTGGCGGTTTTGCTGTTGACGAAAAACAGCAAAAAGATCACCGCCAGCGCGCTCAGCACAAACACGCCCACCAGCCGCTCCTGCGAGGAGTAGCTCATGCGGTGGATATAGTGCACCTGTTGCTGGTGAAGGTCCTGGTCATTCATTGTCATTAGAGATGGTAAGTGTCCCGGTAGCGTTGCAGGTGATCTGTTACCGCCGAATCACCACTGCGAACAAACGCCTCCCAGGAATCAAAATAGAGGATTTTCTGTGCCCCGGCAAAGATAATCCGATCAGCCTGTTGCCGGGCAAAGCGCAAATTTGCGGTGGAAATCACCAGGGCGTGCTCCTGTGCCCAGAGACGGAGGAAGTCGTTGAGGTCCGCATGTTCATGCACATCAAGTTCATGATAGGGCTCATCCAGAAACAGCACCGCCGGATCGAGTATCGCTGCCCTGGCGATGGCCAGTTGAGTGCGCTCAAGCGGTGTGAGGTAGGCGGGGAGAACGTTCAGATCGGCCTGGCAGTGCAGCGCTGCGAGCAGCTGCCGTGCCGCCTCCTCGGCATCACGGCGGTTCATGGTCTTGTGGTAGAGCGCCGGCAGCACCAGATTTTCCATACCGTTAAGCACCGACAGCAGAGGGGCGTTGTGCGCCACATAGCCCAGTTGGCGACGCAGTTGCTGCCATTGTAGCTGTCCGATCCGCTGCAGTGATTCGCCGAACAACAGCAGCTCGCCTCCGCATATCGCATCGATGCCGGCCATCGTCCGCAGGTAGGCGGTGAGGGTTGCGTGGTCGCTGCCGAGAAGACAGGTGGTGCCGGAGGTGTTGAGCTCGATACTGAAGGCGGGGAGTTTCTCTCCTCTTACCTCGTCCCGGGGAACGACAGCATTCGCCCTGATCGGCAGTGGCGTAGCCATCACCCGTTTCCCGCCAGCGCAATCAGTGCATTGAGGATGAAAATAAGGCTCAGACTGTTCACGATGGCCCGCTGTGACTGTTGCGGCACCTCGGTAACGGAGGCTTTAACACGCAAACCATGAAAGCAGGCAACGGCACCGATCAACAGGCCGAACACCAGGTTCTTGAGCAGAAAGGTGATGAGGTCGTAGGGCGCGAAGGCCAGAGGAATATCGGTCAGGTAGGTGAAATAACCGGAATTGACGAACAAGCCGGCGGCCATTACCCCGCTGACCACCGTGATAAAGGAGAAGTAGACCGCCAGCACCATCTGCGAGATGGTGGTGCCGAGCAGCCGTGGGGTGACGAAAAAATGGTTGACGTTGATGCCCAGCAACTCCAGCCCCTCGATCTCCCGGTTCAGTCTCATATTGCCCAGGTCCACGGCGATGGCCGAACCGGAGCGGCCGATGAGTACGATGGCGGTGAGCAGGGGGCCGAGTTCCAGCGCCACCACCTGGGTCAGGATGGTAATGACATCCTTTGCTTCACCGAACACCTGTACGGTGATGATCAGCTGGCTCACGATACCCAGTCCGGTGGCCAGGGAGAGCAGAGTGATTACCGGTAGCGCGTCGATGCCGCCGAAGATGAGTTGGCCGACCAGGCTGCGGTAGGTGGCGCGGTTAAGCAGTTTGCTTGCCTGACGCCAGTCATGCAGAGCGCGAATGATGAATGCCGTCAGATCGATGAGGTAGTTGGGCAGGCGCAACGCCTGCCGACCGGACATACCGGTGAGGTTGTGGAGACGTGAGGGAGTCCGGTTGCTCATGGAGGGATTATCTGCCTTTTTCCCTCATGGTTGCAAAACTCCGCTTCAGCGCTGGACAGACATAGTCACTGCCGGACAAGGTGGCGTAACTGTATGACAAACAGCAGCAGGGCAGCCGCGGCCGGTAGCCAGCCCCAGTCACTCCAGTCCCAGGCGCTGAGCGCTCCTGCGCCGATGAACAGCACAACGCGCAACAGGCCGAAACGGGCGAGACCTTCCCTCGCCTGGCTGTGCCACGGCGTCTGCATGCCCGGACGTAGCCAGAGCGGAAGCAGGTACCCCGCTGCGCCGGTGATCAGCGGCAAGAGAAAGGCGAAGAGGTAGGCGATGCTCGCCTGGGAGGTGGACAAAAATCCCGCAGCATGGCCTGCACCGAAGAGGAGGATAGCGATAAAACCGGCCAGTCCCCCGGCGATCGCCGTGGCGCTGCCATTCCATTTTTCTGGTGCCTTCCGATAGAGCGTGTGCCAGGCCGTAGCGAGACGGAGGCTCGGCAGCAGCCACACCACCACTCCCGGCCAGACAAGCAATCCTTGCCAGGCGGCACCGCCGGCGATCAGAAGGGTTCCCGAAAGCACCCATCTCAAATCCCGGCGCAGGCGCTGAGCGACCCCGGGGTCGGGCTGGCCCGCAGCGGTGGGCAGCAATACCTGCAGCGTCCCCACTGCCGTAATGCCAATGAACCCGAGTGTATTGAGATGCAGGTGAAAGCGGCGTAGTGGCAGGTACTGGGATGGCCACAGTTGCATCAGCACAACGGCGAGTAGCCCCAGCAGCAGACAGCCCATGGCTGTCAGATACCAGTATGTGCCGGGGTGTGGATTGCCCAGGCTCTTGCGGGAGAGGCGAACGATCCAGCCGGAAATTATTACCGTGCCGAGGATGCCGATGAGCGCCGCCACAGTGCGCATGGCAACGGCGGATGAGGGGAAGAGGAACGAGCTGACTGCCAGCAGACCGGCAAGCAGCATCAGCCAGGGCAGCCTGTTCAGGCGCTTGTCGGTCCCCATTGTGCGAGTGAGCACCGGCACAAAGTGCAGCATGGCGCCGGCAATGAGCGGCATGGCGCCACTGGCCAGCGCCAGGTGAACGGGCACCGCAGTGGCGAAGCCCGCGGTGTAGGTAAGCATCGCTCCGGCGAAGGCCGCCAGAGCGAGTATGACGAGGGCGAATAGCATCGCGCGAGATTAGTTGTGCATGCGCATGAAGTCGATCACGATCTGTCCTGGTTCACGCTGCACGTAGTTGATGGAGACCGACTCGCCGTAGCGCTGACGCAATTGATCAAGCAGCGGCAGGGGATCGTGGTCGTTGACAAACTGCATGGTCTCGCCCGGAACCAGCGCATCCAGGGCGCCGAAGATGGCTGCGTGTCGGAAGCGCTTGGCGATGCCGCGCGCATCGAACAGATAACGCATGTCAGGTGAGAGGTGCAGATGGGGATGTTGTGTCATGGGATTTACCTCCTGGTTGTGAAGTGAATAGCTCTTTGCTGGGTGGCAGGGAACTTTGTTCCCTGGTTAAAGTGGCGCTGTTGGCAGATGCATATTTGCATCACCCGTGCTTGCCATCATCGGTGATCGGCATATATAGGGGATAAAGCGTCGACTCCTCGCGGCTCATACGCTCATCAAGAACCTGACGTAGCTCATCCATATCCTTTTCGACAGTCTCCTGCAGCTCGCGACGGTTCGCAATATCCTTGTATTTTTTGATCATCTTTCGTACCGAGTTGCCGATCTTTTCCATCTCGATTCGGTAGTCACGCAGCATTTCTCGAGCTTGCGTGTCGTAGGTGAAATAGGCATCCATGTAGGCATAGAGACGAACCTGTTCGGTAAGCAGATGGGAAGTGAGCAGGGTATCGAATCGATGCAGCAGGATGGGGACCTCTTCCAGACGCTCACCACGGAGCGCCTCAAGCAGCATTTCGTGAAGTTTGAAAAACTGTTGGTGATCTGCCTTGAGTTCATCCACCAGGGTCGGTGAGTAACGAATACCGGTGCCTGGTGCTGATTGATACTCCATGGCCTGTTTGCTGGAGGCACTGAATTGCTGCCAGCGGTTTAAAAAATGAGAAATCATACTACCCATTAAAAATATTCTCCGTATCACAAATTGTTTATTAAAAATCAGGTTACCTGAGGTGACGTCCTCAGCGTGTCACAGGATATTTATCATGTCGGCGCCAAGTGCCGTTTTCGCCGTCCGCGCACGACCGCGGAGATAGTGTTCAGCAGAAACAGGATGATAGCGATACCGTTTAGCGCTGCAGCCAGTTGGTGGGCCTCCTGCCAGCCGAGCGGCTGCGAGAGCACGCGCAGGAGCAGAGAGAGTTGCAACAGAGCCCAGTGCAGATAGAAGAGGGGATGAAAAGGGACGGCAAGGCGTGTCACCGATGGCAGGATCACCGGCGCGTGGCCGAAGATCATCGAGAAGACGAAGCCGAGGAAGATGGCATGCAGTACCGCATCGTAGGCGCTGCCGGCGAAGATACCGCCGGAGAAAAGACCGATAAGAGCGGCAACCGCCAGCCAGGCATAACCGGAGAGCAGGCAGATGGCCATGTAGCGGGTCAACCCCTGGCTGAGAATGGTACGCCGTGCGATATCGTGACGTACCAGCCAGAGAGTAAGACCGAGCATGACCAACGCGAACGCCTCCTGTGCCAGCGGCAGTTGAAAACCGATCGCGGCGAGCGTCAAGAGCATAACGGCGATCAGTAGGGCAAACAGGGTGTGGGCCCCTGGAGTGGGGCGCAGCAGCCGGCTCAGTTCCAGGCGCTCACCGGCGATGGTGAGGATGAGAAATGCAGCCCACCAGGGAACCAGCTGGAATACGGAATTGCCGCCCAGCCACAGGAGATTACCCACCAACCAGGCTCCAGCGCCCAGCAGTAGTGTCAGGATATGGAATGCCGGTTGCCGCCGATAGGCGATATAGGTGGCAGCGGTAAGGCCGAGCGCGCCCAGCGTGAACAGGGCGGCACCGATAGTGACGGGGGCCCCGGCGATCAATGAGACGGCCCCGGCGGCACTGGCTGCGGGGCCCAGGTAGACAAGGCGCCAGCCGACGGCCACTGCCCGCTCTAGGCCGATGAGTGTGCCGAGGAAACCGCAGATCATCAGTGGTCCGTGTAGTGCAATAAGCTCGGCCCTGGGCAGCGGTAGCGACCAGCCGAGGCGGACCTCGCCGGCAATCACGCCGAGTAGCAGGGAGACAAAGCCGAGTGCCAGCATCGGCATACGCTGCCACGGCGTCAGGTCACGGTGCGGCATCTTTGCAGGACTGTTCAGGGTCTTTCCCCCTAGCTCACTCACGAATGTCTCCTCATGCCGGCTGCCCGGTGAATTCGGGCTTTGCCGTTTCTCTCCCATCGACTCCTGTTACGCATCATCCCAGCCCAGATGCCGCTTCGCTTCCGTAGACATCCGATCCGTACTCCAGGGCGGTTCCCAGACCAACTCCACCTCCACCTGGCTAAGTTCCGGCCAGCGCCTGCGCAGTGCACCCTGTACCTCGTCCGTGATGTGGGAGGCCATTGGGCAGGCCGGCGAGGTCATGGTCATGCGAACGATCAGGTAACGACCGTCCTCGCTGAGCAGGACATCGTAGATCAGCCCCAGATCGACGATATTAACCCCCACCTCCGGATCGATGATTTCACGCAGAATATCGCGTATCGCCTCGGCGTTAATGGAGTCACTCATTACAGGTCCCCAATAAATGTATTTGAAATGGATCTTTTATATATCATCTCCGTGGGCCATAATCAACATCTGAGATTCCACTTTTGGAGATTCTATGCGTCTTACGGTCTTCTCCGACTACGCCTTGCGCGTACTCATCTATGTCGCCTTGCAGGGTGAACGGCGAACCACTGTGGCTGAGATCGCCGAGGCCTATAACATCTCTCGCAGTCACCTTATGAAGGTAGTTCATTTCCTGTCAGGGTTAGGCTACCTGCAGACGGTACGCGGCAAGGGCGGTGGGCTGACCCTGGCACAGCCGCCTGATGCCATTCGCATCGGTACGCTGTTGCGGAAAACCGAGGCAGACAGCGTAATGGTGGAGTGCATGGGAGGAGAGGGCGCGTGTCGCATCACCGAGGCGTGTGCCCTGCCGGCCATGCTGGAGCGTGCGGTCGAGAGTTTCTTCGCAACGCTCGACGGGTATACCCTGGCCGATTTGGTGACCAGACCGCAATCACTCAAACCGCTTTTCACCTCAGTTGGCAAGAATGGGAGGAAAAAATTGTGAAGCGTTCACCCGGTTTACGTACGCTCTCCAGTGAGCACCATACGGGGCTGGTTATGGCCCGGCGGGCCATTCAGGCGGTGGAGGAGGGGCAGGTCGCTGATGCCTGGCAGGATCTGGCCCTGCGGTTTGAGCAGGAGCTTGAGCCGCACTTCCGCCAGGAGGAGGAGCAACTGTTGCCGGCCCTGCGGCAGGCCGGCGAAGAGGCGATCGTGCAACGTACCCTGGAGGAGCATGCGGCGCTGCGCGCCCTGATCCACGATCGGGAAAGAGATGCAGAGGCTCTGAAAGCATTCGCGGAGCTGTTGAAGGCACACATCCGCTTTGAGGAGCGAGAACTGTTCGCGATCGCCCAGGCGCGGTTACCCGAATTTTCCCTGTAATGCTTTGGCATGTTTATGCCGATTTAATCGCCAGCACTGTCGTTTCAAATTTTTCTCGTGCCAGTCGCAGTTGATCTGTGTACTTGCCGTTACGAGGCGTGAGGCTGAGGTAGTCGCTGAGGATGAGCCGGGCACGTCGTACCTTGTAGGTTTTCAGGTAGGGGTGAATCTGCGCTAACAGGTTGAAGGCCTGCCGGTTGTAGAGGGCATAGGTGAAGCTGGGGGTATGGTGTGCCCGGGTCGTGCGTTTATTGGTGATTTTCCCAGCCCCGATTGTTTTCAGGACGTACTCCAGAAGGTCCTTTTCCGTATTGCTGATGGTGACGGCAAGCTGGCGGTTTTCGTTGCGGTGCTTGCGAGTGAGGGTAATGGTGCCTTCGCCATCGATTAGGCCAGCGATATAGGCGGCATCGATGTTGGAAAGGGTATTGGGGATTTTGTAGTGGCTCATCCTTGGCTCTACGAAAAAGGTAGGTCCCGGTGGCTAGCCGGGACCTGGTATTGGTGGAGGCGGCGGGACAGCGATTCCTGAATTTTCATCCAGGGCTGGACTATTCCTTCACCTGCCGTTACCGGCAGGGGAGAGCGTGTTGTGGAAAGCTGCCCCCTGGCATCGATCCACCCTAGTACTCCATGGAGACAAGTCTCGTTAGGAGCCTATGAGTCTCTAGCCGGCTTACGGGTTTCCCCTTCACCGGACGGCGTTGGCGTAGGACCCCTGTCCCTTAGCGTTCACCGTATGAGCTCTCTGTTTCCAACGGGGATCACTCCCCGTGGCGACCATTGTGTTAATCGAACCCGCGTCCGCAAGTACTCCGCCATCGGCTCTACATGCTTATCCAGTCTATTATTTTAACCGGCAGCAACCCGACTGGCAGGGCCGACTGACGGCGATTCCGGTTAGGTTTTAACGACTCGGCCCCGGACGAGCTCTGTCGCGATCCTGTGAGAAATGACCCCCGAAAATCCAAGCGCACAGGCACGGCCCTGGTTCGGAGGGCACCCTACTGGGGTTTAAGCAGCGAGTGCGTAGTTGTCGTCGTTGGCAACTATGATTTTGCAGATTTATTTACGAGGATATCTGCATCCTCGGCATGCACCTCAGGTTTTGCCACCCACGTCGAAGCCAGGTCGCCCCCTTTTGGTTACTTCAATAGACAGTATATAGGAGGGGAAAGTTCAATACTATGGGGAGAGTCAGTTGCAAGTTCCAAGGTTCAAGGGGGAGGGGGTGTTTCGGCTGGGCGCTGTGCAGGTGTAAGGAAATCGCAGGCCTGGAATGCGCTCTTTTAACTTTAAACCTTGAACTTGGAGACTCTAGCGGTTTTTCAGGATCCGCTCTTTTTCCCGTTTCCAGTCACGCTCCTTCTCGGTGGCGCGCTTATCCTGCTTCTGCTTGCCCTTGGCCAGCCCGATCTCAACCTTGGCCCGCCCTTTTTTCCAGTAGAGGGAGAGGGCGATCAGGGTGTAGCCCTTGCGCTCGACCGCGCCGATGAGCTTGTCGATCTCGTTGCGGTGCAGCAGCAGTTTTCGTATCCGGGTCGGTTCGGGGGTGATATGGGTCGAGGCGGTCTGTAGCGGGGTGATCAGCATGTTGGAGATCCACGCCTCGCCATCCTTGATGAAGACGTAGCTGTCCACCAGCTGCACCTTGCCGGCGCGCAGGCTCTTTGCCTCCCAGCCCTGTAGCACCAGTCCGGCCTCCATACGCTCTTCGATGAAGTAGTCGTGGTGTGCCTTTTTATTGGCGGCGATGGTGCTGGTGCCGGCCCCTTTAACGGTTTTGCTCTTTTTTGCCATAGCCGCGCATTATAGGGGATAAGATGGTCCTTGAGACAGGGGGGCGCGAGGATTAATTCACCTTCGGTTGAGATGGAACAGGAATTGGCCGACAATTGCGGAAAAAATAGACCTTGGGGGAGCAGTATGGCGGAGAGGCGGGAGTCCATTCACGGGCAGTGGTCCGGGCGCTGGGCCTTTATCCTGGCGGCGACCGGGTCGGCGGTTGGCTTGGGGAATATCTGGAAATTCCCCTACATCACCGGTGAGAATGGCGGCGGCGCCTTTGTCCTGGTCTATCTGTTGTGTATCGCAATTATCGGTATCCCCATTATGGTTGCCGAGGTGATGCTGGGGCGGCGCGGGCGGCGCAGTCCGATCAATACCATGCGCCATCTGGCCTTCGAGGAGCGCGCCAGCCGCTTCTGGCAGTATCTGGGCTGGGCAGGGGTGGTCGCCGGGTTTTTGATCCTTTCCTATTATGCGGTGATCGCCGGGTGGGCGGTGGCCTATATCTTCCGCACTGCCAGTGGCGCCTTTACCGGTGCCACCGCCGACGGTGTTTCGAGCATCTTCTCCGAGTTGATTGCCGATCCGGAGCGACTGCTGGCCTGGCATACCATTTTTATGGTGATCACGCTGGTGGTCGTTGCCCGTGGGGTACGCAGTGGGCTGGAGGTGGCGGTGCGTTACCTGATGCCGACCCTGTTTGTGATTCTGCTCGTGCTGGTCGGTTACGCTATGAATACGGGCCATTTCGCCGAGGGAGTCTCTTTCCTGTTTTCCCCCGATTTTCATGCCCTGTTTTACCAGCTGGATAAAAACGGGGTGGAGCAACTGACATCCGAACCCGTTCTGATCGCCCTGGGACACGCCTTTTTCACCCTCAGTCTGGGTATGGGGGCGATCATGGTCTACGGCTCCTATCTGCCCAAAGGTACCTCCATTATCAAGACCTCTGTGGTGATTGCTGCCATGGACACCCTGGTAGCGCTATTGGCAGGGTTGGCGATTTTCCCGATTGTCTTTGCCAATGGACTGGAGGCGAGCTCCGGACCCGGTCTTATCTTTCAGACCCTGCCGATCGCCTTTGGCCACATGCCGGCAGGCAGCTTTTTTGGTAGTCTGTTCTTTGTGTTGCTGGCCTTCGCCGCCTGGTCTTCGGCCATCTCGCTGATTGAGCCGGCGGTGGCATGGCTGGTAGAGAACCACGGATTTAGCCGCATCAGTGCGACCTCGTGGATCGGCCTTGGCACTTGGTTGCTGGGGATCGGCACCATTTTTTCTTTCAATATCTGGTCTGGCGAGGAGTATCAGCTCTTCGGCAAGACCTTCTTTGACCTGCTGGATTATCTCACCGCCAATATCATGCTGCCGCTCGGCGGGTTGCTGATCGCGGTGTTTGCCGGCTGGCAGATGCGCCGTACCGCCTGTCAGGATGAGCTGGGGATCAACGATGGGCTGATATTCAGGGGCTGGTATTTTCTGCTCCGCTACATCAGTCCGGTGGCGGTGGTGATTGTCTTCCTCAATGCCATCGGCCTGTTAACCTTCTAGATATAGGATGATGTGTGACTACGATTAGCAAAAATGCTCTGGTGCCCTACAGCGCTAGGGAAATGTTCAAACTGGTAAATGACATCGAGTCGTACGAGCGATTCCTGCCCTGGTGTCGCTCCTCTGAGGTATTGTCGCAAAACGAGGATGAGGTTCGCGCAACGATCGAGATCGCTCATGGCAGCCTGCATAAATCCTTTACCACCTGCAACCGGCTGCAGACAAACAAGATGATTGAGATGCGTCTGGAGCAGGGACCCTTCAAGCACCTGGAGGGATTCTGGCGTTTTGATGTGCTGGGCGAGCGGGCCTGCAAGGTCTCGCTGGATCTGGATTTTGAGTTTTCCAATAAACTGATAGGTATGGCTATGGGGCCGATTTTCAGCCAGATCGCCAACAATCTGGTCGATGCCTTCTCTAAACGGGCGGTGGAAGTTTATGGAAAAGAATAAAACAATACAGGTTGAGGTGGCTTACGCCTTGCCGGAAAACCAGGTCATCATTCCGGTCGAGGTGGAGGAGGGGGCCAGCCTGCGCAATGCCATCGAACGTTCGGGTATCCTGGAGCAGTTTTCCGATATCGATCTGGATAAATCCAAGGTGGGTATCTTCGGCAAGCTCGCCAAGCTGGATAATCCGCTGCGCGCCAGAGACCGGGTGGAGATCTACCGACCGTTGATCGCCGATCCCAAGGAGGTGCGCAAGAAGCGCGCCGCCGAGGGCAAGAAGATGAAAAAGGGCGGTGGTGAGAGCGAAAGCGGTGGAGCCGAGGCGAAACGCGAGGCTTAACGTCCCTTCTACCTGCCCGACTGATTCAGTTGCGGCTGATCCTTCTCAGGGATCGGCCCGTTGCGCTCGATGCGCGCCAGTTGTTCGCCGTCGAAGTGGAGTGTTGCCCAGTAGCGTTCTAGCAACTTTTCGCCCTGCTGCATGCTGTAGTAGTAGTCCCAGCGCTGCTGGTGGAAGGGGTCTGTCAGCATGGGACTGCCCATGATTTGCTGAACCTGGCGCGAGTCCATGCCAATTTCCAGCCTCGACAGTTGCTCTTCGGTAACCACATTTCCCTGCTGGATGTCGATTTTGTAGGCGCAGGCGGTTAGCGAGAGGATAAGTGTCAGGTAAATGAGAATCTTTTGCATTTCGCTTAGTGTCGGTCGATAATTATGTGCATGATACACAATGGTGAAATGGGCTGCGACAACTATGAGTGAAATCAGTACACAGGAACTGAAAAAAGCCGGCCTCAAGGCGACCCTGCCTCGCATCAAGATCCTTGAGATCCTGGAACAGTCCGAAATGCGACATCTGAGCGCCGAGGATGTCTACAAGGCGCTGCTGGAGACCAGCGAGGATGTGGGGATCGCCACGGTCTACCGGGTGCTGACCCAGTTTGAGAGTGCCGGACTGGTGTTCCGCCATAATTTCGAGGGTGGCCATTCGGTGTTTGAGCTTAACGAGGGACACCACCATGACCATATTCTGTGTATCAAGTGTGGCCGGGTGGATGAGTTTCTCGATGAAACCATCGAGCAACGGCAGAAGATCATCGCCAGGGAGTATGGCTACGCCATGACCGACCACAGCCTTATCATCCAGGGGATCTGTCCGGAATGCCAGGAGAGGGCGAAAGGTAAAGAGTAAGGGGTGAAGGCGTCTTGTGCCTCAGCCAATCGCGGCAGCATGCTGCTCCTTGAACCTTGAACCTTGAACCTTGAATCTTACCCCCTCGATGCCTGGGCAATCAGCTCGCGGGCATGCTCCAGGGTCTGCTCGGTGATTTTGACCCCACCTGACATCCGCGCCACCTCTTCCACACGTACCTCCGCCTCGATGGGGTGCACCTCGGTGCGTGTTTGTGCGCCATTGCTCTGTTTACTGATGCGAAAGTGGTGATGTCCTTGCGCCGCTACCTGTGGCTGGTGGGTGACGCAGAGTACCTGACGGTTTTCCCCCAGCCGCCGCAGCTGCCGTCCAACCATCTCGGCGACACCGCCGCCGACGCCAACGTCCACCTCGTCGAAGATCAGGGTGGGGATCCCCTCCTGGCCGGCGGTGATCACCTGAATGGCGAGGCTGATGCGTGAGAGCTCCCCGCCTGAGGCCACCTTGCCCAACGGTCGCAGCGGCTGGCCCGGGTTGGCGCTGACCTGCAGTTCCACCCCCTCCAGGCCGTTGGCGGAGGGGCCTTTCTCCAGTGGTTGCAGGAACACATCAAAATGTCCGCCGCTCATTCCAAGCTCCTGCATGTTGGCACTGACCGCCTCGGCCAGTTTTTTCGCTGCCGCCTGGCGCCCCTTGCGCAGTTTGCCGGCCAGCTTTTCGTATTCTGCCCGCAGCTGTTCGATTTCACTCTGCATTCCCTGCAGTCGGCTTCCGGCGTTATCCAGCTGCTCCAGTTCCTGCTGCAGCTGCTCCTGCAGGGCTGGCAGGGCCGCCGGCTCAACCCGGTGCTTGCGCGCCAGGTCATGGATGGCGGTGAGCCGCTGCTCGACCTGTGCCAACTGCTCCGGGTCCAGTTCCAGGCTATCGGCATAGTGGCGCAGCTCGGTGGAGGCCTCCTTGACCTGGATTACCGCGCTTTCAAGCATTTCGCAGCAGCTGCCCAGCGCCGAATCGAACGCCAGCAGGGGCTGCAACTCGCCCAAGGTTAGTTCAAGCAGACTGGCAGCGCTGTGCTGTTCACCTTCATAAAGACGGGTGACAGCCGACTGCGCCCCCTCAAGCAGGCGGTTGACATTGGCCAGGCGATGCTGCTCATGGTCAAGCTCCTCCAGTTCGCCGGTTTTAAGCTTCAGTGCCTTGAGCTCGTCGACCTGGTAGCGAAGGAGATCCTGACGGGCATCGCGCTCTGCACTGACACGGCTCAGTTCGTCGAACTCCTGCCGCAGCTGTTGCCAGCGACGGAAGGCGCTGGCGGTCTGTTTCGCCAACGGTAATTGCCCGGCGAAGGCGTCCAGAAGCTGGCGTTGGACATCGCGCTTGAGCAGTGACTGATGGGCGTGCTGCCCGTGGATATCTACCAGCTGCTCGCCCAGCTCCTTGAGCGCCTGTACCGGTGAGGGCTGGCCGTTGATGTAACCACGGGAGCGGCCGTCGGTGCCGATGCTGCGGCGCAGGATACACTCGCCGTCCATCTCCAGTTCCCGCTCCCCCAGCCAGGCCGTCACTGCCGGCAGAGCGGTGACATCGAAGCTGGCACTGATCTCGGCACGCTCGGCACCGGGACGGATCACGTTGCTGTCGGCGCGATCGCCCAGGGTCAGCCCCAGGGCATCGAGCAGGATCGACTTGCCGGCCCCGGTCTCACCACTGAGGACACTCATGCCCTGCTGAAAATCGAGTTCCAACGATTCGACGATGGCAAAATTGCGGATATGGAGGTGTTTGAGCATGTCGTTTTATCTGCGGTAGTGCATCAGGGCTGGAGGGCGTGGAAAGGCAGACCCGCCAGCCGGAGTAATGGCCATTTCGCTCTTACGCCCTCACGCCTTCGTGATCCCACGGTATTTCAGCCCCAGTTGAGTTTGGCGCGTAGAATGTGGAAGTGATCATGCTCATCGGGGTGGATCAGGCGCACGGTGTGTTCTTTCTTGCGGATCTGGATGCGATCCCCGGCTACCAGTCCGAGGTTGATCTGGCCGTCACAGCTGACCTGGGCGTGGGTCTGCTCCTGCCCCTTGACCACGATCTCAACCACGGTATCGGCATCCACCACGATGGGGCGATTGCTCATGGTGTGGGGACAGATCGGTACCAGAATCACTGCGTTCAGGCACGGCTGGAGGATCGGGCCACCACCGGAGAGGGCGTAGGCGGTGGAGCCGGTGGGGGTGGAGACGATAAGCCCGTCCGAGCGCAGGGTGTTGACGAAAGTGCCGTTGACGTAGGTGTCCACCTCAATCATGCGCGCTACATCCCACTTGTGTACCACTACGTCATTGAAGGCGTCACTTTCATTGATCAACTCGCCATCGCGGAGGATGCGGCAGTGAAGCAGGAACCGCTTGTCCTCACTGTAACGACCTGCCAGGATGGCATCGAGTCGCTCGGTCATCTCCGAGGGAGATATATCGGTGAGGAAGCCCAGGCGCCCCAGGTTCAGCCCCAGCAGGGCCGGGTCGTG